>JBOGJI010000032.1:0-8439 GCA_050747865.1 Thermoanaerobaculia bacterium
GACTCGCGCATCTGGCAAAGCCATGTTGGAGACACAACACTAGGACAGCAGGGCGTCGAGGCTCCGCTCCAGGCGGTCGAGGGCGCGGTCGAGGTCGTCGAGCACGCCGCGCGAGGCTGTCGCCTCCGCTCCCGGGAGCCCGACGCCGCGCCACAGGTCGCGCTCTTCTTCGAGGACGTCGCGGCGCAGCTCGACGCCGTGCCGGGCGAGGCGCGGGGCGAGCTCGTCGTAGCGGGCGAGCAGCTCGCCGCGGGTCGACTCGTAGGCATGCTCGCAGACCCGCCGGCGGTCGGCGAAGCTGAAGACGTTCAAGAAGAACATCCGGTAGTCGTCGCGCTTGGGCTCGAAGAGGACGATGTCCGCACCGTTGAAGAGGCTCTGGTAGGAGCTCATCCCGGCCTCGAGCCGGGAGCGCACCAGGGTGCGCAGCGCCTGGGAGAGCACCATCGGCAGGCCGCGGTCGATCAGCTTGCCGCGGCGCATCACCCCGGCCTCCACCGCGCGCGCCGTGTCCACCGGCACGATGGGGTTCAGGCAGAGCAGCAGATCGGCACCCTCCTCCAGAGCCAGCGAGCCGTGCATGGTCTTGAGCAGCACGCCGTCCACGTAGTGGCGGCCGTCGATCTCCACCGGCGGGTAGAGCCCCGGCAGCGCCGTGGACGCCTGTACCGCCGTGGAGATGGGCACGTGGTCGTAGCCCTCGCTGCCGAAGCAGACGGCGCGGCCGGAGTCGAGGTCGGCGGCGACCACGAAGAGCCGGCGGCCGAGGCGCCGGAAGTCGTCGGTGCGGCCGCGGATGGTGTAGATGCGCGACAGGTACTCGCGGATCGGCTCGTTGTCGAACACTCCGACGGGCAGCGCGCGGCCCAGACGGGTCAGGGACTCGAGCAGGCTCAGCTCGTGGCGGTGGCTCAGGTAGTCGCGCAGCGACTCGAAGAAGAGGCCCGGCACGGACAGGCCGCGCCGGGCCAGCTCCCGGAAGGCGGGGGTGAAGAAGGTCTCGGGAACGAACGGATGTTCGCCCGGCTCGGACTTGACGATCGCCCGGCACATCTGGGCCGTGGTCAGCCCGTTCGCCAAGTTGGCGGCGATGAAGGCTCCGGCCGAGACCCCGACGTAGACGTGCAGGTCGTTCAGCTCGACGCCGGCCAGCGCCTCGTCGAGCGCGCGCAGGGCGCCGATCTCGTAGATCGCACCCTCCGGACCGCCCCCGGCGAGGGCCAGGCCGATGCGGTGACCGGCCCGGCCCCTCCCCTTCCTCCCCATCGCGCTCTTCGTGCCGCTCAGGCGGCCTTGTTCGTGGATTTGCCGGCGGTCTTGGAGGCCGCCTTCGCCGCCGACGGCTTGGCCGCCTTGGCGGGCTTCTCCACCTTGGCCGCCTTTTCCGCCTGCGGCTTGAGCTGCTCGACCTTCTTGGTCAGCTCCTCGACGCGGCGGGTCAGGGTCTTGACCTCGTCGCGGCCGGGGATCCCCAGCTTCTTCACCGCCGCCGACACCTTCTCGTCGACAAACTTCTCGACGCGGTCCCACTGCGCCTCGGCCTTGCCGGCGACGTTCTTCACCTGGTCCTTGACCTTGCCGAGCTGCTTCTCCGATCGGGTCTCGAAACCTTCACCGCGCTCCACCAGCGACTGGAACACCTTCGTTCCCTGGTCCTCGGCGGTCGCCAGGGCGCCAAGCCCGGCGAGCCAGATCTTGCGCGCCGACTCCTTCAGATCTTTCGGCAACTTGCCTGCGTTGGTCTTGGGGGCCATGTCTTCTCTCTCCTTGTCCTAGTTTCGTTCTGGTTCTCTGACGTCACCGCTTGACCTCGAGCTCCTCGATCACGCGCTCGAGCTCCTGCAGGCGCGACTTCAGGTCGCTCATCTCCTCGCGCGCGCGGCGCACCGGGCCCAGGCGATCCATCGACGCCTCGACCACACGGTGCACGCCTTCGCGCGCCTGCTCCACCCCGTTCTGCCAGGCCCGCTCGCCGAAGCGGATCAGATCGTGCAGGAAGTCGCTGGACAGACGGGAACGGCCGTTTTTCCCCAGCTCAAGGATGACCTGGGTCAAGGTCTGGGCGGTGACGTCCTCCGAGGTGGCGTTGTCGACCACCTGGATCTCCTGCCCCGACCGCACCCACTCGGCCAGCTCCTCGAGGGAGACGTAACGGCTCTCTTCGGTGTCGTACAGCTTGCGGCTCTCGTAACGCTTGATCAGTCTTACCATGGGCTCGTCTCCTTTGATCTTGCCGCCCCGCGGCAAGCAACAGGTGATTTATACCGCACTGCGGCATACGTGTCAAGCCCCTCTTTCCGCGGTGCGGCAATGCTAGGCGGGCACGTGGGGTAAAGGCTCCTCCCGCGCCGCGAGGCGCGACAGTAGCCGTTCGCCCAGGCCGGTGAGATCCGCCAGCGCCGCCGGCGGCGTGGAGGCCAGCGGCACCTCCACCACCGGTGCCGCGTCGCGCAGCAGACGCCGCATCTCCTCCAGACCTCGTCGGTCCTGGTCGCTCAGCCAGGCGAGCAGGGCGCGCCCGTGGGCACCGACGCGCGAAGCGCGTTGGTCGGGCGCCGAGCCGCCCCCGCCCTCGGCCGCGGACGGGTGGATCTGGTTCACGACCACCCCCGCCAGACGCATCCCGCGATCGGCCAGCTTGCGGGCGAAATACAGGGCATCGGGCACGCGCGCCGGTTCGCCCGTGGTGACGAGCAGGAACCCGGTCTCCGGTGAGCGCAGGAGCCTCTCGACCTCCAGCGCGCGCTCGCGGAACCCGGCGTAGAGGGGCGCAAAGGCCTGGAAGAACTCGGCCATCTCGCGCAACAGCTCCAGCCCCACGAGGTCGTCGAGATAGCTCTCCAGGCGTCGCCCGAGCGCGCCCATGCGGCGCGCCGTGCGCAGGCGTCCGGCGTCGTCGAACCAGTCCTTCAGGCCCATCTTGAGGGCGCGCGAGTCGAGGAAGGAGACGATCCGGCGCGGCGCGTCGAGGAAGTCCAGCGCCTGGCGCGTCGGCGGGGTGTCGAGCACGATGCTCGACGAGCCGATCCCGCCGGCGGCCTCGTAGAGCCGCTCCACCGCCATGTACTCCAGCACCCCGGCCAGGGTACCGGCCAGGTGGCGGTAGAAACGGTTGGCCAGGATACGCTGCGTGGCGCCGGCGTCGGGGGCGTAGCGCCCTACCAACCCGTCGAAGGTACGGCGGGCGTCGAGCAGGGACGCCGTCAGCCGGCCCGGACCCGGCTGCGGCACCTCGACCTCCGCCGCGTCCAGCGCCTCCTCCCCCAGACCGAGGGCCTGCCGCAGACGCAGCGAAGGGTCGAACGTCATGACCAGGGTGTCGTCCCCGCGGCGCGCCTGGGCGGCGGCGACGGAGGCGGCGAGCGTCGTCTTCCCCACCCCGCCGGCCCCGACGACGACCAGCAGCGGCGGCAGCACCCCGTCGGTAGTGTCGGGCCTGGGCACCGCGCGCCGAAAGCCTGTGGTCGCCCCACGCGGGTCGGCCGAGACGAGCTCGGCCGCTACGACATCCGGGACATCGACGCGCGCCCCTGTCGATGGAATGACGCCAGTACCCGATTCGAGGGCTGCGGCCAGCCCCGCCAGCAGACCGGGGCCGGCCTCCTCCGCGAGGCGGGGCAGCTCGATGCACGGGATCGGCAGGCCCTCGGCGAGGCGGGCCCGCTCGCGCTGCTGCAGGCGGCGCCAGGCGCCCCACATCGACGCCGCGGGATCGTCGTTCGCCTCCCCACCCTCCGCAGGCCAGGGCGGAAGGAGGCCGTTGACGACGGCGAGATCCGGGAGCCGCCCGCTGTGCGCCCGCAGCTGCGCCGCCAGCTCCAGCGACTCCGTGACCGGCATCTCCTCCGCCAGCGTCACCAGGACGATCGCCGTGTGCGCCCCGTCGGCGAGGGCCGCGTCGAGCTCGCGGGCCAGCTCGGCCACGGGACCGCTGCCGATGGCCTCCGCCACCAGCCGCGGCGCCTCCAGCCAGGCGGCGGCATGGCCCCCGGCGGGCGCGTCCAGCACCACGGTCTGCGGCCGCTCTGAGGCCCGGTCCTCGTTGCGCAGCCTCTCCAGGATCCAGGCGAAGACCGCCAGCTCCTTGAGGCCGGGGGCGCCCTCGGCGAAGTGCTCGTAGCCGCTGCTCTCGGCCAGACGCGAAGCGACCCAGCGCGAGCCCAGCCGCCAGGCAACCAGCTCGTCGAGGGCCACCCGCGGCCGCAGGTGGTGCAGCGCCACGCCGTCGCCGGCCGCCACCGTGGCGCCGTCGGAAGGCGAGACGCCGAACAGGCGGTGCAGGCTCTCCCGGGGATCGGCCTCGAGAGCCAGCACTTTGCGGCGCCGGCGCGCCGCGGCCCGGGCCAGCAGCCCGGTCACCGTGGTCTTGCCGACGCCCCCCTTGCCGGTCACCACGATCAGGGGGCGCTCGGCAAGCCGGTCGATGGGCGATCCGGCGCCGTTCATGGGGGGCGCACTATACCCACGTCACGCTTGCGGGGCAGACCGCGATGCTATATGATTCCCACATATGGTGGTCATGAAAGATGAGGAGCACGCGCTGAAGAAGGGGACGGCTGAGCTGCTGGTCCTTGCGCAGCTCGAGAACCGTCAGCGCCATGGCTACGAGATCGCGCAGAAGATCGCCGCGCGGTCGGACGGCGCGGTGTCGTTCCACGCGGCATCGCTCTATCCGGTCCTCTACCGCCTCGAACGGCGAGGCTTGATCGCCGGACGATGGGTCGAGAAGGCTGGGCAGCGGCGGCGGCGATACTACCGGCTCACCAGCGCCGGGCGGAAGGTTCTCGCCGAGCGGCGTCGGGACTGGAGCACCTTCATGCAGGCCGTGCAGCAGGCGGCGGGTCTCGAATATGCGTGATCTTCTGGCGTTCGTCCGGCAGCAGGTGTCGTCGCTGGCTCTGCCTTCCGACCGTGAGGCCAAGGTCGTCGAGGAATGGTCCGCACAGCTCGAGGAAGCCTATGAGGGTCTGCTCGCGGACGGCTTGACCGACGACGAGGCGTGGACGGCCCTGCAGCGGCAGATCCCCGACTGGAACGCCCTCAGCCGAGAGCTGCTCGACGCCGAGCCGGTGATCACGCGCTTGGTGCATGCCGACCGACCCCCGCTGGCCGGTCCTACGAAACGCCGTGTCGTCTCGTCGCTTCGAGACCGCCTGACGACCGGCGTCGCCGGCGATTGTCGCGCCGGCATCAGGCTGCTCGTGAAGGAGCGCGGCTTCAGCGCCGCCGTCGTCCTGACGCTGGCCGTCTGCCTCGGCGCGAACACCTCCATCTTCACCGTGGTCAACGCCGTGCTGCTGCGTCCCCTGCCGACTCCCGAGGCCGATCGCCTCGTCGCCCTCGGTGACGTCTACCCCACCGTCACGCCGAACGACATCCTGGCGAACGACGCGCCTTCGTACTTCGACCGGCGCGCGGCGCTCACCGCGCTCGAAGAGCAGGCGATGTTCATGTACTGGTATGACACGGTGACCATCGACGGCACGGCCGAAGAGCTCCGCGGCATGCGAGCCACGCCGTCGCTGTTTCGACTCTTGCGCGTGCCTCCCGCTCTCGGCCGGACGTTCGCTAACGCCGAAGGTGAGATCGGCGCCGAGCACAAGGTGATTTTGAGCCATGGGCTGTGGCAGCGGCTCTACGGTGGTGACCCGGCGGTGATCGGGCAAGACCTGCGACTGGGCTGGACAGGACAGCCGTACACCATCGTCGGGGTGATGCCGCCAGGGTTCTCGTTCTTCGACGCCGGCCCCGATGGCCACGCGAGGGAAAGCCACGACACTCAGTTCTGGATTCCGCTGGCCTTCACCGCGGAGCAGAGGTCGGACAGTGCGCGCGCCCGCTACGGCTTCTTCCATGTCGGCCGGCTGCGGCCAAGCGCGACCGTCGAACAGGTGCGGGCGCAGGTCGACGCACTGCGTGCCAGAACCGTGGAGCGCTTTCCCGAGCTTCGCTTCGCGGAGCTCGGCATGTACACCTTGGTGACGCCCCTGCAAGAGGCGCTGACACGCGATGTCCGCCGAACGCTCTATCTGCTCTGGGCGGCGGCCGGATTCGTGCTGCTGATCGGGACGATCAACATCGCGAATCTGGCGCTCGCCCGGTCGAGCGTCCGGGCGCGCGAGCTGGCGACACGCCTGGCGCTCGGGGCTCGCCGATTCCAGATCGTCCGGCAGCTGGTGATCGAAGGCCTCGTCCCCGCGGGCGTTGGCGGACTGGCCGCCGTGGTCGTCGGCATCGGGATCCTCCGGGCGCTGGCATCCACGGGAATGGAGAACCTGCCGAACGCCGCAGGTGCCCAGATCGACGCGACCGCGATCACGTTCGTCGCTGTCGTGTCAGGGCTCGTCGGCCTCCTGGTGGGACTGATGCCGATGGCAACGGCGGGCTCGGTCCCCATCCGCCGGGCGCTGGCCGAGAGCAGCCGGCACGGGACGGGCGGGCGAACGGCGCGTACGTTTCGCCGCGGGCTGGTCGTCATGCAGGTCGCGCTGTCGATCATGCTGCTGATCGGCGCCGCGCTGCTGGTGACGAGTCTGCGCCATCTGCTGAGCGTGGATGCCGGGTTCACGGCCACACGTGTCGCAACGGCGACGATCTTCCCGCCGCCATCGCGATATCCGGATGCGGAGGCCGTCGTCGCCTTGTCCGATCGCCTCCTCGACGGCGTGCGCGCCATTCCAGGCGTCCGGGGCGCGGGGATGACGTCGAACATCGCGCTGAGCGGCTACGCCAGTCCGGCACCGGTTTCGGCCGCCGGGAGCCCACCGGCACCGGGCGAACCCGCCATCGTCCCATCGGTCGTCGGCATCACGCCTGGATACTTCGAAGCCATGGGCACGCCGCTCGTCCGCGGACGGCGCTTCATGGAGAGCGACCGCGATTCGACCCTGCCCGTGGCCATCGTCGACGAGCGTCTCGCTGCGCGGCTGTGGCCGAACGACGATCCGGTCGGCAAAGGCCTCTATCGCGGGGAGTCCGGACCGTACACGGTCGTCGGCGTCGTCCGCGACGTTCGGTTGGAAGGCCTCGCCACGCGGGCGGAGTCGATCGGCACCGCCTACTTTCCACACACGCAAGCGCCGCCGCTCGGCCGGCTGCGGTGGTTGGCGATCAAGACGACGACAGAGACCGCCGCGATCGTCCGCGATGTGCGGACTGTGCTGACCGAGATCGACCCCGATCTCCCGCTCTCCGACGTCCAGACCATGACCGAGCGGACGTCACATTCGCTCGTCTCCCAGCGTCTAGCCACCACCCTGGCGAGCACGTTCGGTCTGGTCGCGCTGTTCTTGTCGGTGCTCGGCGTCCACGGGGTGCTGGCGTACGTAGTCGCCCGGCGCAGGCGCGAGATCGGCATTCGCATGGCGCTCGGGAGCACCGTGCGCGGCATCTTTCAGCTGGTGTTCGGCGAAGGGCTGATACTGATTGCGCTTGGCCTCGCCCTCGGTCTCGCCGGCGCGCTGGCGCTCGGGCGCGCCCTGCAAGGGCAGCTCTTCGGCGTCAGGGCGACGGACCCCGTCATCCTGGTTGCCGTCGCGTCCACGACAGGAGCTGTCGCGCTGCTGGCATGCATCGCCCCGGCGCTTCGCGCGACACGGGTCGACCCGGTCGACGTGCTCGGCGATCAGTAGCGTGCGGCCAGGCCGACGTCAGGGAAGCGATGTTTGGGAATCTTGGGGTGGCGCGACGAGCCGCAGGCCCTCGACGCGACCGAACTCTGCCGTGTTGCGTGAGGCCAGCCCGAACCCATAGGCCAGGGCCGTGGCGGCAATCCACAGGTCGTGCGCCCCGATGATCTCTCCCCTCTCGGCGAGGTCCGACCAGATGTCGGCGTGCACACGCGCCACCGCTTCGGTGATCGGGACGGGACGGAGATCGGCGAGGAGGTGCTCGACGAATGCCAAGCGGCGCCGACGTCGGTCACCCTTCGCACGCCGCGCACCGTGTAGGAGCTCGCTTACGGTGATGACGCTGATCGCACAGTCTTCATCGCCCAGGAACGAGGCGTCCTCGAGCGAGCCCCCGACTCGTTCGAGGTCGATCAGCAGATCGGTGTCGATCAGGAGGGCCAAGGCTCGCGCGGCGGCCCGATCGTGGAACGCAAGGCGCGCACGTCGTCCGCGAACGCCTCGTCGGGGCGTGGGGCGGTCGCCAGGAGCTCTCGCAGGTGCGCCGACGACACGAGCCGCACTGCGGGCGGCTCGATGACTGCGACCGGAGAGCCGCTACGGGTGATCTCGATCCGCTCTCCGGCGCTGACCCGGTTGAGGACGGCGGAGAAGTTTCGCGAGGCTTCTGTGGCGCTCATCCGTGCCATTGGTAGATCCTTACTGCCTCCCCGCCGTTTGGCGAGGGTTGAAGTCAAGACCCCCTTTCAAACCGTGCATGCGGATTTCCCGCACACGGCTTACGGGTGGCCGCTCGGGTCGCGGCATTACG
>JBOGJI010000033.1:0-8692 GCA_050747865.1 Thermoanaerobaculia bacterium
CTCGTGCGACGGGAAGACCGTCCCGTTGCCCTGGAACCAGCTCGACGGACCCACCGGCTCGCTGTTGTTGATCAGCGCCCAGCCGGCGCCCGGCAGCATCGTGATGTCGTCGAAGCCCTCGGTGAAATCGCCGATCGCCGCCGGCTGCGCTGCCGGCAGCACGACGGCGTCGGCAGGCGCCCGCCGAAAGTTCCTGAAGGTGCCCGCGGCGCGGTCCGAGCCCAGCGGAGCGTGGAACCGCGGCGCCCGGGTGAGACCGTAGCCATAGGGCATGCTCTGCGCCACCAAGCCGACCTCGGCCTCCTCGAGACTCCACTCGAGATCGGCGTCACCGGCATTGCCGACGTTCAGCGTGTCGCTGTCGCTGCCGCCCGCCGGCACCGTGAAGCTGAACGACTCCGGCGAGATGTCGGCGATCGGACCGCCGCCGCCGATGCCGTTGCCGGACAGGTCGAGATCGGCCGACGCGCCCGCATCGCTGGCGACGTGGAGCACCGCCGTGGCCGGCCCCACCGTCTGCGGCGTGAACGTCACGCCGACCTTGCAGCTCCCGCCCGCCGGCAGGGTGTCGCCGCAGGCGCCGGTATCGGCCTCGAAGCCGGCGTCCGGCAGGCCGCTAAAGGCGATCCCGGTGGCGTCGGCGTCGCCGCTGTTGTGCAGCGCCACGCTCTGCGGCGGGCTGGTCGTGCCCACCTCGACGTCACCGAACGCGAGGCTGGCCGGATCGAAGGAGAGCTCGGGACCTCCGCCGCCCGCCTGCACCAGCGCCGCGCCGCCCATGCCGGCGGCAACCCAGGCACCGCCCGTGGAGGCGGGAGCCAGGGCGCGAGCTCCACCGGGAAGGGCGATCCGCTCGATCAGCGCCGGCGCCGCGGGGTCGGCGACGTCGACCGCGTCGAGGCCGCTCGTGTACCCGAAGTAGACGACGTCGCCGTCGATCAGCGCCGCCGAGCCGGCCATGAAGAGCGAGTCGTCACTGTAGACCCCGAGCTGCACCGGCACGCCCGGATCGGAGACGTCGAGAAGATGCAGCTCGCTGTTCGTACAGGCGACCGCCGCCAGCGTCCCCTGCACGTCCACGCCTCCGGCTCCGGCAAAGGGGCAATCCGCGTACAGCGCCACCTCGACGGGCGTGGGGCCGGAGACGTCGTAGATCCGCAGCCCCGCGTCTTCGTCCGCGACGTAGACGTGGTCGCCGACGGCAAACACGTCCACGCCCTTGCCGATCGGGATGGAGTTGGTGATCTGCGGCTGCGACGGGTCGCTCAAGTCGAGACTGACGAGGAAGCCGCCGTTCGTCGTGCTCGTCGCCCAGCCGCGATCGCCGGCGAGGTCGACGGCGCTGGCGACCGCGAACTCGACGCTACCCAGGACGGCGGGACTCTCGGGAGCGCTGACGTCGACGGTGTGGACCCCAAAGCTCCAGTCGGCGAGCAGCGCCAGCGATCCGTCGACCGCGACGTCTTCGAACGCCGGCAACGGGGACGTGGGGTCGACGCGCCCGAGCGACTCGAGGCCGGTGTCGACGACGCGCAGGCCGCTGTAGAAATCGGAGAGGAACAGCGTCGAGCCGGCGCTGGCCACGCCCGTCGGGTCGACGCCCACCGGCAGGTCGAGCACCGCCTCCACCGCCGGAGCGCCGGCGACCGTCGTGTCGAGCGCCAGCACCCGCGCCGTGTCGGTGAGCAGGAAGGTCTCCCCGGCCGCCGGACCGGGGGCGATGAGGCGCGTCCGATCCGCCGGTGCGGAGATCGACGGCAGCTCGGACGGGGCGCCGGGGTCGCTGAGATCCCAGACGTGGATGGCGCCTTCCCAACCGAGCAGCAGGTGCCCGTCCACCACCGTGCCGGTGAAGCCGTTCGCCTTCGGCTGCGAGGCGAGCAGCGTGGGGTTCGTGGGATCGCTGAGGTCGACCACCTGGAATCCCTGTCCGGTGAGCACCATGAAGCCGTCACCGAGGGCGACGTCGAACTGGTTGTCGCCGCCGTAGCCACCCACCCCGACCGGCGACGAGGGCTTCGAGATGTCGTAGATATTGACGTTCAGCGTGCCGAGGAAGCTGCGCCCCCACGCCACCAGGTGGGCGGCGTCGAGCTGCGTCACGCTGCGCAGGCCGGGAACGGTGACCGGCGTGCCGATCACCGGCTCCTGCGGGTTCGAGACGTCGATCGGCAGCAGCCCGATCTCGCTGTCGACGAGGAACAGGGTGGTGCCGACGACCGTCAGGCCGCCGGGGCTGAGGAAGGGGCTGTCCGAGTAGGGGATGTCGGCGATCCACTCGGGCTGCGCCGGGTCGGCGAGCGAGAAGAGCGCCAGCTTTCCCGACGGCTCGTCGGTGCGCCAGGTGGCGAACAGGAGCCCCTCGTGGATCGCCAGCCCCCGAACCAGCCCCGGAAGCGGCGCGGTGACGTCGACGATCTCCGGTGACCCGGTCCCGTCGGAGGCCAGAGTCACCACCGTCGATCCCTGGCCGACGTAGAGATGGTCACCCGTTGCGACGGCGCCGAGATCGCCGCCGCGCTGCAGCGGAGCGGCGATCGACCCGGTGGCGGCCAGCGCCAGGGCGGCGAACAGCAGGCCGTGGAGAGAGGAGCGGCGAGCGATCGATGGTCCTGTTCTCATCATGGTCCCGGTACCCTAACGAGCCGCCCCCGCCGGCGCCATTGGACCTTGGTCCCAGGGTTCAGAGCGCCGCGACTGCCGCCGGAAGGATCTCCTCGGCCGCGGCGCGAACGCTCTTCAGTCTCGCGGTATACGCTCCCACGCGCGGTTCGGGATCGACCAGCAGCATGGTGGCGCCGGTGGCGTTGCCGGCGCGGAAGACGAGGTCGGTGATGCCGACGGACATCGAGGTGCCGACGAAGAGGACGAGCTCGGCCTCCCAGGCCGCCCGCTGGACGCGGTCGAAGCCGTAGTCCTCGTGCTCGGTGTAGTACTCGTCGAAGAACAGCACGTGGGGCCGCAGCAGCGCCGCGCATTTGGGGCAGCGGGGCAGCGTGTCGTCGCCCGGCGACTCCCGGAAGGCGGACAGGTCGACCTCGGAGCGCGGCAGGGAGCCCACGGGCGCCGCCAGATCGCAGCCGGGCCGCGAGCAGCGCAGGCGGTCGGCCGTGCCATGGACCTTGACCAGGCGGCGGGAGCCCGCCTGCTCGTGCAGCGTGTCGATGTTCTGGGTGACGAGGAGGAAGCGGTCCGCTTCGCCCAGCTTGCGCTCGTAGTCGGCCAGCGCCTGGTGAGCCGGATTCGGCCGCGCCGTGTCCACGGCGGCGAAACGCGTCACGTACCAGTGCCAATGGGTGACCGGATCGCGCTTCAGGAACGCCCGCGTCGCCAGCTCCTGGGGGTCGCGGCGCCAGATGGCGTCGGGCTCGGAGCCGCGGAAGGTCTTGATGCCGCTCGCCGCGCTCACCCCGGCCCCGGTCACCACCAGCACCGATCCGCCGGCGTGGTCGGCGAGGGCTCGAGCTAGCCGTTCCTCACTCACGATCTACAGGAAGTAGAGGGTCTCGTCGCGTTGCGGGGGCCGGCTGCGCGGGCCGGACGTGGCACCCGCCGGTCGGAACATGTCGGCGAAGTCCTCGTCGTCGCCGAAGGCCTCCTCGAGCTCGCTCTCCAGCGCCTCCGGATCTTCGCCCGACTCCAGGCGCTCGAGGAGCTCGCGCATCGGGCCGGCCGGCTCGACGCCCGCGGTATCCGTCATTTTGCGCATCAGCCGGGCCAACGTGCGGGGATCCTCCTCGTCGGCCATGCCCTCCAGCTCGCCCGCCATCGAGGCGAAGGCCTCTTCCATCTTCGCCTCGTCGACGCCCGGGAAGAGCTCTTCCCGTTGCTCGTCGGAGCCTTGGCCGGCGCCTCCACGCAGGGTGGCGAAGCGCGCCGGCCGCCGCTCCAGGCCCGGTCGGCCGCAGCGCGGGCAGTCCGGCCGCGCCGAGGTGTCGACCCGGGGCGAGAAGAAGTTGTACAGGCGGTGGCAGTCGGGACAGTAGAATTCGTAGATCGGCATCGCGGCGTCTCGATTCTACGCCCCATCTGGAAGCAAAGCAGCCTGGTGCCGGCCTCTCCCATGCGCAATGCCCTTCGAGTCGCCGGCGGCATCTTCCTGAGCCGGATCTTCGGATTCCTGCGCGACGCGGCCACCGCCTTCTTCTTCGGCGCCGGGCCGCACGCCGACGTCTTCCGCACCGTCCTGCGTTTGCCCAACCTGCTGCAGAACCTGCTCGGCGAGCAGACGCTGTCGGCGGCCTTCATCCCCGGGCTGTCGCGGATGGTGGAGGAGGGCCGGCGCGAGGACGCCCGGCGCTTCGCCGGGGCGGTGCTCGGGCTGCTCGTCGCCGTCGCCGCCGGCCTCGCCCTGCTCGGCGTGCTCGCCGCGCGTCCGCTGGTGATCCTCTTCTCGGCCGGCTACCTCAAGGACGCGGCCGGCGTGGCGGCCGGTGTCGCAACCGTCGACCGGTTGGAGCTGGCGGTAGCCGCCGTGCGCTGGACCTTCCCAATGGCGGGTTTCCTGGTGCTCGCCGCCTGGGCGCTGACGGTGCTCAACAGCCATCGCAGGTTCTTCCTGCCCTACGTGGCGCCGGTGATCTGGAACGCGGCCATCCTGACGGCGCTGTTCTGGGGCGCCCTGCGGCTGGGTTGGGCGGGCTTCGGGGCCGCGCCGCCGCAAGGGAGCGGGCCGCTCGGTGGCCTCGTGCTCGCCGCCTGCCTCGGAGGCCTGACCGGCGGGGCGCTGCAGTTCGCGGTGCAGCTCCCGGCCGCGCTGCGCCTGCTCGGCGGCCTGCGCCCGTCGTGGAGCCTGCGCGCGCCCGGAGTGCGCGCGGCGCTCAAGGCGTTCTGGCCGATGCTGCTCGGGCGCGGGGCGGTGCAGCTTTCGGCGTTCCTCGACATCTTCCTCGCCTCCCTGCTCGTCACCGGGGCGCAAAGCGCCCTGGGCTGGGCGCAGACGCTCTACGTGCTGCCGGTGAGCCTGTTCGCCATGTCGGTGGCGGCTGCGGAGCTGCCGGAGCTCGCCCGCCAGGCCGGGCGGGCACAGGAGGTGGCGGCGCGGGCCGGCGGCTCGCTGCGCCAGATCGCATATCTCGTGGTGCCCACGGCGGTCGGCTTCCTGGCCTTCGGGCTGCCGCTGGTGTCCGCCGTCTACCGCCGCGGCAACTTCGGAGCGGCCGACGCCTGGCTCGTCTACCTGGTGCTCACCGGCTACACCCTGGGGCTGCCAGCGGTCACCTGGTCGCGCCTGCTGCAGAACGTCTACTTCGCCCTCGACGACACCCGGCGGCCCGCCCGCTGGGCGGTGCTCCGGGTGGTCTTCGCGACCCTGCTCGGCCTGCCCCTGATGTTCTGGCTCGATCGCCACGCGGTCGGCGAGCTGGCCGGCCTGCCGGCGGGCGCGAGGCCGCTGTTCCTGGGCGCCCTCGGCCTCGCCCTCGCCTCAGGCGTGACGTCATGGCTGGAGCTGGCGCTGCTGCGCCGGGGGCTCGAGGAGCGGGTTCCCGGCCTGCGCCTGCCGCTCCGGCGGGCCCTGGTCTTTGCTCTGTGGACGGTGCCGGCGGCGGCCGCCGCCGGCGGCGTCTGGTGGTGGCTGCGGGAGGCGCCCCGTCTGCCGCTCGGCGCCGCCGCCGTCGCCGCCTTCGCCGCCGTCTACCTGCTCGCCACGCGGCTCGCCGGGCTCCCCGAGGCCCGCGCCTGGTATTCCGCTCTAGGGCGTCGCGCGTCGCGATAAACTGCGGGCGACGATGCGCATCGCCGTCGCCTCCGACCACGCGGGCTTCCGGTACAAAGAGGCCATCAAGGAGCATCTGCGAGGGCTCGGTCACGAGGTCGTCGACTTCGGCACCGACTCCACCGAGGCGGCCGACTACCCGCTGTTGATCCGACCCGCCGCCGAAGCCGTCGCCGGCGGCGACTGCCAGCGCGGCATCGTGCTCGGCGGCTCGGGCAACGGCGAGGCCATGGCCGCCAACCGGGTGCCGGGTGTGCGCTGCGCGCTGTGCTGGAGCGAGGAGTCGGCCCGCCTGGCGCGGCAGCACAACGACGCCAACATGATCTCGCTGGGCGAACGGCTGATCCCCGAAGAGCTGGCCCTGCGGATCGTCGACGTCTGGCTGGCGACGCCGTTCGAGGGGGGGAGGCACGAGCGCCGCATCCGTCTCCTCGACGAGCCGGCGACCGGGACGCAGCGGCCCGCGGCGACGATGGCGTCCTCAACGGAGGCCCCATGATCGGCACCGACACTTTGCTGTCGCTCTGCCTCGGGCTCGGCCTCGCGGCCGCCTGCGGCTTCCGTATCTTCGTGCCGCTCCTGATCCTCAATCTCGCCGCGCGCGGCGGCTACGTCGAGTTCGGCGGCAGCTTCGAGTTGCTGGCCTCCACGCCGGCGCTGGTTGCCTTCGCCGTCGCCACCCTGCTCGAGATCGCCGCCTACTACATCCCCGCCGTGGATCACGTGCTGGACACCGTGGCCAGCCCGCTGGCGGTGGTCGCCGGCGTGCTGGTCAGCGCCTCGGTGATCACCGGCATGGACCCCTTCCTCAAGTGGACCCTGGCGCTCATCGCAGGGGGCGGTCTGGCGGGGGCCGTGCAGGTGGTCACTGCCGGGACCCGGGGCATCTCCGGGCTCACCACCCTGGGGCTGGGCAATCCGGCGGTGGCCACCGCCGAGGCGGCCGGCGCCACCGGCCTGTCGCTGATCGCCCTGATCCTTCCGGTGCTCGCCGTCGTCCTCGTGCTGCTGCTGCTCGTGTACGTGGTGCGCCGCGTGCGGCGGCGTAGAACAGCCTGAGCGCAGTGGAGGCGGGTTCCGCCTCCGCGCTGCCGCGCCGCTCCGCTAGACTGACCCCGGAAAGAGAGGCCAGAGGAGGCCGAACGATGAGACATCTCGCAGCCCGCAATCTCGTTCTCGGTGGTGCGGTGGCCGCCGGGCTGGCGATCGCCGCCTGCAGCGTCAACCCGGCGACGGGGGAGCGCCAGCTCACCCTGATCAGCGAGCAGCAGGAGCTGGCGATGGGGGCGGAGTACCACGAGCAGGTGCTCGCCAGCATGCCGCGGCTGGAGGACGAGGCGATCCAGCAGTACGTGGCGGCGTTGGGTCAGCGGCTGGCGGCGGCATCCGAGAGGCCGTCCCTGCCCTGGACCTTCGTGGTGCTCGACGATCCGGCGGTCAACGCCTTCGCGATCCCGGGCGGGCACATCTACATCACCCGCGGGATCCTCACCCACTTCAACTCGGAGGCCGAGCTGGCCTCGGTCCTCGGGCATGAGATCGGGCACGTCACCGGCCGCCACTCGGTCGAGCAAATGAGCAAGCAGCAGCTGCTGAGCATCGGCCTCGGGGTCGGCATGATCTTGAGCCCCGAGGCCGCGCAGCTCGGCGATCTCGCCCAGCTCGGCGCCGGGCTGCTGGTGCTGCGCTTCGGGCGCCAGGACGAGCTGGAGGCCGACCGCCTGGGCCTGCGCTACATGGCGGGAGCCGACTACGACCCCGACGAGATGTCCAAGGTCTTCCAGACCTTGGGCCGGGTCAGCGACGCGGTGAGCGGCGGCCAGCGCCTGCCCAACTGGCTCTCGACGCACCCCAATCCGGCCGACCGCTTCACGCGCATCGAAGCCGAGAAGGCGGCCCTGGGCGCCGCGGGAACGGTCGTCGGCCGCGACGAGTACCTGGATCGCATCGACGGCATGGTGTACGGCAGCGATCCGCGGCAGGGGTATTTCGTCGGTCAGGCCTTCTACCACCCGGACATGAAGTTCCAGATCACCTTCCCCAGCGGCTGGAAGACCGCCAACCAGACGCAGCGGGTGGTCGCCGCCTCCCCGCAGCAGGATGCCCTGGTGCAGCTCTCGCTCGCCGGCGCCAGCCCGGCGCAGGAGGCCGCCCGCAAGTTCGTCGCCCAGCAAGGGATTACCGCGGGGTCGCCCCGCGGGCTGACCGTGCACGGCATCCAGGGTGTGGGGGCCCCCTTCACCGCCACCTCGAACCAGCAGGAGGTGGCGGGCATGGCCGTGTTCCTGGACTACGGGGAACGCACCTTCCAGCTCCTCGGCTACACGCCTCGCACCGCCTGGGACGGCCGCAAGGGCGAGCTGACCGGCGCCATCGACAGCTTCCGCGCGTTGACCGACCGCCGCTACCTGGACGTCGAGCCGGCAAGAGTCGACCTGGTGCGGCTGTCCGCGCCGACGTCGGTGGAGAGCTTCGCCGCGCGCTACCCCTCGTCGACCTCCGCCGACGAGCTGGCGATCCTCAACGGGGTCGACCCCGGCGGGACCATCCCGGCCGGCGAGGCGAAGCGGATCGTCGGCGGCGAGCTGCCGAAGTAACGGCCGCTATCGCACGCGCCGGCGGCGGTTGCGGATGTAGTCGGCGAGGACGAACTCGCCGAGGTCGTACGGCGAGGCGAAGTAGGCGCGGCCGCGGTTGATCCGGGTCAGCTTGTCGACGAACTCGGTGAGCAGGGGATCGGTGGCCAGCATGAAGGTGGTGATGACGATGCGCCGCCGGCGGCAGCGATCGGCCTCCTCCAGCGTGCGGTTGACGATCTTCATGTCCAGGCCGAACGAGTTCGTGTAGAGGCGGCCGTTCTCCGTGAGCGCGGATGGCTTGCCATCCGTGATCATGAAGATCTGTTTGTTGTTGTGCTTGCGTCGGCGGAGGATCTGCTGCGCGAGCTGCAATCCGGCTTTCGTGTTCGTATGGTAC
>JBOGJI010000034.1:0-6761 GCA_050747865.1 Thermoanaerobaculia bacterium
CGATCACGTTCCCGTGCCGGGCGGCGCGGGAGAAACCGATGCGCGGCTCGTACGGGCTGCCGCTCGATACGCGTCGATGCTCGTTCCCCATGGGCGCCTACTCTAGTTCCTCCAATTCGCTACACTGAGCATGGGAAACGAGGAGACACAAGGAGGGCCCTGGTGATGCGACGAAGCCAATTGCCTCCGATCGTGACGGTGCTCGCGGTGTCGATTTTGTGCTGTGGCTCGCCGCCGGTCCGGTCTTCGCCCGGACTGAGCCCCTCCGGGAACGCGCAGGACCAGACCGGGGCCGCAGACCCCACCGGTTTCGTGGATCGGGTGTGGAGGGTTGCCGAGTCTCCTCAGGTGCAGACGGGCTCGCTGCGCGTCTTCCTGTCGGACGGCACGCTGGTCATGGCCGACCCCCATGCCGAGCCCGCTTTCGGAACGTGGGCCATGGACGCCGGCAAGCTCACCATCACGGAAGAGAGCCTGACCTACCCGGTCGAGATCCTCGAGCTCAGCGAGCAGGTGTTCCGCATCCGGATCCGCGGCCCGGGCGAGCCGGTCGACATCCGCTTCGAGCCGGCGACGAAACCGACCGATCCGCCCGGCGCGGGACACGGCTGGGTCGAGCTCGACTCGGAGACCGCCGGCCCCACGATCCGCATCACCGGCACGATGCAGCACAAGACCGTCGAAGGCGGTGTATGGGTCATCCGTACCGACGAAGGCTCCTTCCAGCCCTTGAACCTGCCGCCGGAATTCCACGTCGAGGGCATGGCCGTGGAGGCGGACGCGGTGCGGCGCAGCGACATGGTGTCGATCCACATGGTCGGCCCTCTGGTGGAGCTGTTGCGCATCCGCCAACACGGCGCGCCTGCTCCGACGCGGTGAACGACCCGGAGCCGTGAGGCGGCCTAGACGCGGCTGCGGCGCAGGGCCCGCGTCGCGATGACCCACAACAGCAAGATCAGCAACACCGCCGCGAGCCAGGGCAGCGCCGGCACGACCTGGATGTCGAAGACGGCCTCGGCGGTGTTGTCGTCCGGGTCGGGGTCCTCCTGATCCGCCGTCACCTCCGCGACGGCGGTCTGCTCGCCCTCGCAGCTCGAGGCTTCCGCGGTCATGGTGCAGGACGCCGAGGCCCCGTTCGCCAGCGCACCGATCGCCCAGGTGAACGGCGGACCTTCCTGACCGCTGCAGTCGTCGGAGACGTATGTGGCGCATTCAGGCAGCTCGTCCGTCACCTCCACGTCGGTGGCGTCCTCCGGGCCATCGTTGGTGACTTCGAGATCGAAGTCCACCGTCCCGTCCTCGTGCACCGTAGGATCCTGTGTCAATGACAGATCGGCACCCTCCCCCGCCCCGTCGAGGTCGAAGACGGCGTCGTCGCTGTTGTTGTCCGGGTTGGGATCGGTCTGCTCAGCCTCCACGGTCGCCGTGTTCGTCTGCTCGCCCTCGCACGTCGACGCGTCCACCGTCACGTTACAGCTCGCCGTGGCGCCGTTGACCAGATCCCCGGGCTCCCAGAGAAACGGCGGCCCGGCGTCTCCGTCGCAGTCATCCGAGACATAGGTGGTGCACTCCGGCAGCTCATCAGTTACCGATACTCCGGTGGCGTCTGCCGGACCGTTGTTGGTCACCTCGAGAGCAAAGATCACTGTCGCGTCGTCGACCGACGCCGCCTTGGAAAGCGAGAGATCAGCCTCCTCGGGCTGCTGGACGAGGGTTCCGGACAGCGCCATCTGGCGCAACGAGGAGGTGAAATTGGTCGAGCCGTTCTGCGTGCCGCGGACGTCTTCGAGCGTGGTTCGCCAAACGAAACCACCGATCACCTGACCGGCGACACCGAGGTCGGCTTCGCTGAGGAGTATCGGTCCGTCACTCGGGGGGTTGCTGGTGCCCGATGACGTCTGATCGCTTCCCACTCCCTGGACGGTTCCGGTCAAGGCCAAGAGGTAGTGCCCGGGAGCGACATTGCCGGTCTGGCCGGGCTCGTAGTCCAGGTAGGGCGGAATGAAAGGGGACGGGCTGAAGGGGTTGCCACCCTGGTCGAGGAAGCTGATCGAGCTGAACTCCCAGGCGATCCCCGACGTGTTCAAGCTGCTGAGATCGAGCAGCAGCTCCGTCACCTCCACGTGGTCGGCGAACCGCACTTCCAGCTCGTAGAAGTGGCGAGAACCGGGGTTGTTCGTATCTGGCGCGCCGAGGCTGTAGGCCGTGCGACCGGTGATCTGGTCTCCGGCGGCTCCCGACTCCCGGAAGCGCAGGTCGGGGCGATTCGCGGGCGTGAGATCCGCCGGCGGGCTGGCGGTATACGTGAAGACGAAGTCGGCCAGATCGCCGTTGTCAGCGCCGAGCTCGTCGCCCGTGGCGTCGTCGAGCAGGTTGTATGATTCCGTCGTGCTCCCCCCAGGGCCCTGGACGATGATGCCGCCGTCCGTGCTGACCTGGGGAAACGCGTACTCGTCGAAGTCGATGAGCGCCGTGAACGCCTGCTGCCCGGCCGCGGGCGGGGACGCGAGACCCCAGCACGTCGCGATTCCAACCGACCAGGTGAACAGCTTCAGGGGAAGTCTCGACATGACACCCTCCTCGCCAGGCCGCGGCGAGCAACGCCTGCCCGGTGTGGAGCAGACTCACACGCCGCACATCAGGACTGCCCTCCCAGGAAGGATGAAGGGATCAGGATCTCCCTCTAACGGAATGAAGTTAGCATGGGCGCCAGGCGCATGCAATGGTGGCCCCACTTCCGCTGAGTCCACAGATCAGGCGGGCCCGCGCGCTGCGGGTGATGACTGCGCTGATCGCCTGGGGCGCCTTGGCTCTGCAGCTCGGCCTCACGCTGCGGTCCGTGGTTGCCGGCGGCCGGAGCATCGCCATGGGGATCGTGATCTACCTGGGATATTTCACGATCCTGACGAACATCCTCGTCGCCGTGGCGCTCACGGCGCCTCTCGTCGCCCCGGCATCCTCCCTCGGCCGCTTCTTCACGCGGCCGGTCGCGGCGACGGGCGTCGCCATGCCGATCGCCGTGGTCTGCGTCGTGTATCACCTTCTGCTGCGTGAGATCTGGGATCCTGAGGGCTGGCAGCTCGTCGCCGACCTGGCGCTGCACTACGTGGTCCCTGTTCTGTTCGTCGCCTCCTGGTGGCTCGCGGTGCGGAAGGACGGCCTTGGCTGGGCCGACCTCCCCAAGTGGATGCTCTACCCGGCCGGCTACCTCGCCTACATGCTCCTCCGCGGAGCGGCGATCGGGCACTACCCGTACCCGTTCCTGGACGCGCGTATGCTGGGGCTCATCCGGACACTCGGCAACGCCGCCCTACTCCTCCTCGGCTTCGCCGGCGCAGGCGTCCTCTTTCTCACGGCCGCGCGGCTGGGAAGGACTTCCGCAGCGGTCAGGGGCGCACCGGATCCGCAATGAACGGCTCGACGGCGGAGCCGGTGACAGCGGCCAGTTCCCGGTCGTCCATCGCCCTCCCCTGCACGAGCACCCTGAGGTCGTGGCCGATGCCTCCCGGGTCGAGCAGCGACGAAGCTTGACGCCGGGTCTCGAGCTCGGCCGCGGCGAGGTCGTCGAAGATCTCCAGGCGGGTGAGCCACTCGGCAAGGCGCAAGAGGGCCACGGTGTTGAGCCCCGCGGCCTCGCCCTCCTGTCGCAGGGCGGTGAAATCGACGTGGGCGGTCAGGTCCTGGTCGCCGACGTGGCGGAAAGGGTCGCGGTGGACGCGGTGGCGGCGGTAGCAGGCCAGCGTGCCGTGACGGCGCGCGCGGGGATCGAGCAGCCGGTCGCGCTCGTAGCCGTAATCCACGGTGACCAGCAGCCCCTCGTCGAGGGCATCAGCCAGCCGCCGATAGAGCGGCGCCCACCCCGGCGCCAGATCGGCGATCTGGCCCGGCTCGAGCTCGTGACCGCCGAGCAACGCCGCGAGGCCGGGGTCGGACAGCTCACCCTCCTGCCAGACGAACGCCCCCTCGTCGTGCAGCGTCACGTAGAGCTCCCCCACGCTTCCGTTCGAGCGCCCGAGGAGACGGTGGACGGGCAGGGCGTCGAAGATCTCGCACGAGAAGACCAGGCCGCGGAGGCCGGCGGACCCGAGGTCGTCGAGCGTGTCGAGACGTTCGACGCCCGGCGGCAACGGGCGCGCCACGCGATCCCAGGCGAAGATGCGTCGCGCTCCCGACCCCGCCCCGGCAGCCGGCGCCGTACGTAAGGCGGCCGTCAAGCTGGCGAGGTGGTCGCCGTTGCCGGGTCCGGCCTCGAGAAAGGCCGCCGGTCCGCCGAGCGCCACGTCGAGACGGCCAAGCAGCCGCGCCGTGCAGCGACCGAAGAGCGGCGACAGCGCGGACGCGGTGACGAAGTCGTGCTCCGGCCCGATCCCGATGGGCAGCCGCTCCCGCCGGTAGTAGCCGCTGTCGCCGTAGAGCGCCTCCTCCATGAAGGCAGCGAGCGGGATGGGACCGTCCGCGAGGATACGCTCGGCGAGCCGCCGATCGATCGGTGTCACGGCCGCCGACTCATCCCCCGCGCGCGAGGCGGACGGCGAAGTAGACGAGGACCAAGCCGGCGACGGCGTTGAGCCGTGCCACCCACACGGCCGCGCGGCGGATCTGCTGGCGCCGCTCGGCCGGCGTCCCCGGGGAGGCCAGAGGGCCGAGCAGGAAGTCGTGGATCCCGGCAAGGCAGAACATGACGAGGACCAGGCCGAGCTTGCCGGCCAGCGCGTGGCCCAGGGGGCTGGCCCAGAAGCTCGCCTCGCCGATCACCTCGGGGCGCAGCCAGCCGCGCAACTGCAGGTTGGCGACGCCGGTGACCAGCAGCACGGCCAGGGCCAGCCAGCCGTGGAAGCGGAAGCGGTGCCCCACTTTCTGAAGGACCAGGGCGCGCTGCTCGGGCTCCAGGTCGCGCCGCAGCACCGGCGCCGCGACCAGCGCCAGAAACCACATCCCGCCCAGCCAGTAGAGGGCGGCCAACACGTGCAGCGTCACGCTCGTCAGGTACAGTCCGCGCATCGGTTCAGAGCCTGCGAATGTAGGACCCCGGGGAGCAAGCCGTCAAGCTCGCCCCCGCGCCGTGTTAACATCCGCCCGCCGAAGAGATCGCAAATGACTGACAGATCACCACTTCCGGACGACACCGCGGAGGGCATCGCGTCACGTGACCGGCTGCTCGCCCTGGTCGAGGGCATGGCCGGCCAGCCGGTCGTCATGCTGGCGGACCTGGTGGCCGACCGCTTCATCGAAGGGGCGCCGAAACGGATCAGCCGCGAGGCCCCGGTGCTGATCCTCCGCTACGAGGGCGAGCACGTCACCCCCGGCGGCGGCGCCAACGCGGTGGCCAACGTGGCGGCGCTCGGCGGGCGGCCCCTGCCGCTCGGCGTGGTGGGGGACGACGCCTCGGGTCGCGCCATCGTCGAGGCCTTGAGCGGCATGGGCGTCGACACCGCCGGGATCTGCACCCGGCCCGGCTACAGCACCCCCACCAAGGTGCGGGTGCTCGCCGGCGGCCGCCACTCGATCAAGCAGCAGGTGGTGCGCTTCGACATCGAAGACGAGCTCGACCTGGGGCTCGAGGGGGAGCGCCACTTCGCCCGCCAGCTCGGGGCGTGGAACAGCAGCGCCCGGGTGGCGGTGCTCTCCGACTACGGCTACGGCACCGTGCGGCCAGGGCTGGTGGCGGCACTGCGCGAGGCGCTGGTCGAAGGCGGCGCCATCCTCGGCGACAGCCGCCACCGCCTGGACGCCTTCGACGGCCTCGACGGCGCCACGCCCAACGAGGAGGAGGCCGAGAGCCTGATCGGCTCGCGCCTGGACGGCGGCTTCCGCGACATGGCGGCCGCGGTCGAGAGCCTGCGCCGGCGGCTGGGGCTGCGCTTCCTGGTGGTCACGCGCGGGCGCCACGGAATGGTCCTCGCCACCGAGGAAGGCGCCGCCTCGATCCCGGTCCACGGCACCGACCAGGTGGCCGACGTGACGGGCGCCGGCGACACCGTCATCGGCACCTTCGCGCTCGCCCTGGCCGCCGGGGCCACACCTCTGGAGGCGGCGCTGCTCGCCGACTACGCCGGCGGCGTCGTGGTGATGAAGATGGGCACGGCCACGCTCTCCGCCGACGAGCTGCGCCAAGCCGTGGCCGGCGACCCGGCGCCGATCGAGGGGCTTCAATGGGCCGCGTGGTGAGCCGGGAGGAGCTCCTCGCCGAGGCGGCCGAGCTGCGCCGGCAAGGAAGGACGCTCGCCCTCGCCAACGGCCACTTCGACCTCCTCCACGTCGGGCACCTGCGCTACCTGCAAGCCGCCGCGGCGGAAGCCGATCGGCTGGTGGTGGGAATCAACGACGACACCTCGGTGGCGCGCCTCAAAGGGCCCGGCCGCCCCATCGTGCCGGCGGCCGAGCGCGCCGAGCTGCTCGCCGCGCTCGAGCCGGTCGACTACGTGGTCGTGTTCGACGGCGATACGCCGGCGCCGCTGCTCGCCGAGCTCGAGCCCGACGTACACTGCAAGGGCCCCGACTACGGCACCCCCGAAGCCGTCCCCGAATACGAGGTCGTGCGCTCCTACGGCGGCCGCACCGCCCTGGTGGGCGACCCCAAGGACCACGCCACCAGCGACTTGATCGAGCGGGTCCGGCGGCTCCCCTCGGGCTGATCTCAGAGCCCGTGAATGCATCTCCCGTGGGTCGCGCGCCAGGGGCTTGCGGGTCGTATGCAAGACATCATAGGGCAGCCGCGTCCTGAGTCGCGGTCGCGGCAGGTGGCTTCCATGCAGATCGTC
>JBOGJI010000035.1:0-11865 GCA_050747865.1 Thermoanaerobaculia bacterium
ACTCTTCCCCTGCACGCGCAGGAGCCCGATCCGCTGCAGGTGTGGACCGGCTCCGGCGGCGATGCGCGGCTGGAGCTGCGCGCCGGCGTCCTGGCCGACTTCGGGCTGGAGGTCGTGGTCGACGGGCGGCCCGCGCTTGCGACCGTCGAGACGCGGCGGCGGCTGACCCCCGAGGATCGCCTGGTGATCGAGGCGCCGCACGGCAACTTCGAGCGCTTCCTGTCGGGCCGCGTCGTCCTCGACACCGGCTGGACCCTGCGCCACCGGGGGCGCGAGGTGCGGCTGGACGGGCTGGTGCTCACTCCCGGCATCTACAGGAACAACCATCCCTCACTCGAAGCCCGTGACAAGAGCGGGCGCCACCTGCTGACCTTCAGTCACCTGCACGTCCTGGCCGAGCACCACCGCGGCACCTTGATCGTGCACAACGCCGATGTCGAGATGACTGCGGAGCTGGCGAAGTTGCTGGGCCTCGAGGCGCTGGCCGACTTCCCGTTCGCCATGGCCTGGCTGGACCTCTACCTGGACGTGCCCGCGGGAGCCGATACCAGCGGCCGCGGCGGCGACCCCTGCGACGGCCGCCCGTTCTGGTCGCAGGAAGGGCACCCGGCGGACGTGGGCATGATTGGGATCGGTAATGTGGCCTTTCAAGGAACCGACGCCGCGACGGGGCGCATCAAGGTGGCACCTGATGCGACACTGAAGAACCTCGGCGGACTCGCAAACGCCGACGTACCGTGGATCCCGAAGTTCGGCTCTCTCGGCGCCTACCCCTTCGATCCGCCCGATCAGCATCCCTTCCTGGTCTGGAACATGTACCGGATCACGGGTCAGCGCGTCGAGCAGCTTGCTGCTTCAGGAGTCAAGCACGCTTTCACGACTCTCAACTTCAACTGCATCGTGAACTGCGGCAGCGGCAATGTCCTTTGGCCTGGCTGCGAAGACGTCTACGGCGCGGGAACCAACAACTCCAACTTCAACCTGGGGCCACGGGAAGACATCCAGGCGAGCTTGGGGCTGTTCTTCAGCACGTGCTCGTTCTTCGATCCCAGCTGCACCGGCAGCCAGACGCACGATTCGACCAACTTCCAGAACCGGCTGATGGTTGATCCGAGCGAGCTGCAGACCCCTGGCGCCGAGTATTACCTCGATGCTTGGTACGTCATCCAGTACGACGTCGACATCTGGAACTCGATGGCCTATCACTCCCTCACCCCCACACCGGTGGGCGGTGGCTGGGACTTCGACCCGCTGGGGCCGTTCACCGTCGGCCGGGTGCTCGACCAGTGGGTCGACCCGGATGAGCCGGGCCCCGACGCCGACCACGCCGCGGTGGTGGTCCCGTCGGCGACGCCGGAGGCTCCCTATCCGGGCAACATGCCGCAGGGGCACATCAACGTCGCGGTCAAGGTCTCCGAGCCCGAGCCCGGCCGCTACCGCTACAACTACGCGGTGCAGAACTTCGACTTCGAGCGCGGCGTCGAGGCCTTCCGCATCCCCGTCAGCCCCGGCACCGAGGTCTTCAAGACCTTCTTCCGCGACATCGATGACAATTCGGAGAACGATTGGACGGTCAGCGTGGACGGCGGCTTCGTCGAGCTCATCGCCCCCACCGACAACCCTCTACGCTGGTTCACCCTGTTCAACTTCGAGATCGAGACCAACGCGCCGCCTGAGGCGAGTCAGGTCACGCTGGCCCTGGGAGGCGACGCGGTCGTCCCCACGATCGACGCCGCGATCCTCGGCCCGGGAAGTGTGTCGGTGCCGGTGGAAGTGAGTCCCATGGCGCTCGAGGTCGACCCCGACTCCGGCACCGCGGACGGCAACGGCGTCTTCGAGCCCGCCGAGCTGGTCACCGTGGCGCCGGCCTGGCGCAACGACGGGGCTGCCGCCACCGAGCTCGTGGGCGGCCAACACCCGCGACCAGATGCCGGTGTTCCTGCTCAAGGCCCTGGAAGGCGGCGCCTACACACCGCCGGCATGCACGGGAGTCTTCAACGACGTGCCCTGCCCGTCGCTGTTCGCCAACTGGATCGAGGATCTGGTGTCCCGCGGCATCACCGCCGGCTGCGGCGGCGGCAACTACTGCCCGAACAACACGGTGACCCGCGACCAGATGGCGGTGTTCCTGCTGAAGACGCTGGAAGGCCCGGGCTACGCACCGCCGGCGTGCACGGGGGTGTTCGGCGACGTGCCCTGCCCGTCCCTGTTCGCCGCCTGGATCGAGGACCTGGTGGCGCGCGGGATCACGGCGGGCTGCGGCAGTGGCAACTATTGCCCGTCCAACCCGGTGAGCCGCGACCAGATGGCCGTCTTTCTCGCCAAGACCTTCGGCCTGACGCTCTACGGCCCGTAACGTCGAGAGGCACGCGGGGCACTACCGCTCGAGCATCCGGCTCACTGAAGAGCGATAGATAGGCTTGCTATCGCTCACTTTGTGGAGTATTGCGAGCGATAGGAGGTTGTCTATCGCTCATGACATGGAATTGGCAACAACCCGACTGGCCGCGTTTCAGGTGGCGCGAGCACCGGCTGAGGAAGGCCGAGGAACGATTCCTGCTCGGCGGCGGGGTCATCCTGGGAGCCGTGGATCACCTCGACGTCGTGGACGGCTAGGCCGCCGGCGGATTTCCACGGAGGTCTTGGCCGCCGGTCCCGGTGGGTGTGCTACCGTCCGCGCGCCTCATGGGTGCGCGACCGCCAGAAGGGCTCGGGCGCCGCCGCCTTGCCCTCGCCTCTCTTCTCCTCGTTTTCCTCGTCCTGCCGGTGCCGGGACTCGCCGCGGCGGGAGACGAGATCGTGCGGGTGCACGGGGTGCCGCCGGCGGCGATCGACGCGCTGCGCGAGCACGGCGACGTCTGGGGCCGCAACTGGCGCCGGGACTACGTCGTCATGCGGGTCACGCCCGTGGGCCGCGCGGCGGTGGAGAGGCTGGGGTACGCCGTCGAGACCGATGTCGAGGAGATGCGGCGCCTCGAGGCCTTCCTGGCCGTCGACCGCGAGGCCTGGCGGCTGTCGGGAGAGGGAGGCATCCCCGGCTTCCCCTGCTACCGCACGGTGGACGAGACCCACGACACGCTCGCCGACCTGGTCGCCGCGCACCCCCAATACGCGCGGCTGGAGCTGATCGGCCAGACCTGGCAGGCGCTGAACAACGGCGCCGAGGGAGACATCTTCGCCCTGGTGATCGGCAACCAGGCCTCTCCCTACGAGCGGGCTCCTCTGGTGGTCATGGCCGCCATGCACGCCCGCGAGCTGGCCACCGCCGAGGCGGCGACGCGCTTCGCCGAGCTGCTGCTCGAGGAGCGGGCCACGAACGGCGACATCGCCTGGCTACTCGACCACCGCGAGATCCACGTCATCGCCCAGGAGAACCCGGACGGGCGGCGGAAGGTGGAGGAGGGAGGCGACGATCTGTGGTGGCGCAAGAACCACAACGAGACCGCGTGTCTCAATCCTGGTCCCACGGGTATCGACCTCAACCGCAACAGCTCCTTTCTCTGGGGCGGCGCCGGCTCGAGCGGCACGCAGTGCAGTGAGACGTACCGCGGCGCGTCTCCGGCCTCCGAGCCGGAGACCATCGCCTTGCAGGCGTACCTCGACGAGGTCTTCGAAGACCAGTGGCCTCCCGGGTCGGACCCTCCCAACACCGGCGACCCGGTGCCCAGCAGTGCCCAAGGGGTGTTCCTGTCGCTCCACTCTTTCGGCGAGTACGTGCTGCTTCCCTGGGAGGGCCTCGGCGGCCAGAACGAGAACAACGCTCCCAACCACGACGAGCTGACCATCCTGGGCCGCAAGTTCGGCTTCCACACCGGCTACGAGGTGGCGCGTTGGCAGGCACTCCCGCCCGCCGCTGGCACCACGGTCGACTACGCCTACGGCGAGTTCGGCGTCGCCGCCTACACCTTCGAGATGGGCACGACCTTCGCGCAGTCCTGCACGGCTTTCGAGAGCACTATCTGGCCGGAGGTCCGCGAGGCCCTGCTCTATGCCGCCAAGGCGGCGGAGCGCCCCTACCAGGCGCCGTGGGGCCCCGACGTGCTCGATCTCGATGCCTCCTTCAATCCGCTCACCGAGCAGGTTCACGTCAGCGCCGTCGCCGATGACACCCGCTTCTTCCGCGGCCCCGTCTCCGAGCCCCCGGCCAACGACCCCATCGCCGACATCGTTTCGGCCTTGGCCAGCTTCGAAGTGCCGCCGCACCTGGCCGACACCACGTATCCGCTGACCCTCGACGGCAGCGGCGCCGTCGTCGATCTCGGCGGCGTGATCCAGCTCGCGGACGGATCCGATCCGCCGCGCCTGCTGTTCGTCGTCGCCGCCGACGCCGAGGGCCACGCCGGAACCCCGACCGCCGTGCTGGTACGCGAGGAGCCTGCGCCGGCGCTGGCTTTCGACCCGGTGAGCCTCGATTTCGGCGACGTGCCGGTCGGGACGGAGAGCCTCCCAAAGCTCTCGACGCTCACCAACAGCGGCACGGCGGACGCCACCGGGCTCGTCTTCGGCGACCTCGAAAACGGCTTCGAGGCCGACACCGCCGACTGCGGGACCGTGCTGGCCCCGGCCGCGAGCTGCTCGGTCAGCGTCACCTTCACGCCGCCGGCGCACGGTCCCGCCGCGGCGACGCTGACGGTCGCCAGCGCCGAAGGCCCGAGCGCCGACCTCGACCTCGCCGGCAACGGCGTGGCCGAGACCGAAGTCTTCGCGCCCGCGGCCCTGGCGGTCGATCCGTCCTCCGGCGCCGCCTCCGACGGCAACGGCGTCTTCGAGCCGGGCGAGCTGGTCGCCGCCGCGCCGGCGTGGCGCAACGACGGCGCCTTGTCGCACAGCCTGACCGGCGTCGCTTCCGACTTCACCGGACCCGCCGGCGCCACCTACAGCCTGCTGGACGACGGGGCGGTCTACGGCGACGTCGATCCCGGAGCCACCGCGAGCTGCCTGGACGCGGCGGACTGCTACCAGCTGGGTTTGAACGACCCCGCGACGCGCCCGGCCACGCATTGGGACGCGGCATTCGACGAGACGCTGTCCGAGGGGACGACGGGAACCTGGGCCCTGCACATCGGCGACAGCTTTACGGACGTGCCGCGCACGAGCCTGTTCTACTTGGGGATCGAGACGCTGCTGCACCGCGGCGTGACCGGCGGCTGCACGGCCACGGAGTACTGCCCCTCGGCGGCGAACAGCCGGGACCAGATGCCCGTATTCCTGCTGAAGTCGTGGGAGGGTGGCGACTACGTGCCTCCCGCCTGCGTGGAGGGCGAGGAGCTGTTCGCGGACGTCCCGTTCGACAACGTCTTCTGCCCGTGGATCGAGGAGCTGGCGGGGCGCGGCGTGACGGCGGGCTGCGGCGGAGACAATTACTGCCCGAACGCCTCGGTGACCCGCGACCAGATGGCGGTGTTCCTGCTCAAGACGCTGGAGGGCGCGGGCTACGCGCCGCCTCCGTGCAACGGCGTATTCGCCGACGTACCCTGCCCGTCGCTGTTCGCCGACTGGATCGAAGAGCTGGTAGCCCGCGGCATCACCGCCGGCTGCGGCGGGGGCAACTACTGCCCGGCGAACCCGGTCAGCCGCGACCAGATGGCCGTCTTCCTCGCCAGAACCTTCGGTCTCACCCTCTACGACCCGTAGAACGGGCCACTCCCCAACAGCCTATCCAATACACGCCACACCGAGCGTTCGGCGACGGTCAACTATCGGTGGCTCCTGAATCTGGCGAGGGGATCACCTCGACGGCCGATTCGAAAGCCTTGCCGGCAAGCGTGCGCAGCCCACCGTCGAAGGTTGCCAAGACGCCCTTGCGATGATGGGCGAGCGCCAGCAGGTACGCGTCCGTGAGCTGGCGATAGCCCTGTAGCGAGCGCTCCATGCCCTCGACTGCCTTCGGCACCTGCAGGCTCTCATCCCAGAACTGATGGCGAGGATGGCGCAGGTTCTCGGCGAGCAGCGCCACCGCGGCCGCCGGTGAGAGCGCATCACGAGAGAACGCCGGATTGGAGGTCAGCCGCACGAAGCCGAGTTGGGTCAGCGAGCACGTCGCCCATCGGGCATCGGCACGGGCACGAAACCACTCGTGAGCGGCTTCATGATGCTCATGGGCGGGCCAGAAGAGAGCGGTCAGGACGTTGAGGTCGAGGAGCGCCGTTTTCACGGGGTATCGTCGCGGAGCCGATCGACGAGTGCGGCGGTGACCTTGGGCGATCGCCGGCTCAGGCGGACGACGTGCAGCCCGCTGCGCTCGTCTGTGACCAGGGGGCGCTCGGCGCCCTGCTTGACCAGCTCGCTGACGGCCTGACCGAGCGTGAGCCTATGCCGGGCGGCGTGCTTCTTCGCGAGCTCCAAGGCATCGTCTTCGAGCCTAAGCGTTGTTCTCGACATTGGCGCATCATAGCATGGGATTGATGCGCTAGATGACGCCGGCGCATCAATCGGCCGAACGAGGCGGGCAGCGACGCAACATGGCTCCTGATCTCACCCCGAGCTCCGGGGTGGAGGGAAGGCACTTCGTACTGCAGCCTGACGCTCGGGGGAGTAGACTGGATCGCATCATGGGGGCCGCAACGGATCGCATCGACCATCGGCGGTACACCGTTGCTGAGTATGTGCAGCTCGAGCAGTACAGCAATGTGCGTCACGAGTACGTCGACGGGCAGATCTTCGCGCTGGCCGGTGGTACGCCCGAGCACAGCACGTATGCCGCCAACGTCATCGGGATACTGACGGCCCAGCTTCGCGGGCGACCGTGCCGGGTGCAGACGTCGGACGGGCGCATTCGGGTCCGGGCGACCGGGCTGATTACGTACCCGGACGTCAGTGTCGTCTGCGGCCGCGCCGAGATCGATTCCGAGGATGCAGATGCGATCGTCAACCCCACGCTCGTCGTGGAGGTCACCAGCCCGAGCCCGGACGACTACGATCGCGGCGAGAAGCTCGACCACTATCAACGGATCCCGGCGCTTCGCGAAATCCTGTTCGTGGCGTACGAAGAGCCGCGTCTAGATCTCGTGCGGCGCGGAACCGGCGGCGGGTGGTCTCGATCGTCGGCGTCGAGCGGTGCCTCGCTTCGGCTCGAGTCGCTGGATTGCGAGATCGCTGTCGACGCGGTCTACCTCGATCCACTGCGAGCCAGCTGACCCGCCGGCGAGGCGGTCAGCGGCAGGCCGGGTCGTATTGAACCGTTTGTGAGACGCGCCCGACTCACGGGTGGAGGCGTGTCCACGTAGAGCGCGACGAGCGGCGCGCAGGAGGGAAGCCATGAATCCAGGGCAGGTGATCGCTCCATCCAGAACTGTCAGCACGCGCGGGCGCCGACCGGGGACGCGCTCCTTCAAGGGCGCCTTGCTGCTCGCGCTGCTGACCGCTGTGCCCTCCGCCGCGCGCGAGGCCGAGACTCGTGCCCTCGAGGAGGGAGCCGTGCTCTCGCCGGCCGACGATCAAGGCCGCTTCGTCCACCTGATCGAGTTCGCCGAGCCCGGCCTGCTGCGCCGGGTGGCGAAGGCGCCGCGCGAGCGCTTCGATCCGGAGAGCCCGGAGGCCGTCGCCGCCAGGACGGAGGTGATGGCCGAGCAGGCCGCCCACCTTCGGGACATGACCGCCGCGCTGGGCCGGACGCCGGAGGTCACCCACTACTACCTGGTGACTCACAGCGGCCTCGCCACCCGGCTGACGCCCGAGGAGGCGGCGATCCTACGCCGTCTGCCCGGCGTGGTGTCGGTCGAGCGCGAGCGGGTCTACGAGCCGACCACCTACCGCGGCCCGACCTTCATCGGCGCCGACTCGATCTGGGACGGCACCGCCACGCCGGACATGACGGCCACCCGCGGCGAGGACATGGTCATCGCCGTGCTCGACACCGGGGTCGACTCGACCCATCCGTCGTTCGCCAACGACGCGGCCTGCGGCCACGGCGGCGGCGATCCGGACAAGTTGATCAGTTTTCTCGACTGCGCCACCACCGACCTGGACGGCCTGTGCAACGGCCCCGCCCCCAACGACCTCGACGGCCACGGCAGCCACACCGCCAGCACCGCGGGAGGAAACACTCTGGACGACACAGCCTCGCCGCCGCCGCCGGTGCCGCCGGGGTTCGACAGCATCTCTGGCGTCGCGCCCTGCGCCCGTCTGCGCACCTACAAGGTCTGTCCGGCCCAGTGCCCCGGCGCCCAGATCCAGGCCGGCATGAACAGCGTGCTGCTGCACGGCGACGTGGACGTGATGAACTTCTCGATCTCCGGCGGCACCAGCCCGTGGAACGACAACGACCGCCGCAAGCTCGACCTGGTGGACGCTGGCGTCCTGGTTGCTGCCTCCGCCGGCAACACCAGTGCGACGGTTCCCAATCCGGTCGGCAATGTGGGGCACCGCGGCCCCTGGGTGATGACCGTGGCGGCCTCCACCCACGACGGGGTCTCCGGCCTCTTGTCGGCGAGCGGCCCCGGCGCGCCGCCTCCCGGCACCCAGAACATCGGCATGGTCCGCGGCAGTGATTCGCCGATCGCGGATCCGTTGAACGACTTCCCGATCCGCCACTTCACCGAGCAGGACCCGACGATGGAGGGCTGTACCACCACGATCCCGCCGTTCCCCGCCGGTTTCTTCGACGGCGCCGCGGCGCTGATCCACCGCGGGACCTGCAGCTTCACCGAGAAGATCACCAACGCCTTCAACGCCGGGGCCGACATGGTGATCATCCGCAACAACACGACGGTGAGCGTCGCCATGTCGACGCCGGACCAGCCGGGGATCCCCGCCTACAGCATCGATCAGATCCCCGGCAACGAGCTGGTGGCCTTCGTCGACGCCAACCCGAGCACCGCCACCATCGACACGGAGCCCAAGGGCGACTTCCTGGCCGGCTTCAGCCTCCGCGGCCCCACCCCGGCGCCGCTGCAGGACCTCACCAAGCCTGACATCACCGGCCCCGGCGTGAGCATCCTCGCCGCCGTGCCCGTGGCCCTCGGCGCCTACGGCAACATCAGCGGCACCTCCATGTCCAGCCCGCACCTCGCCGGCGCCGCGACCCTGGTGCGCGCGGTGCGGCCCGACTGGACGGTCTCGGAGGTCAAGTCGGCGCTGATGATGACCGCCTTCGAGGACGGCACCAAGGAGAACGGCTCGACCCCCTGGGACGCCGACGACGTGGGCAGCGGCCGCGCCTACCTGACCAAGGCGGCGCTCTCGGGCCTGGTGATGGACGAGATCTTCGACAACTACCTGGCGGCCAATCCGGCCACCGGCGGCGACGTCAAGACCCTGAACATCCCGGCGGTGCGCAACATGGACTGCACGCCGAGCTGCTCGTGGACGCGCACGGTGCGCAACACCGTGACCGACTTCCCGACGAGCTGGACCGCAACCGGCATCGCCATCACCCCCGGCTTCCAGATCACCATCGAGCCCGCGAGCTTCAGCTTCAGCACCGACCCCATGGAGACGCAAGAGGTCACCATCACCGCGACGCCGCTCACCGACCTGACCGGTGCGGTGGCCTTCGGCGAGGTGGTCCTGAGCGAGGTCCACGCCTACTCGCCCGACCTGCACGTCACGGTGGCGATCCGCGGCATGGGCGAGGGCGGGGAGGATCCGGACATCGGCCTGGATCCGGCCAGCATTTCGGCGACCCTGCCGCAGGGCTCGTCGGCCACCGACGAGCTGACCATCTCCAACCTCGGCGGCGCCGACCTCATCTGGAGCATCTTCGAGGACGCCGGCGCGCCGCGCGGCGGCGAGGCCTGGTCGGACGGCTTCGACACGTACGCGACCGGCAGCCAGATGCACGGCCAGGGTGGCTGGAAGGGCTGGGCCAACGACCCGGCCGCAGGGGCTCTGGTCTCCGGCGACCAGGCGCACAGCGTGCCGAACTCGGTGGAGATCGTCGGCGCCAGCGACCTGGTGCGCGAGTTCGAGGGCATCGACAGCGGCCAGTGGACGGTCACGGCCTGGCAGTTCGTGCCGACGGACTTCACCGGTCTGTCGTATTACATCCAGCTCAACAACTACAACGACGCACAGACCGGTCTGAACTGGTCGACCCAGGTCAGCTTCAGCGGCGCCGCCAGCCTGGTGTTGAACGAGGGGGCGAGCGGCGGATCGCTGCCGCTGATCAAGGGCGAGTGGGTGGAGCTGCGGATCGAGATCGACCTCGACGCCGACACCCAGCAGTTCTTCTACGACAACCAGCTCCTGTTCTCGGGCACCTGGTCGGGCGAGGTGACCGGCGGTGGCGCCACGGTCTTCGACACCATCGACCTGTTCGCCAACGGCGCCTCGGCCGTCTACTACGACGACCTGTCCATCGCCCCGACCGCTCCAGGCGCCTGCGCCGGGATGAGCGACGCGCCGTGGCTCGGCGTCTCGCCCACCTCGGGGACCACGGCGCCCGCCGGCTCCTCTACGGTCGACGTCACCCTCGACGCCACCGCCCTGGAGCCCGGGGAATACGCGGCGAATCTGTGCGTCGAGAGCAACGACCCCGACGAGCCGCTCATCCCCGTGCCGGTCTCGCTGACGGTGATCGCCGGCGGCGAGCTGGCGTGCTTCGTGGCCGAGCTCGACGGAGATCAGGAGACGCCGCCGGTGCCCACCGATGCGACCGGGCACGGAGACTTCAGCTACGACCTCGACACCCGGGAGCTGACGTGGGACATCTCGCACGACATCGACCTGAAGGAGGTGACCGCCGCCCACATCCATGTGGCGCCTATCGGCGTGCCCGGCCCGATCGTCATTCCGCTCGACCACACCGTGAACCCGATCGTCGGCTCCGCGACGCTGACCGAGCAGCAGGAGAGCGACCTGCTGAGCGAGCTCTACTACGTCAACGTCCACACCATCGCGAATTCCGGCGGCGAGATCCGCGGGCAGATCCTGCACTGCGGGCCGGAGCCGGGGGCCTTCACGCCGATGGCGCTGGTGGTCGATCCGGAGGTCAACGCCTCCGACGGCAACGGTGTCTTCGAGCCCGGCGAGACAGTCGACGCGGCGCCGTCCTGGCGCAACGACGGGGACTCGGCGCAGAGCCTCGCCGGCACGGCGTCGGCCTTCACGGGTCCGGCGGGCCCGGTCTACACCCTGGTCGACGGCGCGGCGGACTACGGCGTGGTCGATCCGGACGCCACGGCGAGCTGCCTGGACACCGGGGACTGCTACAGCATGAGTCTGAACGACCCCGCCTCGCGTCCGGCGACGCACTGGGAGGCGACGTTCGACGAGCTGGCGTCGGATGGGACGGCCAAGACCTGGACTCTGCACATCGGCGACAGCTTCACCGACGTGCCGCGGGCCAGCCTGTTCTACTCTTGGATCGAGACGCTGCTGCACAACGGCGTGACCGGCGGCTGTACGGGGACGACGTATTGCCCGGCGGCGGCGAACTCCCGCGACCAGATGTCGGTGTTCCTGCTCAAGGCCCTGGAGGGCTCGGGCTACACGCCGCCGGCCTGCGGCGGCGTGTTCGGCGACGTGCCGTGCCCGTCGCTGTTCGCCAACTGGATCGAGGATCTGGTGGCGCGCGGGATCACGGCGGGCTGCGGCGGCGGCAACTACTGTCCGGCCAACCCGGTGAGCCGCGATCAGATGGCGGTCTTCCTCGCCAAGACCTTCGGGCTCACCCTCTACGGCCCGTAGCGGCCGAGCTGGTCTCGGCCGCCTTGACGGCCGACACAAGGTCGGCCGCTACACGCAAGGCGCTAGTCCACCAGCGGGAGAGTTGTTGCCCTACATGCTCGTAGGGTAAGCTTGTAGAGCCATGTCGAGACACGCGGGAATCGTGACTGTGCCCCACCTGGACACCGAGGTGAAGCTCGATCCGATCTCCGTCAAGGTCGCCCACCTGAGGGAGTTCTTCGGGTCCAACGCGCGCGT
>JBOGJI010000036.1:0-6615 GCA_050747865.1 Thermoanaerobaculia bacterium
GCGGGCGCCGCCGTTGGCGGCGACGGGAGGCCGGGTCCTTGGTTGTCAGCACTCGCTATCGCTCGATTTGGCAGATTGCCACTGCACTGCTAGTGGCCGTTCCATCGATCCTGCCCGCCCAGCGGACAGGATCCGTTCCGCCGATTCCACCGGTCGGGGTGACGCTCGCCGAGGCCAGGGTCGCGGCCCGCGCCGACAGCCCCCTGCTGGCTGCGGCGGAAGCCGACCTCGCCGTGGCGCGGGGTGCGCTGGTCGTCGCCCGCACCTACCCCTTCAACCCCGAGGTCGAGATCGAGGCGGCTTCCCGCTCCGGTGGCGCGGGAAGCTCCAGTGATCGCGGCATCGGCGTGGAGCAGGAGGTCGAGATCGCCGGCCAACGCGGCAAGCGCATCGCCGTCGCGGAGCGCACCGTCGCCGCGGCCGAGGCGCGTCGCGACCGCCGGCAGGCAGAGGTCGACGCCAGCGTCGATCGCACCTTCGGCGCGGCGGTGGCCGCACGCGAGCTCGCCGCCTTCGCTGCGCTGGCCGCAGAGCTCGCCGAGAAGCTGCGTAGCTTCGAGGAGCAGCGACTCGAGGCCGGGGCGGGGACACAGGTAGACGTGAACTTCGCGCGCGCTGCGGCCGCGCGCGCGAAGAGCCGACTGGCATCAGCTCGCGCTGCCGAGGCTGAAGCGCGTGCCGAGTTGGGAGAGGCGATCGGGTGGGCTCAGCCAACCTCGCCGCAGGCTGCTGGCGATTTCCCGCCGAGACCGAGCTCCCTTCCCGAACTTCCAGCGCTGGTGGCTGCAGCCCTGCCACGGCGCGGGGATCTCCAGGCGCTACGCGAGGAGGTCGCGCGGGCGGATCGAACGGTGACGCTCGAGCGCGCGCTGCGCGTGCCCAACCTGCGCGTGGGAGGGTTCAGCCGACGCGAGGAAGGTGACGAGATCTCCGGCGCCTCGTTTGTCGTGCCGGTGCCCCTGTTCAACCGAAACCGCGGTGCGGTGGAGCAGGCCCTGGCTGCGGCGGCCAGGGCGCGGGCTGACCTCGCAACCGCGGAGCTCGCCGCACGCCGCGAGATCGAGGCCGCCTACGCCCACTACCGCGGCGCTGCCGATGCGGTGGCCGCGCTCCAGAGCGGCGCCGTCGGCGGACTGGAGGAAAGCCTGGACTTGCTACAGCAGTCGTTCGAAGCCGGAAAGATCGGCTCGCGCGACGTGCTGTTGTTCCGCCGCGAGCTGGTGGAAGCGCGACGCGAACAGATCGAGGCGCAAGCGGAGCTGGCGGCCGCGGTCGCCGACCTGGAGCTGGCAGGCGCCGGCTCGTTGCAGTCGACTGACGAGGAGACTCCCTGATGGATCGGGTTCGCCTTCCCACGTTGCTCTTGATCCCAATACTCGCCGCGGCCTGGCTAGGCTGCGGGAAGAACGATGAGACTCCGCAGGAGGCGAGCGAGGCGACTCCTGGCGCTTCCGTCCCCGCGCCGGAGGAGGCACCACCCGGCGTCGTGGTGCTCACTCCCGAGAAGCTCGCCCAAGCTGGCATCCAGACTACGCTCGCCACTCGTCGTGAGGTGTCGCCGCAGCTCGAGACGACGGGAGAGGTCGGCTACGAGGAAGACCGCCTCGCGCACGTCAGTCCACGCATCTCCGGGAGGCTGGTGCAGGCGATCGCCAAGCTCGGGGACCGCGTCGAGGCCGGCGAGACGCTCGCTCTCATCGACTCCGTGGAGCTCGGCCAGGCGAGGACGGCATTCCTCAGTGCTCGGACTCGAGAGGGGCTCGCTCGCCAAGCCTACGAGCGCGAGCGCTCCCTCTTCGACCGGCGCATCACCTCGGAGAGGGAGATGCTCGAGGCGCGGGCCGCGCTCGAGGAGGCGACCGCGGAGCGGCAGGGTGCCGAGACGACGTTGCGGCTCTACGGCCTCGATGACGGCGCCATCTCGGCGCTGAAACCAGGTAGCGCTGACGCCTCCCTGCTTCCCGTCCGCACTCCGATCGCTGGCGAGGTGGTCGAGAAGCACGCCACCATCGGCGAGCTGGTGAGGCCCGAAGACAGCCTCTTCACCATCGCCGACCTCGGTCACGTATGGATCTGGGTGGACATCCCCGAGCGCCAGCTGGGCCGGGTGCACCAGGACGACCTCGCCGAGGTGCGGGCCGACGCGTTCCCGGACCAGCCCCAGAGCGGGAGGATCACCTATGTGAGCTCGCGGGTCGACCGCGACACTCGCACGTTGCGCGCCCGCGTGGACGTCGTCAACCCAACCGGCCTGCTGCGCCCTGGAATGTTCGCTCGACTGCGGCTCACCGACCAGCACGACCCGGCGCCGGGCCTCCAGTCGCCGGGGGCGCCATCGGTGCCGCTTGCGGCGATCATCCGCGACGGCGAGGCGAGCATCGTGTTCGTCGACCTCGGCGGTGGGAAGTTCGAGCGCCGTGCCGTGAGGCTCGGCCGCCAGGGGGAGGGCTGGGTCGAGATCCTCGAGGGAGTCCAGGAGGGTGACCGGGTGGTCACGAGCGGCGGCTTCCTGCTCAAGTCCGAGGCCTCCAAGTCGCAGCTCGGCGAGGAGGAGTGAGCAGGCCATGGTGCGACGCTTGATCGACTTCTCGCTCGACAATCGTTTCCTCGTGGTGGCCCTCTGGCTGCTGCTGATCGCGGCCGGGATCGTCTCGCTGCGAACGCTGGCCATCGACGCGGTGCCGGACGTGACCAACGTCCAGGTGCAGGTGCTCACCAACAGCCCGGGCCTCGCACCCGAGGAGGTGGAACGCTTCATCACCTTCCCGGTGGAGACGTCGATGAGCGGCCTGCCTCGGGTCGAGGAGATCCGCTCCACCTCGCGCTTCGGGCTGTCCGTGGTGACGGTCGTCTTCGAGGAAGGCTCCGACATCTACTGGGCCCGCCAGCTCGTGGGCGAGCGGCTGACGGAAGCGCGCGAGGAGATCCCCGAGGGCTACGGCGAGCCCGAGATGGGGCCGATCTCGACCGGCCTCGGCGAGATCTTCCAGTTCGAGGTCCGGGGGGATCCGGTGTGTCCACCCGATGGCCCCGACACGGACTCCTGCTTCACGCCGATGGAGCTGCGGACGACCCTCGACTGGATCATCAACTACCAGCTTCGCTCGGTGCCGGGCATCGTCGAGGTCAACTCGTTCGGCGGTCAGCTCAAGACCTACCAGGTCACCATCGACCCAGGGAAGCTCGTCTCTTACGGGCTTCCGCTCCAGCAGGTCTTCGCCGCGCTCCGGGCCAACAACCGCAACGTCGGCGGCGGCTACGTGACGCAGCAGGGCGAGCAGTTCCTGGTGCGTGGCGAGGGCCTCGTCAATGGCCTCGACGATCTACGGATGATCGTGTTGTCTCATGACGAGAGCGGCACGCCGGTCTACGTGCGCGACATCGCGCGAGTGGAGCTCGCCCCGATGATTCGCCAGGGAGCGGTGACTCGCGACGGCCGCGGTGAAGCCGTGGTCGGGATCGTCATGATGCTCCTCGGGGAGAACTCGCGCACCGTCTCTCAGGCGGTCAAGGAGAAGATCGCCGAGATCCAGCCTTCCTTGCCCAAGGGAGTGCGGATCGAGCCGTTCTACGACCGCACCGAGCTGGTCGATCGCACCATTCACACGGTGGCGACGAACCTCCTCGAGGGGGGTGTCCTCGTCATCCTGGTGCTGCTCCTGCTGCTCGGGAACTTCCGCGCCGGGCTGATTGCAGCGCTCTCGATTCCCCTGTCGATGCTCGGTGGCTTCGTGGTGATGAAGCTCACCGGGATCTCCGGTAACCTCATGAGCCTCGGCTCGATCGACTTCGGCCTGGTGGTCGACGGGTCGGTGATACTCATCGAGAACATCGTCCGGCGCCTGCACGAGCGCCACGACGACCCGGAGCCGTTGGTCGAGAAGGTGCGCCAGGCGGCGCACGAAGTGAGCCGGCCCGTGGTCTTCGCGGTGGGCATCATCACGATCGTCTTCCTGCCGATCCTCGGGCTGCAGGGCGTCGAGGGGAAGATGTTCCGGCCGATGGCGGCGACGCTCATCTACGTGCTCTCCTTCTCCCTCCTCTGCACGTTCACCATCGTGCCCGCCCTTGCCTCGATGCTCCTCGGCAAGGCCGCCGAGAAGGAGCCGCTGCTGTTTCGGGTGATGCGCCGGCGCTACGTTCCGGGCCTCGGCTGGACATTGCGGCACCGGGCACTCGTCGTCGGCGCCGCGGCGGCGATCTTCCTCGTCAGCGCCGCGGTCGCGCCGTTCCTCGGCGGCGAGTTCATCCCGCGGCTCGACGAGGGCTCGATCGCCATGCAGGTGTGGCGGTTGCCGAGCATCTCGCTCGAGCAGTCCAATGCCATCAGCACCCAGGTGGAGGCGATCCTCAAGAAGGAGTTCCCCGAGGTCGATTCAGTCATCTCGCGCACTGGCCGCGCCGAGATCGCCACCGATCCGATGGGCGTCGAGGTGAGCGACACGTTCGTCATGCTGAAGCCGCGAAACACCTGGCGCTACCGCTCACGCGAGGAGATGGTGGAGGCGATCGACGAGACGCTCAAGCGCCAGGTGCCGGGTGCGATCTTCAGCTACTCGCAGCCGATCGAGCTGCGCGTGCAGGAGCTCATCTCGGGCGTGCGCTCGGACGTGGCGGTGCAGATCTACGGCGACGACTTGAAGGTGCTCAAGGAGAGGGCGGACGACGTCGTCCGCGTCCTGCAAAAGGTCCCTGGAGCCGCCGACGTCAAGGCCGAGCAGACGCAGGGGCTGCCGATGCTTCGCGTGCGGATCGATCGCCAGGCCATCGCCCGCTACGGGATCAACGCGGACGACGTGCTCGACGTCATCGAGACGGTCGGCGGCAAGCCGCTGGGAACCATCGTCGAGGGCCAGCGCCGCTTCGTCCTGCAGGCCCGCTTCGACCCTGCCGTCCAGACTCTCGACCGCGTGCCCGAGCTGCGGGTCGCGGCTCCTGGCGGGCAGCTCGTGCCGCTTTCGGCGCTCGCGGACGTGCGGGTCGAGGACGGTCCGGCCCAGATCAGCCGCGACCGCATCAGCCGGCGAATAAGCGTCGAGGCGAACGTACGTGGCCGCGACCTCGCCTCGTTCGTGGCCGACGCGCAGCAGGCGGTCACCCGCGACGTGAAGCTGCCGCCGGGATGGACGATCACCTGGGGTGGACAGTTCCAGAACCTGCAGCAGGCGACCCAACGCCTGGCGCTCCTTCTCCCTCTTGCCATCCTCGTCGTCTTCCTGCTGCTCTACATGACCTTCAACTCGATGCGGCTGGGCACGATGATCTTCCTCAACGTGCCGGTGGCAGCTACGGGTGGCGTCCTGGCGCTGCTGCTGCGCGGGTACCCGTTCTCGATCTCCGCTGGCGTGGGGTTCATCGCCTTGACTGGCGTGGCGACGATGAACGGCCTGGTGTTGGTCTCGCACATCGAGGAGCTGCGCCGCCAGGGCATGGCACTCGCCGAAGCGTTGCGGCGAGGCGCGGAGGAGAAGATGCGCGCCATGATCTTGGCGCCGCTGGTCGCCGGGCTCGGGTTCCTGCCCATGGCCGTAGCGACGAGCGCCGGCGCCGAGGTGCAGCGTCCGCTGGCCACCGTCGTCATCGGCGGCCTGGTGACCTCGACCCTGCTCACCCTGTTCGTCCTGCCGGCGATCTACTCCTGGTTCGCTCGGCGCGAGGCGGAAGTGGAGATTTGACGGAGGTCCCGTGCGCGAGATCAAAGCCATCATCCAGCCCTTCATGCTCGAGCGCGTCCTGCGCGCCCTCGCGGCTGTCGAGGGGCTTCCCGGGTTGACCGTGTCGCAAGTCATGGGCTGGGGGAAGTCACGGGCGGCCGATGCCGAGGACCGGGTAACCCATGCCGGTCACGCATTCGCCAACAAGACCAAGCTCGAGCTCGTGGTGCCCGACGATCTCGCGCCCCGAGTCGTCGAGGTCATCGCCGAAGCGGCGCACACCGGTCGGCCCGGCGACGGCAAGGTATTTGAGTACGAGGTGCGACGAGTCGTGCGGGTTCGTTCAGGTGAGGAGGACGACGAGCGGCCTTAGCCCATGGCAGGTACGGGCAATCATGATCACGGCGCTTTGGAGCTCCCCCGGTTTCGTGGACAGTTGAACATGTGGACTCTATCTCTACCGGAGCCGCCGGGCCTGTGGGAGCGGTGGGCGGCGCCGCAGGCGCCGTCCAAGGAGCTGTGGGAAACGCCGCAGGCGTTTCCATGGCTCCGGCGGCTTGCACAGGCCTCCGGCTTCGAAACAGCGCCGGAGGTTGCCCTGTACGCGACGATCTCGCACCGGGCCGTACCGCAGCTACCCCTCTCACTCCGCCGCCTCGGCTTCGTGCGCGGCTTCGAAGGCCGCTGGCGACAGGTAGCCGAGCGCCGAGTGACGCCGGTGCGGGTTGTAGAAGCCCTCGATGTAGTCGAAGACCGCGATCCGCTTGCGACCGATCCGGACCTGCTCGTCGACCAGCTCCGCGTGGATCCGCGGGACGCCGTAGGTCTTTCGCCAACGCTTGTGGATCGCCACGATCCGTTCGGCAAGCTCCCGATCTTCAGTGGCGCGCTTCGACGGTGTACGCTCGACCCACGCGTAGTACCCGCTGCGGGAAACACCCAGCGCCCGGCACAGCCGCGC
>JBOGJI010000037.1:0-2100 GCA_050747865.1 Thermoanaerobaculia bacterium
CAGGCGGGCTGCGGCGCGCAGGGTCGGCACTTGGGCCTTCGCCAGGCGGAGGTCCTTCCAGGCGCGGCGGGTGTCTGCGAAGAGCACTCCGGTGGTGAAGCCGAGCGTCACCGCGATCAGCGCTGCAGCCGCGAGGGGATAGGTCAGTTGCATCGGCAAGGGCTCCGGGAATGTCGGTGAAGCGGTGTCGGGGAGGCGGGGATCACTGGTTGGTCCGCCACGGCGGTGGCTGGCCGGGTGGGGCAGGCGGCGCGACTGAGAACGGCTCCTCTGTCTCATTCGCCGCCTGCCCCCGTCTCGGTGAGCGCGGTATCTCAGTGGGGCGGCGCCGCGCGGGCGCGGCCGCGATCTCGCGCTGCCACCAGGGCACATCACGCAGGGGCGGAGAGTCGGCCACAGGTGCGGAGCCGGCCGGTTCGCGGGAAGGATCAGGCTCGGCCCGCTCCGCGTCCTTCAGGCCGCGGGTCAGCGTCGGCGGATGCCCATGCTCGCTCGCCGCTTGCGGTTCAAGGCTGGGCGGCGGATGCGCCAGCGACATGTGCGGCTGCGGGCAGAACCAACTCACTGGCTCACCGTTTGCGACGTGCATCCACCCCAGGACCGTCCGGGCGATCGGGTTGCGGCAGCACAAGCACGGCACCATTTCGCCTGACGCTTCGAACTCCAGCGCTGGACGCTCGATAGTCATCATCACCGCGTCGCCCCAGCCAATGCCGGAGTCCGTGCCGGGTCGTGCCGCCACACTGGGCGCAGCTCGCCCAACGTGGTGACATCGACCCATTTGACCGCCGTGAGCATCACCGCGCGACGATCAAACACGTCAGTCGCCCGCCAGCGGTCCCACTCCTGCGCGGTGACGGGCGGCTGGGCATCGGCGCGCCTGGTGGCCACCACCGCGCCGCGAACCAAAGCTCCCAACGCCAGGTGATCCTCCACCTCGGCGGCGACCAGGTCACGTTGTGGGCACCTCGGCCCGCACGAGTAGGCGCGGGTTCCAGCGGGATCCACCCATCGCACCGCGACCATCCAGCTGTGGCACGCCAGGCACCGCAGCGTCGCCCGCAGTACCCACTCATCACACCGGTCACGAGCGTGCGGCCCCGCCACGCCCTGAGCTGGCCACGAGGCTCCGCTGTCTACGGTCATTGCCATGTGCCTCTCCCGTACGGCTCGTCGGCGATCACGGGCCGCTCGCCCTCGCTGACCGGGATACCGAACATGACGGTCGGTGACCGCCAGTCGTCCCTCGTGCCGTTCGTGGTCAATCCGCTCGCGTGGCGGACCGTGTCGCCGGAATCGCGGCGAACATGCCGGAGCCGGCACCAGCGGGCCGCCGCGTCGGGCCGACTGGTGCTCGCCGCGCAGATGGGTGACGGCAGGCCCCCGAGCGGGGGTGAGGAGCACGCCGGGACGCGCCGCCACCGGTCACACCCCCACCGGGCGTACACGCAACGGCCCCGCAGCCGCGGTCGACTGACTCATCACAACCGGCACCCCGACCCGCAGCCCGGTCGCCAACAACCTGGCGGCGATCATGGACGCGACGCAGTCACTCCACTCCGGAGGCAAGTGGGGATCCGCCGCCTCGATACAGGCGGCTGTGAGCAGGTCAGCGGCGTAGTCGGTGCGCAGCGCCACGGTTGCCCAAGCCGGTTGCCCAGCGACCTGCTCGGCCGGGTCGAGATCGACAGTCAACGTCAGGCGCACGACGCGACACCCCCCGCAGCCGGCCGTGGGCTCGTCCTACACACACCGGGAGCCTTTCGCCTCGGCGTGCCAGGCCGGGAGGACTGCCCGCTTCGCTGCCACCTGCGGTGGTGCGCGGCTGCGGGGGAGGGCCGGCCGCGCACCACCGGATGTTCACCCGCCACCGCAGTCCATCGAGCGGTACGGCGACGGGGAGCTTGACAACGGTGCTCGTCACGCGCTCGCCCCTGGCCGAGAGACTGGCTCGACCGCGGCTCGGCGGATGCCGTTGGGGGATCGCTACCGCGAGCTCCATCATCGGGCGGCCCGTCATGGTGACGTGTCCCTGAAGCCGCGCCTCGTGGCTTGGCGGCGGCATCGCACGCTGTCCTGCGCTGCACAGCGCCCACCTCC
>JBOGJI010000038.1:0-36610 GCA_050747865.1 Thermoanaerobaculia bacterium
GCCGTCGGCTCCGCGCCGCAACCAGCGCCGCCGTCAGCAGGGCCAGCCCCGCGGCCAGCGTCCACCAGAAGCGCGCCCCCAGGGGCAAGGTGCTCAAGGGAGCCGGATCCCGCGGTCGCAGCTGCTCACGCGGGACGTCCGCGGGCAGGACGCTCCGTACCTGGATATGGAGATCCGTGGCGCTGCGCAGGCTGAGGCTCTCGGCCGCGGAAACCACGACCTCGCGCGGCGGCAAGGGGATCTTCCCCGGCCGGAAGGCCGCCACGGTCACCCGCTGGGTCCAGGTCACGACATCCCGCGCCGTGGTCTGCCGCACCGGCTCGTCGGCGCTCACGACCTCGGCTTCGCCCCACCGCTCCTGCCACTGCGGGAAGCGCGGCGTCGCCTCCCGCATCCCCCGCGGCAGAGTGACACGCAGGGTGACGGGGACCTGATCTCCGACGGTCCATGGACCGGAAGGGATGTCGACGGCCAGCTCCGGACGTTCCGCCGCCCGGGCGACCGAGCTCGTGAGCACGACGCCGGCCAGCACCGCGACGATCCATGGGCTCACCGACCGCCGCGCGGGACGCGCGATCATCGCGCCAGCCTCCGGCGCCGGCGCTCGAAGAAGGCGAGCACGGCCGGCATGTAGGGCCGGTCGGTGGCCACCGTGAGCGTGTCGACGCCGAGCCGCCGGGTCAGCGCCTCGAGCTGCTCGCGGACCGCGGCGGCCTCCGCGGCGTGGCGCGCGGCGAGCCGCCGCCCGGAGACCAGGCCCAGGCGCCCGGTCTCGGCGTCGATCAGCGGCACGGGACCCACTCGCGGCAGCTCCCGATCCCGCGGATCTTCGACGCGCAGCAGGATGAGGTCGTGCCGCGCGGCCGCGGCCTTGAAGGACCGGGCCCCATCCAGGGGGGTCAAGAAGTCGGAGATCACGAAGAGGATCGAGCGTTGCTTCAGGTTGTGCAGCACCCCGGCGAGCGTCCCGTCCAGATCGGTGCGGCCGCCGCTCGGGGCGCTCAGGATCTCGCGCGCCAGCCTCAGGGCGTGCGCTCGCCGCCGCTGGGGCGCCAGGAAGAGCTGCAGCCGATCGCCGACCAGGGCGGCGCCGATGCGGTCCTGGTTGCGCAGCGCGGCGAAGGCCAGCAGCGCGGCCAGCTCGGCGGCCAGCTCGCGCTTCAAGAGCGCCCGCGAGCCGAAGGCGAGGCTGCCCGACACGTCCACCACCAGGAAGATGGTGAGGTCGCGCTCCTCGACGAACTCCTTGACGTAGGGTGCGCCCATGCGGGCGGTCACGTTCCAGTCGATCGCCCGCACGTCGTCGCCCGCCTGATAGGGGCGCACCTCGGAGAACTCCATGCCGCGGCCCTTGAACACCGAGTGGTAGTCGCCGGCCACGCCCTGGTCGACGAGCCGGTTGGTGGCGATCTCGATGCGCCGCACCTTGCGCGCCAGGTCGGCCGGCAGGGCCGGGCGGTCAGCGCCGCGGCCGGCGCCGTGGACCGGTCCGGTGGTGGGCGAGGCCTGGCGACGCCCCAACATGAGGAGAGCTACGGGACCTCGATCTGCTCCAGCAGGCGCTGGATGAGCGCGTCGGCGGTGACGTCCTCCGCTTCCGCCTCGTAGGTCAGGATCAGGCGATGGCGCAACACGTCCGGCGCCACCTCCTTGACGTCCTCGGGCAGCACGTAGCCGCGGCCGGCAAGCAGCGCCATGGCCTTGGCGGCACGGGCCAGGAAGAGGGTCGCTCGCGGCGAGGCGCCGTAGGCGATCAGCTCGGCGAGATCGGGGCAGCCGGCGGCGGCGGGGGCGCGCGTGGCGGTCACCAGGTCGAGCACGTAGCCCCGCAGCTTCTCGTCCAGATAGACCGCGTCGGCGGCGCGTTGCAGCTCGGCCAGACCGTCGGCGTCGAGGATCGGGCGCACGGCCAGCGGCTGCTCGACGATCATGCGCTCGAGGATCTGCTCCTCCTCCTGGCGGCTCGGGTAGCCGAGCACGATCTTGAGTAGGAAGCGGTCGACCTGGGCCTCGGCCAGCGGGTAGGTGCCCTCCTGCTCGATCGGGTTCTGGGTCGCCAGCACCAGGAACGGGGGCTCGAGCGCGTGGGTCTCGCCGCCGAGCGTCACCTGGCGCTCCTCCATGGCCTCGAGCAGGGCCGACTGCACCTTGGCGGGCGCCCGGTTCACCTCGTCGGCGAGCAGCAAGTGCGTGAAGATGGGCCCGCGGTGGGGCAGGAAGCGGCCACTGGCCTGGTCGTAGATGAGCGTGCCGATGAGGTCCGCCGGCAACAGGTCGGGGGTGAACTGGATGCGCTGGAAGTCGAGCGACAGACAGCGCGCCAGGGTCTTGACCGTGAGTGTCTTGGCCAGCCCCGGCACTCCCTCGAGCAGCAGGTGGCCGCGGGTCAAGAGGCCGATCAGCACCCGGTCGATCAGCACCTGCTGACCGACCACGACCTGGTGCAGCTCGGCCTCGACGGCGCGCAAGACCTCCGTCGCCTGGGCGACCTGGCGTCCCGGCATCTCCTGTGTGGCGACCTGGTGCTCCGGTTCCATCGTTCGATCCTCTCCGGCCACGGGGCCGTTACGCAAGCGCAGTGCCAGGGTATGGCTCGCTGCCGCTGCCCGCAAGTGTCTCTATCGAAAACATTTCTACCGCCGATCGGCGCCGCTGACTCGGTGGCTCCAAGCGCCTACGCCAATATGGCGAGCCTAAGTGTAGGATGCCCAACACGTGGGCCCCAAGGACAGACCGGCTCTGAGAGACATGGTCACAGGCTCTAAGCTGCGCAAGAGCCTGGGGCAGCACCATCTGACTCGGGGCGAGGTCTGCCGGCCGCTGATCGAGTTCCTGCGCCCGGCCGGTTCCCTGGTCGTCGAGATCGGCCCCGGCGGGGGCGTGCTCACGCGCGAGCTGCTGGCGGCCGGAGCGCGCGTGCTGGCGCTCGAGCTGGATCTCGCCTGGGCCTTCCATCTGCGCGGGCCGGCGCTCGCCGGCGCGCTGAGGCTGGTCGCCGCCGACGCGCTGGCGTTTCCGTGGGAACGCCTGCCGCCGGGGACGCTGGTGACCGGCAACCTCCCCTACAACGTGGGCTCGGCCATCGTACAGGCGGTCGTTCGGCACCCTCGGCACGTTCCCCGCGCCGGGTTCCTGCTGCAACAGGAGGTCGTCGAGCGGCTGACGGCGGCGCCGGGAGAGAGGCCGCGCGGCGCCTTGTCGGCCCTGGTGCAGGCCCGCGCCGGGGTGCGCACGCTGGGGCGTGTCCGCCCCGGCGCCTTCCGCCCTCCCCCCAAGGTCGAGAGCGCGTTCGTCGGTCTCGAGCCCCATCCTCCGCCGCTCTCCGAGAAGGAGTGGGAGGCCTTCGCGCGACTCGTGCACCTGGGCTTCGGGCAGCGCCGCAAGACTCTGCGCAACGCGCTGGCCTCCGCTGTCGGCCGGCAGCGGGCGGAGCAGTGGCTCGCCGACGCCGGCGTCGATCCGTCGTCGCGAGCCGAGCGGCTCGACCTTGAGGCGTGGCTGGCTCTCCACCGAGCCGCGGGAGCGGACGGAATCGGATGGTAGAGTTTTCGACAAGTTGAGCAGCAAGCCCCTCCCTCGTCGTGCATCCCGTCGACTGCCCGCGGAGAAGGGCCGCGAGGTCGTCGCCGTGGTGCTGCTGGTCGCCGCGATCCTGCTCGGGCTGAGCTTTGCCACCTACCACCCTGGCGACCCAAGCCTCCTGCGGCAGGCGACGGACGAGAGCGCCGGAACGCGTAACCTGATCGGCGGCTTCGGCGCCAACGTGGCCGCTCTCGGCTTCGGGCTGGTCGGCGTGGCGAGTCTCGCCTTGCCGCTGCTGCTGCTCGTCGGCGCGATCGGTCGCTGGCGGCGGCAGGGGGAGCGGGTGGTCGGCCGCGGGATCGGCGGCGCGGTGGTCCTGTTCTCCCTGCCCGGGCTGCTGCAGCTCACGTTGGGCGAGGTGGAGTGGCGGCGACAAGCGATCGACGCGGGAGGCGGCCTGGGGCGGCTGCTCGCCGGCTTTCTCACCGAGCGGCTCGACTTCGTCGGCGCCCTCCTCGTCCTCCTCGGGCTGGTTGTCATCGGCGCCATCCTGCTCGTCCAGTCGAGCCTGGGGGAGCTGCTCGCCGGCTGGTGGGAGCGCCTGCGCGATGCCGGCGAGCGCTTTGTGCTCTTTCGTGCGCGGCGTCGTGAGCGGCGGGAGAAGGAGCGCGCCCGCCGCCGGGTGGTCGCCAAGCATCTGCGACGCGTGGCGGAATCGAGGCCGGCCTCCGAAACGGCCCGTCTGGAACCGGTCTTCACCGCGCCCGCGCCGCTCGAGCGGCCGCTGCGGGTCGAGCGCAAGGTCGGCGCGAAACGGTTCGGCGTGCGCAGAGTGACCCTGGGCGCCGAGGCGGCGCCGCCCGTCGTCGAACCCCAGCGCCCGCGTGAGGCGGCGCCGCCCTCCGCGCGACAGGAGGCGGTCGATCGGCCGGCCGCCCCTGCCCGGCGCGGCGTGCCCCAGGGCCGCATCCCGTTCGACAAGCCGCCGCAGACCGGCGCGCTGCCGCCGCTCAACCTGCTCAATCTCGATCGTGTGCGCACGGCGGTCAAGGAGTCGGAGCTGATGGCGCGCGCCGAGCTCATCCGGTCGCGCTGTGCCGAGTTCGGCGTCGAGGGCACCGTCGAGGGGATCAACCCGGGGCCGGTGGTCACGGTCTACGAATTCCAGCCGGCTCCGGGAGTGAAGGTGTCGCAGATCGTCAACCTGCAAGACGACCTGGCCCTGGCGTTGAAGGCCGAGGCGGTGCGCATCGATCGCCTGCCGGGCCGCTCGACCCTCGGCATCGAGGCGCCGAACGACGAGCGGGCGCTCATCCACCTCGGCCACCTGCTGGAGCAGGATGCCTTCCAGAAGGCGCCGTCACGGTTGACCATGGCGATCGGCCTGGACCTGCACGGCGAGCCCTGCTACGCCGATCTCGCCCAGATGCCGCATCTGCTGGTGGCAGGGGCCACCGGAGCGGGCAAGTCGGTAGGGCTGCAGTCCATGATCACCTCGATCCTCTACCGCGCCACCCGCGACGAGGTGCAGTTCATCTTCATCGACCCCAAGCGGATCGAGCTGGGTGTCTACAGGGACATCCCCCATCTCAAGGCCGAGGTCGTGGTCGAGCCCAAGCAGGCGGCCAACGCTCTGCGCTGGACGGTGGCGGAGATGGAGCGCCGCTACCGGCTGCTGGCCGAGGTGCACGTGCGCTCCATCGACTACTACAACCGCGCGGTGCTCGACCCTGAGGTGCAGAAGCGCCTGGCCCTGAACGAAGCCGACGAGGAGCGGGACCTCCGGGCGGAGGATCTGAAGCCGTTGCCCTATTACGTGGTGGTGATCGACGAGCTCGCCGATCTCATGATGGTGTCGGCGAACGACGTGGAGACGGCGATCGCGCGGCTGGCGCAGATGGCGCGCGCCGTCGGCATCCACCTGATCGTCGCCACCCAGCGCCCGTCGGTGGACGTGCTGACGGGCACGATCAAGGCCAACTTCCCCTGCCGCATCGCCTACGCCGTGACCTCGCGACCCGACTCGCGCACCATCCTGGACCAGATCGGCGCCGAGAAGCTCCTGGGCAAGGGCGACATGCTGTTCATGGCCCCCGGCACTTCGCGCACCGTCCGCCTGCACGGCGCCTATGTCAGCGAGCAGGAGACCGCCGCCCTGGTGCGCTGGCTCAAGAAGCAGGGCAAGCCGGACCTCGACCCGGCGGTCCTCAAGCCCCCAGAAGACGAGCGCTCCACCGGCGGCGGCGGCGGTGACGGCGACGACGAGCTCTACGACGAGGCGGCCCGGCTCGTCGTTTCCGAGGGACAGGCCTCGGCCAGCTTCCTGCAGCGCCGCATGCGCATCGGCTTCTCCCGCGCCGCGCGCTTGATCGACATGATGGAGCAGGACGGCATCCTGGGCCCCCCCCAAGGCTCCAAGCCCCGCGAAGTCCTGGTCAAGGGCGACTATTTCGAAGAGATCGACCGCGCGCAGTAGGTCTCCCACCCGCCCAGGGGTCAGGGATCGGGGATCAGGGGTCAGCCAAACTGCGGATCGTTCGATTCCCCTGACCCCTGGAGAAGCGCACTGCGCTGCTACGATCGCGGTGTGGGGCGCATCGATTCCATAGTCTTCTTCGGGACGCCGGAGTTCGCGGTGCCGACGCTCGAGGCCTTGTGCGCAGCGGGACACCGGCCGCGGCTGGTGGTGACCCAGCCCGCGCGCCCGGCCGGGCGCGGCCGAGAGGTGCAGCCGCCGCCGGTCGCCCGTGCTGCCTCCGGCCATGGGCTGGTGGTGTGCCAGCCGCAGCGTCTGGCCGATGAGCGCTTTCGTCAACGCCTCGCGGAGCTGGCGCCGGACCTGGGGCTGGTGGTGGCCTACGGCCGGATCTTTCCCGACTGGCTGCTGGCTCTGCCTCGTCTCGGCTGCGTCAACCTCCATGCCTCCCTGCTGCCACGCTGGCGTGGCGCGGCGCCCATCCAGGCGGCGCTGGCGGCCGGAGACGAGGAGACCGGCGTGACCACGATGTTGATGGAAGCGGGGCTCGACGCCGGCCCCGTCATGCTGCAGCGGCGCCTGGTGATCGGGGCGCTCGAAACGGCGGGAGAGTTGACGCCGCGGCTCGCCCGGGACGGGGCGGAGCTGGTGCTCGAAACGGTGGGGCGACTCGAGGCGGGCACCGTCGAGCCGCAACTACAGGATGCCGAGCGCGCCACGCACGCTCCGCGCCTGCGACGCCAGGACGGCCGGGTCGACTGGTGCCGGCCGGCGCGCGAGCTGTTCAATCGCTGGCGGGCGTTCACGCCCTGGCCGGGACTGACCGCCGAGCTCGGCGGCCAACCGGTGAAGCTGGTGCGCGTAGAGCCCGCGCAGCATGCCGACTCGTACGTGAAGCCGCCGACACAGATGCCGGCGGCTTCAGGCGCGGCCGGGTTGCCCGGCGAGATTCTCACCGTCGACGCATCCGGAATCGACGTCGCCTGTGGCGACGCGAACGTGTTGCGCCTGTCGGTGTTACAGCGCGCCGGTCGGCGGGCTCTGGCGGCGGCCGATTTCGCGCGCGGTGAGCGGCTGGGCGCCGGCGACCGCTTCGCATGAGCGCCGACGGCCGCCGGCGTCGGGATCGAGAGGCGGGCGACGATCCGCCCGCGGGCGGCGTGCGGGCGATCGCCGCCCGCATCCTCGATCGTGTGCGCGACACGCGTGCCCCGGCGGATCGCTTCCTGGCCGCCGCGCGACCGTCGCTGTCGGCGCGCGACGCGGCGCTGCTGCACGAGCTGGTGCTCGGCACGCTGCGCTGGCAGGCCCGTCTCGATCATGTGCTCGAGCAGGCCGCCGGGCGGCGGCTGGACGAGATCGATCCGGTTCTGCACAACCCCCTCCGTCTGGCGCTCCTCCAGCTTCTCTCTCTCGACCGGGTGCCGGCGCATGCCGCGGTGAGCGAGGCGGTGGAGGAGGTGCGGCGGCGGGGTGCGGGGCGCGCTTCCGGCTTCGCCAACGCGGTGCTGCGGCGAGTCTCGCGGCAGCCGCGATGGGACGCCTGGCCGGTGCGGGCGGCCGACCCTGTGCAACGGCTGGCCGTCGAGCAGAGCCACCCCGAGTGGCTGGTGCGGCGCTGGCTGGATCGCTTCGGCGCCGATCAGACAGGACGCCTGCTGGCCGCCAACAACCGGCCGCGGCGTCCCGGCCTGCTCACCTTCCGGGACCATGGAGACCGGGCGCTGGTGGCGCGACGCCTGGTGGAGGAAGGTGTGATCACTCGCCCATCGGAGCTCTCGCCCCTGGGCTTGCTGGTGGAGGAGGGCGACCCGGTGGCGACGGAGCCGTTCGTTGGCGGGACGATCTACATCCAGGATGCCGCCAGCCAGGCGGCGGCGTGGATCCCGCCGCCGGCGGCCGGCGAGCGGATCCTCGATCTCGCCGCGGCGCCGGGAGGCAAGAGCTTCGCGCTGCTGGCCTGGGAGCCGGCGCTCGACATCGTCGCCTGCGACGTCTCCCCTGGTCGGCTGCTGACCATGCGACGCAACGCTGCACGGCTCGCTCGTCGTATACCGCTGGTCGCCGCCGACGCAACGCGCCCCTCGCTCCGAGGCGGATTCGACCGCGTGGTGCTCGATCTGCCCTGCGCGGGAACCGGAACCCTGCGCAAACATCCGGAGCTCAAGTGGCGCCTGCAGCCGTCGGAGATCGGACGTCTGGCGGATCAGGGTCTGCACCTGGCGCGCGCAGCCGCGGCTCTGCTGCGCCCCGGAGGCCGTCTGTGTCTGATCACCTGCTCGATCGAGCCGGAGGAGAACGAAGATGTCGTGGAGCTCCTGCGCAGCCACGACGCCCGACTGGAGCCCGAGCCGCTCGCCGATCTACTGCCCTCGGAGCTCGCCGTGCACGTGCACGGAGCCGGCGGCTGGCGGGTCCTCCCCGCGACCGACCACGACGGCTTCACCGTCCGCGTCCTGCGCCGGAGCTGACGCGAGTCGCGGCGGAGTTGTTGACACGTAAGGGCCGTCGTCCATATGGTTACTCGTTCGTGAACTATCGCGGGAACGAGCCCGCACCATGGAGGAGGAGATCACATATGGCTGGTAAAGCGGATCTGGTGGACGCCGTAGCCGACAAGACCGGGCTGACCAAGAAGCAGGCGGCCGAGGCCTTCGACACTCTGTTCGCCACCATGACCAAGACGCTGAAGAAGGGCGAGCGGGTCCAGGTTCCGGGATTCGGCAGCTTCGCGGTGTCCAAGCGCAAGGGCCGCACCGGCCGCAATCCGCGCACCGGGGCGACGATCAAGATCCGCGCCTCCAAGGGCGTGCGCTTCCGCATCGGCAGCGACCTGAAGGTCACCCTGAACGGCAGTCGCTGACACCGTCAGCGCCGATACAGCCGCGCGAGCTTGTGCGGCGAGACCCCGACGGCGTAGAGCGTCCAGATCAGCCAGTTGGTCGCCACGGTACGGGCGAAGCCGAGCTGGCGGAATCGGCGGCTCGAGGTACGGGCCGGTCCCGAAAGTATGGTGACCGGCCCGTATCGCTTGACCCGGCGCATGAAGTCGAGGTCCTCGAGGATCGGCCAGTCGCGAAAGCCCCCGACCGCCTCGTAGGCGGCACGCGTCGCCCATTGCCCCTGATCTCCCAGCGGGAGACGCGTCAGGCGGGTGCGCAGGTTGACCAGATGGGAGCCTATGCGCAGCAGGGGCGTCGGCGGATCGAACAGCACGGTGAAGCCGCCCGCCGCGGCGCCTCTCCCTACAGCCGCGCGAATGCGCTCGAAAGCCTCCCCGGGAAGCCGCGTGTCGGCATGCAGGAACAGCAGGACGTCGCCGCGCGCGGCGGTGACGCCACGCCGCAGCTGCACGCCCCGGCCGGGCGACCCCTCGACTACGCGGGCGCCATGGCACGCCGCCAGCTCGCGCGTCCCGTCGCGGCTGCCGCCGTCGCTGACCACGATCTCCTCGGCGTGTTCGGAGAGCGCCGGCAGCATGGCCGCGAGCTGAGCCTCTTCGTCTAGCGTCGGAATGATGATTGCCAGGGAGGGGGGAGGCAACGGGCGGGATGCTAGCATGGCGAAGCGTCGGCGGATGGTCTCCACAAGCTCTGATTCATGGACAGCGAGAAGCACTTCACCCACCTCGACCCGCTCGGTCGAGCCGAGATGGTCGACGTGTCGGAGAAGCGGGTCACGCGACGGGTGGCGGAGGCCTCCTGCCGGGTGCATCTCTCCGCCCAGACGGTGCTGCGCCTCTCCAACCTGCCCAAGGGAGACGCCTACGCTGTTTCCCGGCTGGCCGGCATCCAGGGCGCCAAGCGGACGGCGGAGCTGATCCCGCTGGCGCACACCCTGCGTCTGCATCACGTGGACGTGGAGATCGAGCCGGTGCCGGAAGGGGTGCAGATCCGCAGCCGGGTCGTGGTCGTCGCCCGCACCGGAGCCGAGCTCGAGGCGCTGACCGCCTGCAGCACCGCGGCGCTCGCTCTCTACGACATGGTCAAGGCCGTGGAGCGGGACGCCACCATCACCGACCTGTGCCTGGAGTCCAAGAGCGGCGGCCGCAGCGGCGACTACCGCCGGTAGCACAGTGATCTCGACAGGTCTCGATATCCTGCTGCGGGCCGCGGAGGCGCTGCGCGGCCGCCGCTTCGGCCTGCTCGCCCACGCCGGCGCCGTCTCCGCGAGCTGCGAGCCCGCCCATCTCGCCCTGGTGGGTCGCGGCCGGGCTCCCGAGGTCCTCTTCGGCCCCGAGCACGGCTACTACGGCGTCGAGCAATACATGGTGCCGTCGCCGGACGAGCGCGATCCCCTCACCGATCTGCCTGTCCGCTCGCTCTACGGCGAGGAGGAGCACTCTCTGCGTCCGAGCCCGGACGCGTTCGATGGCCTCGACCTCTTGGTGATCGACCTGCAGGACGTGGGCGCGCGCTACTACACCTATGCGGCCACCGGGATCTGGGCCGCCGAGGTGGCCATCGCCGCCGGGTACGAGGTCTGGGTCCTGGACCGCCCCAACCCCCTGGGCGGCGTCGCCGTCGAAGGCAACATGCGCCGCCCGGGATTCGAGTCCTTTGTCAGCGCCTTCGAGCTCCCTGTCCGCCACGGCCTGACGCTCGGCGAGCTGGTGCGGCTCGAGGGGTCGCGCCGCGGCTGGCCGGCGGATGCCGTGCGCGTATGGCCCATGGAGGGCTGGCGGCGGTCGATGTTGTGGCGCGACACCGGGCGTCCGTGGGTCGCGCCGTCGCCCAATCTCCCGACTCCGGAGGCGGCCCTGGTCTTTCCCGGAGCCTGCCTGCTGGAGGCCACCGAGCTCTCCGAAGGACGCGGCACGACCCGACCCTTCGAGCTCCTGGGCGCGCCGGGGCTAGACCCCACTCCGCTCTGCGCCCGGCTTCGCGACCTCGAGCTTCCCGGGGTTCGGGTCATGCCTGCCTATTTCCGTCCTCAATACTGGAAGCACGCGGGAGCGCTCTGCAGCGGCATCCAGGTCGTCGTCACCGAGCCCGAGAGCTTCTCGCCCTATCGTTTCGGTCTCGAGCTCCTCGCCGCCGTGCGCGCGCTGGCGCCGGAAGTCTTCTCCTGGCGCCAAGAGCCCTACGAGTTCGTCTCCGACCGCCCCGCCATCGATCTGCTGACCGGCGACAGCGTCTTCCGCCAGGCGCTCGACGCCGGCGCCGACTGGCACGGCTGGGTGGAAACATGGGCGCCCGAGGAGGCGGCTTTCCGCGACGAACGGCAGAGCATCCTGCTCTACAAGTCCTAGATACAATGCGCGCCTCATGAGCGAGCCGATCCGCTTCTTCCTTCCCGGGCCGACCTACGTGATGGAGGAGGTGCGTGAGGCGATGACGGCGCCGTCGATCGGCCATCGCTCCACCGCCTTCAAGGAGCTCTACGCCTCGCTCACGCCAGGCCTGCAGGCGGTGTTGCGCACCTCCGGGGACGTGTTGGTCGCCACCGGCTCGGCCACTCTGCTGATGGAAGCGGCGGTGATCTCTACCGTGCGCCGGCGGGTGCTGAACCTGACCTGCGGTGCCTTCTCCGAGCGCTGGCACGCGATCAGCCAGGCGGTGGGGAAGGAGGCGGACCGGGTGTCCGTGCCCTGGGGAGAGATCGTCACCCCCGACCTGGTGCGCGAGGCGCTGCGGCGCGGCCGCTACGACGCGGTCACCGTGGTCCACAACGAGACCTCGACCGGGGTGATGAACCCTCTGTCCGAGATCGCCGGGGCCATTCGCGAGGAGAGCGACGCCCTGATCCTCGTCGACACCGTCTCGTCGCTGGGCGGAGCGCCGGTGGAGACCGACGCCTGGGGGCTCGACGTCGTCGTCTCCGGCAGTCAGAAGGCGCTGGCGCTGCCGCCGGGAATCGCCGTCGCCGCACTCTCGGAGCGCGCCGCGGAGCGCGCTGGCGAGGTTTCTCCACGCGGCTTCTACACCGACCTGCTCCGCTACCGGGACAAGCACCGCGCCGGAGGCACCATCACCACGCCCTGTATCCCCGTCTTCCTGGCGCTGGCGCGCCAGCTCCAGCGCATCGAGGAGGAGGGGATGGAGGCGCGGTGGGCCCGGCACCGCGAGCTGCGCCGCCGCGCCGAGGACTGGGCGGCGGCCAACGGCTGGAGCTACGCCTCGTCGCCGGAGGGCGCTTCGTGGACGGTGAGCTGCGTCCGGCCGCCCGAGGGCGTGACCCCGGCCGACGTGCTGGGCGCGGCCGTTGACCAGGGCTTCACCGTTGGCGGCGGCTACGGCGACTGGAAGCCCACGACCCTGCGTATCGGCCACATGGGCGAGGTCCGGCTGCAGGATCTCGACGCCCTGCTCGAGGTGCTGGCCACGGCGGCTGTAGCACAGGTGGGATGACCACGCCGGCCCGGATCGTCGTCGCCGACCCTCTGCACGAGGCCGGCCTGCGGCTGCTCGAGGCGTCGGGAGCCGAGCTCGTCCAGGTCGGGGCCGGCGAGAAGGAGCGGCTTCCCGCGCTGCTCGGCGACGCCGACGCCCTGGTGGTGCGCAGCGGCACCAAGGTCACCGCCGAGCTGTTGCGCGCCGGCAAGCGTCTCCGAGTGGTGGGCCGCGCCGGCATCGGCGTCGACAACGTCGACGTCGAGGCGGCCACTGCTCTGGGCGTCCTGGTGGTCAATGCCCCTACCGCCAACTTGATCGCCGCCACCGAGCACACCTGGGCGCTGTTGCTGGCCTTGGCGCGCAACGTCGCCGCCGCCGACGCGGCGATGAAGCGCGAGGAGTGGGACCGCAAGCGCTTCCTCGGCCGCGAGCTCCAGGGCAAGATCCTGGGCGTCGTCGGCTTCGGCCGCATCGGCCAGCAGGTCGCCCGCCGCGCCCACAGCTTCGACATGCAGGTGGTCGCCTACGACCCGTTCCTCGACTCCTCGGTGGCCGAGCGATGGGATGTCGAGCTGGCGGCGCTCGACGACGTGCTGTCGCGCGCCGACGTCGTCACCCTGCACACGCCGTTGACCGAGCAGACGCGCAACCTCATCGACGCCGCGGCCCTGGCGCGCATGAGGCCGGGAGCGCTGCTCGTCAACTGCGCCCGCGGCGGCGTCGTCGACGAGGAGGCGCTGCTCGCCGCCCTCGACGAGGGCCGGCTCGGCGGCGCGGCCCTCGACGTCTTCGCCGTCGAGCCACCGCAGAGCTGGAGGCTGGCCTGCCATCCACGCGTGGTCGCCACGCCGCACATCGGCGCCCAGACGAAAGAGGCCCAGGAGCGGGTGGCCACGGAGACCGCACGCATGGTGCTGGCCGCCCTCGACGGCTCGCTGGCGGTGACCGCCGTCAACCTGCCGTTCACCGACGCCGGCGCCCACGGCGAGCCCTACCTGCGCCTGGGCGAGCAGCTCGGGCGGCTGGCGAGCACCCTCCTGGGCGGCAGCCTCAAACGGGTCGAGGTCGGGCTGTGGGGGTTGGAGGACGAGCTGCGTGTCCCGGTCTCGGTTGCGGTGCTGCGCGGCGCGCTCCTCTCCTTCCTGGGCGAGGCGGTCAACTACGTCAACGCCGAGGGCGTCGCTGCCTCCCGCGGCATCGAGGTCGTGCGCGCGACCCATCGCGGAGGATCGGACTACCCGCATCTCGTCGAGGTGCGGCTCGCCGGCGAGGCGGGCGAGGTGGAGCTTGCCGGCAGCCTCTTGCGCGAGCGCGACCCGCGGGTAGTGCGCTTCCGCGGCTTCCCGCTCGAGTTCAAGCCCTCGGGCCTGCTGCTGGTGGTGGTGAACCAGGACGTTCCGGGCGTGGTCGGCAAGCTCGGCACCCTGCTCGGACAAGCGAAGGTGAACATCGCCGACATCCACCTGGCGCGGCGCCGCGGCACCGACGAGGCGATGGCTGTGCTGCGCCTCGACCAGGAGCCGCCGGCCGACGCTCTCGAGGCATTGCGCGCACTCCCGGAGGTCGAGGAGGCGCGCGTGATCGACCTGCGGACGGCGCAAGGAGCCCGGGAATGACGCGCGTGGGCCTGGTTTTCGGTGGCCGCAGCGTCGAGCACAAGGTGTCGATCGTCTCGGCGCGCACCGTGGCCAAAGGACTCGTCGAGGCGAGACACGAGGTCGTCCCGCTCGGAGTCGCCGAAGACGGCGGGTGGGTCGACCCAGCGGTCGCGGAGCGGGCGCTCGCCGGCGACCTTGACGTGCTGGAGTCTGTCGGCGGCCCCGTCGCCCCGACGCTGAGCCACCTGCTCGCGGCCGAGATCGACGTCGTCTTCCCGATCATCCACGGGACCTGGGGCGAAGACGGCACCCTGCAGGGCCTTTGCGAGATGCTCGACCTGCCCTACGTCGGCCCCGGAGTCACCGCCAGCGCGGTCGCCATGGACAAGCTGCTGTGCAAGCGGGTGCTGGCGTTCGCCGGCGTACCGGTGGTGCCGTTCGAGCCGATTTCCGCGGCGTCCTGGTCGGCGGATCGAGAAGCCGCGCTCGCGCGCTGCGAGCGACTGCCGCTGCCGCTCTTCGTCAAGCCGAGCGTCGGCGGCTCGAGCGTCGGCATCCGCAAGGTGCCTAGCCGGGCATGTCTCGAGTCGTCGATCGACTTCGCCTTCGGCTTCGACGACACCGTCCTGGTGGAGCAGGGGATCGAGGGCCGCGAGCTCGAGTGCTCCGTCCTCGGAGACGAGACCCTGGAGGCCTCCTGCGTCGGCGAGATCGTTCCCGGCCACGACTTCTACGACTACGCCGACAAATACCTCGAGGACACCGCCCGCCTCGTGGCTCCCGCCGACCTGCCGCCCGAGACGGAGGCGCACATCCGCGAGCTCGCCGTCCGCGCCTTCGAGGCGATCGGCGGCTGGGGCATGGCCCGCGTCGACTTCCTTCTCTCCGACGCCGGCGACCTCTACCTCAACGAGCTCAACACCCTCCCCGGCTTCACCGCCATCAGCATGTACCCCCGCCTCTGGTCTCTCTCCGGTCTCCCTCTCCCGAACCTCGTCGACCGCCTCGTCTCCATCGCCCTCGCCCGCCACGCCTGCCGCATCGCCCTCGACCGCTCGATCAAAGAGTTCCTAGCCAGCCTCCAGTAGCGCTGGACTCCGTCTGAACTGGTAGTTAGAATATGTCCAAAATGGAGGATAGAACTCGTCAAGAGTGGCCAGTAGAGTTCCCGAGGAGAATGCAGCGACGCCTGCTCGAGCTCCTCCGAGAGGAGCCCGTCGTGCTGCTGATCGGTCCCCGGGCCGCCGGCAAGAGTTTCACCTCCGAACGCGTCATCACATCCCTCGGCGGAACCATCCTGAGCCTGGACGACCCGGCCGAGCGCGCGGCGGCGGCGGCAGATCCAGTCGCGTACATCCGGGGAAGAGCTCACCCGATCCTGGTCGACGAGTACCAGCACGTTCCCGAGTTGCTGGGCGCCATCAAGGCCGATCTGGGGCGACGGGGAGCCCGGCCTGGCTCCTACCTCCTCACAGGCTCTGTCCGCGCCGACATGCTCCGCACTGAGGAGCGCCTGACCGGCCGGATCCACCGTGCACGCCTCCATCCCCTCTCGGAGGGTGAGTTTCGTCGCCAGACCCCGGAGCGCTTTCTCGCGACGGCGATCCAGGACCCCTCTGCCCTCGAAGGTTGGCGCGATCCCCGGGTCGCCTCCAGCCTCGACTACCTCGAGTCGATCTGTCGAGGTGGGTTTCCGCTTGCCGTGACCCGAAACGCGGCCGCGCGCCGCCGATGGTTCAAGGAATACGTGACCGACACGGTCCTCCGGGACGCCCTCGATCACGCCAACATCCGCAAGCCGGACGAGATGCTGAAACTCCTGCGCCTGCTCGCCGCACGGTCGGCGCAGGTGGTCAAACACGGCGCCCTCGAGACCGATCTTCGTCTCGATCGTCACACCGCCGCCGCTTATCGTCAGGTGCTGGAGGCGCTCTGCCTGACCGAGGAGCTCCCCGCGTGGAAGACGAACCGATCCCAGCGTGTCATCAAAGCACCCAAGGTGCACCTGACGGACACAGGGCTCGCTGCTGCGTTGCTCGAACTGGACGCCGACGCGCTGCGATCCAATCCCACCCTCGCCGGCCACCTGCTTGAATCGATGGTGGTTGCAGAGCTGCGCAAACAGGCCACATGGATGGAAGGTCCACCGAGCTTCTTCCACTTCAGCGAGAGCGAGCGCTCCGAGGTCGATCTCGTGCTCGAACGGTCCGACGGGCGCGTAGTCGCCATCGAGGTCAAACTGGCCGCTCGCGTCGGGTCGGGAGACTTGAAGGGATTACGGCGCCTCCATACCCTCGCCGCAGAACGGTGGCTGGGAGGTCTGCTCCTGGCGGCCGTGCCCAACGCCTATGCCGTAGACGAGCAGGTGATCGTCGCTCCCATCTCCGCCGTCTGGAACTACGGTGCTCAGCTCACCAATGATCGCCGCCGGTAGAGGACGAGGGCCTGCTCGAATTGACGGAAACTGTTAGCCGGCGCGGCTAGCGCCGCACCCTCGCAGATCTATACACCCAGCTCGAGGAGGAGGACCGTCACCATCGTGAGGCGGCGCCACCGATTGTTGAACCGCCGGTCTTCGAGAACCCGACTACGGCGCCTCCGCCTCCACTTCCACTGCCCCATGTGCGTCCGCGGATACCAGCTTACGCCATTGCCCCGCGTCTTGAGTTCGTATCCGGTTCTGCTTGTGGCGCTGCCGGCGACCCATCTGGAATAGGGGCCGCCTCCGGAAAGCTGCTGGAAAAGAAGGGGGAGTTACAGGCCGGTGGGGACGCGTTCCGGGCGGGCCAGGCCCTCGGCTTGGGCGGCGTCGAGGACGGCCTGGGCGACGGTGGCGTGGACCTGCGGGTCGAGGACGTCGGGGACCAGCTCGGCCGACTGGCTGAGGCGGGCGATGGCGTGCGCCGCCGCCAGCTTCATGCCGGTTGAGATCTCGCGGGCGCCGGCGAGGAGGGCGCCGCGGAAGATGCCAGGGAAGCCGAGCACGTTGTTGACCGAGGTGCCGTCGACGGCGAAGGCGGCGCCGGCGGCGAGCGCCGCTTTCGGCCGGATCTCGGGATCGGGATTGCTCAGAGCGAAGACGACCTGGCCCGGCAGAATCTTCTCCGGAGGAATGAGGCCGGGGCGGCCGGTGGTGGCCACGACGATTTGTGCTTCCGCCATTACCTCGTCGAAGGAGGCGATCTCGATGCCGTGCTCGCGCGCCCGTGGGTGGGCTGCCTCGTTGGGGTCGCTGGCGACGACGCGGCGGGCGCCGCCGCCAGGGTCACCACCGCCGTGCCGTGCGCGTCGTCGTGCATGACCGGGATGTCGAGCTTGTCGATGAGCCGGGCTTCGATCTCGAAGCAGTCGGGGACGCGGATGTCCTCGAGGTGGATGGCGCCGAAGCCGGGCGCGACGCGCACGACGGTGTCGACGAAGGTGTCGACGTCGTCGCTGTCGATCAGGATCGGCATCGCCGAGATCCCGGCCATCTGTCGGTAGAAGAGCGCCTTGCCCTCCATTACCGGCATCGAGGCGACCGGGCCGATGTTGCCGAGACCGAGCACGCGGGTGCCGTTGGTGCAGATCGCCACCGTGCGCCCGATCATGGTGAAGCGGTTGGCGAGCGCCGGGTCCGCGGCGATCGCCGTGCACACGCGGGCGACGCCTGGCGTGTAGACATCGCGCGCCTGCTGGCGGGTGGTGACCGGCTGGCGGACCTCGACGGCGAGCTTGCCCCCCTCATGGGCGCGCATAGCCCGGTGGTAGTAGGAGATGACCCGCACGCCGTCGAGGCGCTCGAGCCGCGCGGCGACCTCTTCGGCCTGGGCCGGGTCGCGCACCTCGATCGAGATTTCGCGAATCGAACGGTCGCGTCCGACCTGGATGGTCACCAGGTCGCCGATCAGGCCGCCGGCGTCGGCGATGGTCTGGCAGACCAGGGCGAGCTGCCCCGAGACGTGGGGCTGCTCGAGCCGGTAGACGTAGTCGACCGCCATCGTGCGCCGAATCTATCTGTTGCCGGTGTCCGCGGTGTGGCGCGAGGCGGTCGGGCTCAGTCCGACGTCTTGACCAGCGCCACGAACCCCACGGCGAGCAGCTCGCCGCGCAGCGCCTCGGCATCCCGCCGGCGGGTGAACGGGCCGATGAGGACGCGGTTCCAGACCCCGTCCGCCTGCAGGCGCACGGCGTCGTAGGAAGCCACCAGGCGCTGGCGCACGGCTTCGGCGTGGCCGTGGTCGCGGAAGGCGCCGACCTGGACCTCGTAGGCGCTGACCTCCGGGACCTCGCCGGGGGCGTGTATCAGGCGCAGCTCGACGCGGGCGGTGCCGGAGCGCACCAGGTCGATGCTGCGGGCGGCGCGGTAGGAGAGGTCGATGATGCGGCCGTGAACGAACGGGCCGCGGTCGTTGATGTGCACCCGGACCCGCTTGCCGTTGTCCAGGTTGGTGACCTCGACGATGGAGCCGAACGGCAGCTCCCGGTGCGCCGCGGTGAGGCGGAACATGTCGTAGACCTCGCCGCTCGCGGTCTGCCGGCCGTGGAACTTGAGGCCGTAGTAGGAGGCCTCCCCGCGCTGCACGAACTCGGCTTCGTCGCCATCGCCGCGGAAGGCGGTGCAGGAGGGAAGGGTGATCAGGAGTGCGGCGGCGGCCGCGAGAACCCCGAGCCGCCACATCCTTCTACACACGAGGCGCATCCGCGGCCATTGCGACGGCGTCGCCGAGGGCGGGGACGGCGACCTCGGCCAGGAACTCCTCGACCTGCTCGGCGGCGCGGCCGGTGAAAGCGCGCGGGTCGAGCCAGGCCTCGACCTCCCGCTTCTCGAGCCGGAAATGTGGATCGGCGACGATGCGGTCGACCAGCGGGTTCTCACCACCGGCGGCGAGCCGCTCCTGCGCCTCGAGGCTCAAGGTGCGGATGCGCTCGTGCAGCTGCTGGCGGTCGCCGCCGCGCTTGACCGCCTGCATGAGGAGGGTCTCGGTGGCCATGAACGGGAGCTCGCGCGCCACCCGGGTGGCGATCACGCGCTCGTGGGGCTGCAGCCCCTCGGCGATGTGCGCCGCCAGTCCGAGGATGGCGTCGGCGGTCAGGAAGGCGTCGGGGAGCACCAGTCGCCGGTTCGCCGAGTCGTCGAGGCTGCGCTCGAGCCACTGGGTGGCCGCGGTCAACGGGCCGTTCAGGCTGTCGGTCAGCAAACGCCGGGCCAGCGAGCACATGCGCTCGGCGCGGATCGGATTGCGCTTGTAGGCCATCGCCGAGGAGCCGACCTGGGCCTTGCCGAACGGCTCGGACAGCTCGCCCAGCCCCTGCAGCAGCCGGATGTCCGTGCCCAGCTTGTGGCAGCTCTCGGCGACGCCGGCGAGCGTGGCCAGCACCTGCGAGTCCTGCTTGCGGCTGTAGGTCTGGCCGGTGACCGGGAAGCTGGCGGCGAAGCCCAGCCGCTGGGCGAGCATGCGATCGAGGCGGCGCACCTTGTCGTGGCTGCCGTCGAAGAGGGTGAGGAAGCTCGCCTGGGTGCCGGTGGTGCCCTTGACGCCGCGGCAGCGCAAGGTCTGCCGGCGCCGGCGGAGCTCCTCCAGGTCCATGAGGAAGTCCTGGAGCCACAGGCAGGCGCGCTTGCCGACGGTGGTGAGCTGGGCGGGCTGGAAGTGGGTGTAGGCGAGGCAGGGCAGGGCGCGGTGGCGCTCGGCGAAATCGGCCAGCGCGCGGGCGGCGGCCACCAGGCGGCCCTCGAGCAGCTCCAGGGCCTCCTTGAGCAGCAGGGCGTCGGTGTTGTCGGTGATGAAGGCGCTGGTGGCGCCGAGGTGGAGGATACCGCCGGCCTCGCCCGCCTGCTCGGCGAAGTGGCGCAGGTGCGCCACCACGTCGTGGCGGGTCTCGGCCTCGATCTCCGCCACCCTGTCGAGGTCCAGCTGCGGCGCCGCGTCGCGCAGCGCCGCCAGCTGGTCGTCCCGGATGGGCAGGCCCAGCTCCCGCTCGCACTCGGCGAGCGCGATCCACAGTCGCCGCCACGTGCGGTAGCGGTGCTCGGCGGAGAACACGCCGGCCATGTCGGCCGAGGCGTAGCGTTCGTGTAGGGGGTTTTGCGGCGTAGGGCTTGCCACTGACGGCCGATTGTAGCAAGTCACGCCTCTGCTATCGTCTGCGCCCGCGGTGGAGGCCGTACGGGCGACGCCGCGCCTCATCATGAGCCTGCGTGTCGAATCCGAGATCGGGCGCCTGCGCCGGGTGCTGATCCACCGTCCGGGTCGCGAGATCGACTGGATGGTGCCCAGCATGATGGAGCAGCTGCTGTTCGACGATATCCTCTATGGCGCCGGGGCGCAGGAGGAGCACGACACCTTCTGCGCCGTCCTGCGCGCGGCCGGGGCGGAGCCGCTGCAGGTGGCGGACCTGGCCGCCGAGGCGCTGGCGAGGCCGGAGGCGCGCGCCTGGCTGCTCGACAGGCTGGAGCGCGACCACGGGGTCCATACGGGCGTGCGCGCGCAGCTCGCCGAGCTGGAGCCGCAGGCCCTGGCCACGGCGGTCATCGCCGGCGTACGGCGGAAGGCCGGCGGGGGCGGGCCGCGCCGGCCGGGCTTCTTCGACCTCGACCCGCTGCCCAACTATTTCTTCCAGCGCGACCCGCAGGTGGTGGTGGGAGATCGCGTCGTCATCTGCTCGATGGCGACCACGGCGCGCGACGGCGAGCCGCTGCTGGCGCGGCTGATCTTCCGCTTCCACCCGGAGCTGGGCCAGCCTCAGGGCTTGCTCGACATCGATCGTCCGCCGGCGGCGGCGCCGGAGCACGATCCCTCGCTCGCCTATCCGACGCTCGAGGGCGGCGACGTGCTGGTGGCCAGCCCCGAGGTGCTGCTGGTGGGCATCAGCGAGCGCACCAATCGCCGCGGCGTCGAGGTCCTGGCCGAATACCTGCGGCGCGAGAAGTCCTCGTTTCGCCGCCTGGTCGTGGTCGAGCTGCCGGCACGGCGCTCCTTCATGCATCTGGACACGGTCTTCACGCTCATCGACCGGCAGACCTGTCTGGGCTATGCGCCGATCATGGGCTCGGCGGGCCCCCGCGGGGCGCACGTCTACCTGGTGGACCTGGACGCGTCGCGCCTGACGTTCGAGGTCGCCTCCTCCCTCCTCGACACCTTGCACGGCCTGGGGCTCGACTACGAGATGGTGCCCTGCGGCGGCGACGACCCGATCGATCAGGAGAGGGAGCAGTGGACCGACGGCGCCAACGCCTTCGCCGTGGCGCCGGGGGTCATCCTGCTCTACGAGCGGAACCGGAAGACGGTGGAGGCGCTGGTCCAGCGCGGCTGGCGGCACCTGGACGAGACGTCGGTGCTGGAGGAGCGGCAGCCGGTCCTGGGGGAGGGCCCGACGGTGATCACCATCGCCGGCTACGAGCTGTCCCGCGCCCGCGGCGGGCCGCGCTGCATGACCATGCCTCTGGAACGGGACCCCTTGTGAGGAATCGCACATGTCTGTACGCCACCTGATCTCGATCCACGACCTCTCGCGCGACGAGGTCGCCGGGCTCTTCCGGCTCGCGGCGCGCATCAAGGCCGAGCCCGAGGCCTACCGCCATACGCTGGACGGCAAGACCCTGGCCATGGTCTTCGAGAAGTCTTCGACGCGCACCCGAGTCAGCTTCGAGACCGGCATGCTGCAGCTCGGCGGCCATGCCCTGTTTCTCTCCTCGCGTGACATCCAGATCGGCCGCGGCGAGCCGATCGCCGACACCGCGCGCGTGCTGTCGCGCTACGTCGACGGGATCATGGCGCGCACCTTCGCCCACCAGACGATCCTCGACCTGGCGAGTCACGGCTCCATCCCGGTGATCAACGGACTGACCGACGACCTCCATCCCTGCCAGGCGCTGGCCGACTACTTCACCCTGGGCGAGATCTTCGGCGAGCTGGCCGGCCGCCGCATCGCCTACATTGGGGACGGCAACAACATGGCGCACTCCCTGCTCTTCGGCGCCGCCAAGGCGGGCATGGACATCGCCATCGCCTCGCCGGCCGGCTACGAGGTGCAACCCGGCTACCTGGAGCTGGCGCGCCGAGACGCCGAGCAGGCCGGGACGCGCATCGAGCTCACCGCCGATCCGCGCGCCGCGGCGCGCGGAGCCTCGGCCGTCTACACCGACGTCTGGGCGTCGATGGGCCAGGAGGCCGAAGCCGAGAAGCGCCTGCGCGCCTTCGCCGGATTCATGGTCGACGAGGCGGTGATGGGGGAGGCCCAGCCGGAGGCCGTCTTCCTCCACTGCCTCCCCGCCCACCGCGGCGAGGAGGTTGCAGCCGCGGTCGCCGACGGACCGCAGAGCCGCATCTTCAACCAAGCCGAGAACCGTCTCCACGTCCAGAAGGCCATCCTCGCCTGGCTCATGGGTGGGTTGGAGCTCCTCTGATCCTAGCCTAATTCGGCTCGGGCGAGTCCCGCTCGCCACGCCAGAACGCGGGAAACCTCCAGCTCACCGCGGGGCGGTCAGCGTCAACATTCCCCGCGCTGTGAGGTGCCCCTCGGAACATGCTTCTGCAGCCGGGATCGCAGCACCCGCGAGGACGAGGAGAGCCTCCTGCGGCGCGAGCCTGCAATAGGCATAGCTGCCCGGAGGCATCGCGTCGACTGCAAGGAGCTCTGCCGAGGACGCAGCAGCGTCATGAGATTGGGCCCAGGGGAGCAGCAGCGACACTTCGAGCGGCTGTCCATTGATCATCCCGCTCACGCTTCGAGGCCAGGGCATATCGGCGCCCGGTCACCGGCGAAGACCGGGGGTGGCCCAGGACTCGATGCCGGTTGCACGCGCTGTGGTTGGCTGGCAAGATCGGGCTCGTCTTGATGCGAATCGGTGACAACCCGTCACGGCCCGACGGCTTCCCCAAGGTCTCCGGCGCGGCGGTCTACGGCGACGACCTGGCCGTGCCGGGGCTGTGGTTCGGCGCCACGGTGCGCTCTCCCCATCCCCATGCCCGAATCGAAGCGATCCACTTCGATGCCGACGCCGCGCCGGACGGCGCCCTCTGTCTGAGCGTCGCCGACCTGCCGGGCCCCAACGGGATCCAGCTCGTGGATGACTCCTGGCCGATTCTCGCCGACGGGACGGTGCGTCACGTCGGCGAGCCGGTGGCCCTGGTGGCGGCGCCCACCCGCCTCGGGGCGCTGGAGGCGGCGGCCGCCGTCGACGTGTTGTATTCGCCCCTGCCGGCGATTCTCGACCTCGAGGCGGCGGCAGAGGGGGAGCCGCTGGCGCAGCTCGAGCTGGTCAACGGCGACGTCGAGGGGGCGATGGCCGGAGCCGCTCTGGTGGTCGAGGGGACGTGGCACACCGGCTACCAGGAGCACATCTACATCGAGTGCCAGGTGATGACCGCCTGGTTCGAGGAGTCTGGCACCCTCGTCGTCCACGGCTCGATGCAGTGCCCCTACTACGTTCACAAGGCGCTGGTCCACGCCTTCGGGCTGCCGGCGGAGCGCGTGCGGGTCAAGGCCTCTACGGTCGGCGGCGGCTTCGGCGGCAAGGAGGACTTCCCGAGCGTCATCGCGGCGCATGCGGCGCTGCTGGCCCGCGCCGCCGGGCGACCGGTGCGCCTCGCGTACGACCGCCACGAAGACATCGTCGGGACCACCAAGCGGCATCCAGCACAAATCCGCCACCGTACCGGGGTGGAGGCGGACGGCACCCTCAAGGCGCTGGAGATCGACGTCACTCTCGACGGCGGCGCCTACTTGACGCTGTCCGGCGTGGTGCTGTCGCGAGCGGTGCTCCACGCCTGGGGCCCCTATCGCTGTGAGCACGTCAGGGTACGCGGCCGGGTGCTGCGAACGCATACGGCCGCCAACGGCGCCTTCCGCGGCTTCGGGGCACCGGAGACCCAGTTCGCCATGGAGCGCCAGATGGACCTGGTGGCACGGCGTCTCGGGCTCGATCCGCTGGAGATCCGACGGGTGAACGCCGTGCGCATCGGTGATCGGATGCCCACCGGCCAGGTCCTCGACGAGAGCGCCGCGGCGCTGGCGTGCCTCGATCGGGCGGCGGAGAAGACTCGCTTCCGGGAGCGTTGGCGGGAGCTCACGGTGGCCCGGGAGCGTCGCCGGGATGGAGAGCCGCTGCGCGGGATCGGCCTGTCGCTCTATTTCCACGGCGCCGGCTTCACGGGCAGCGGCGAGCGGCGCATGCGCTCGCCGGTCGCCGCCCGGCTGCTGCCGGACGGACGGGTCGAGGTGGCGACCGCCATGACCGACATGGGGCAGGGGTGCGCCGTCGTCTTCCCCCAGCTGGCGGCGACGGCCGGCGGCCTCACCGAGGACGACCTGGTGTTCGCGCCGCCGGACACGGCCGTAGTGCCCGACTCGGGTCCCACCGTTGCCTCGCGGACGACGATGATCGTCGGCGGCACCCTCGTCCGAGCGGTGCGCGAGCTGACGGGCCGGGTGCTGGCCTGGTGGCGTGACGAGCATCCCGGCACCTGGCGTCTCGAGGATGGGCACCTCATCGAGGGGAAGGTGGCCGGCGTGGGGGAGGAGGTGCCCTTCCGCCAGGCGGCGAGAGCCTTTCTCGCTGCCGATGGCGACGGCAGCGTGACGGTGCGCCACGAGCCGCCCGACGGACAGCAGTTCGACGAGTCGACCTACCACGGCGCCGCCTACCCGACCTACGCCTGGGGCTGCGACGTGGTGGAGGTCGCCGTCGACCCCGACACGCTGGCGGTGACGCCGACGTTGGTGACCGCCGTCTGCGAGGTCGGCAGGGCGATCCACCCGGTGCTCTGCGCCGGCCAGATAGAGGGAGGGACGCTGCAGGCCGTGGGCTGGGCGCTGGTCGAGGAGGTGAAGGTCGACGGCGGCCGCTACTTGAACGACCGCCTTGCCACCTACATCATCCCCACCGCCAAGGACGCCCCGCGGATCAGCGTCGAGCTGCTCGAGTGCCCTTGGGATGGGGGACCCTTCGGCGCCAAGGGAGTCGGCGAGCTGCCGATGGACGGGGCCGCGCCGGCAATCGCGCAGGCGATCGAGCACGCCACCGGCATCCCGGTCAGCGAGATCCCGGCGACCCCGGAGCGGCTTCTCGCCTGGCAGGCGGCGGGCTCTGAGGACACGCAAGAGCTGGAGCGGGCCGGGTGAAGGCGAGGCTCACCGTCAACGGCACGGCGCGGGAGGTGAGCGGGCCGCCCCTCGAGCGGCTCCTGGACGTGTTGCGAGAGCAGCTCGGCGCGACCGGCACCAAGGAGGGCTGTGGCGAGGGGGAATGCGGCGCCTGCACGGTGCTGCTCGACGGGGAGCCGGTCCTCTCCTGCCTGGTGCCGCTGGCCCAGTGCGACGGCCGCGACGTGGTCACGGTCGAGGGCCTCGCCGACGACCCAGGCGCCCGAGCCTTCATGGAACGCTTCGTGGCCAGCGGCGGGGTCCAGTGTGGAGCCTGCACTCCCGGCATCATCGTCACCTCCTGGGCGCTGCTGCGCGGGCGGCCGGATCCCACCCGCGAGGAGGTGCGCGAGGCGCTGGCCGGCAACTTATGCCGCTGCACCGGTTACGAGGGGATCTTCCGGGCGATGACCGCCGACGCCGAGCAGCCGACGGTGATCTCTTTCGCCGACGCTCCGCAGCAGCGGCCGGAGCGGCCGTGACCGGGCCCGTCCCAGAGAGCGCCGCCGGGAAGAGCGCCGCCGAGGCGGCTCTCTCGCCCCACACCTTGGCTGAGGCCGTACGGCTCCTCGGCGAGTCTCCGGACCTGCTCCCGGTGGCCGGGGGCACAGATCTCATGGTGGCCGACCGCCTCTGGCGGGCGCGGCACGGGTCGGTCCTCGACCTGACCCGGGTCGCGGAGCTGCGGGGGGTGCGACGGGTCGACGGCGGGATCGAGATCGGCGCTGCCACCCCGTTTGCCGAGCTCCGCTCGGACGCCCAGGTCCGCAAGCGTTTCCCCGCCCTGGCGGCGGCGGCGGGAGTAATCGGCGGCTGGCAAATCCAGAACCGGGCGACCCTCGGCGGCAATATGGCCAACGCCAGCCCGGCGGGGGATGCGCTGCCGGTGCTCTCGGCGCTCGAAGCGGTGGTCCTGGTTGTCGGGCCGCGTGGGGAGCGGGAGATCCCGTACCGGGACTTCCACGTCGGCTACCGAGAGACGGCGCTCGCCGCCGGCGAGCTGGTCGTCGGCGTCCGTCTGCTCGAGCCACCGGAGGGTTCCCGACAGGCCTTCGTGAAGGTCGGCACTCGAGAGGCGCAGGCGATCAGCAAGGTGGTGGTGGCGGGGGTCGGCCGGGTCGTGGAGGGACGGGTCGACCTGCTGCGGCTGGCGGCCGGCAGCGTCGCCGCCACGCCGCTACGGCTCCCCGTCGCCGAAGCTTCAGGCCTCGGCCTGCCGGTGGCCGGAGCGGCGGAGAGAGCGGGGGAGGCGGCGGCCGCGGAGGTGGAGCCGATCGACGACGTCCGCTCCACCGCCGTATACCGGCGGGCCGTCCTCGGCCGGGTGGTCCGGCGGCTGGTGCTAGGACTCGACAGTGAGCCAGGATTGAGCTGATGACGCGGCGGCAGCCGGTGCACACGGTCTACGGCGGTGCCCATCTCTTCAAGGCGGAGACGGCCGGGCGGCTCGGCGAGCTCGCCCTGGCGGCCCTCGAGCGCTTCGCCGCCACGCCGGAGGCGCTGGCGGCGGCGGCCGGCTGGGCGAATAATGACGGCGAGCTTGCCGCGCGTGTGCACGGGCGGATTCTCGACAAACTCCAGCGCGAGCCGGTGGAGGACTACCGGATCGACTTCGAGGACGGCTACGGCATCCGCTCCGACGAGGAGGAGGACGGCCACGCCGAGGCTGCCGCCCGGGAGGTCGCCCGGGGCATGGGGCAAGGGTCGCTGCCGCCGTATGTCGGCATGCGGGTGAAGCCCCTGTTCGGCGAGCTGGGCCGCCGGGCGCTTGCCACGCTCGAGCGGTTCCTCACCATTCTGACGGCCGAGACCGACGGCCGCCTCCCGGACGGCTTCGTCGTCACCCTGCCGAAGGTGACTCGGCCGGCCGAGGTCGAGACCCTCGCCGGCACCCTGGATGGGCTCGAATCGCGCCTCGGCCTGCCGTCGGGGTCTCTCGTCCTCGAGCTCATGGTGGAAACGCCGCGCTCCATCATTGCCGCGGACGGCCGGATCGCGCTGCCCGAGCTGGTGGCGGCCGCCGCCGGTCGCTGCCGCGGTGCCCACTTCGGCACCTACGACTACACCGCCTCCCTCGGCATCACCGCCGGCGAGCAGCGGATGGACCACCCGGCCTGCGACCTCGCCAAGGGGGTGATGCAGATTGCGCTCGCCGACACCGGGATCTGGCTCTCCGACGGCTCCACCAACGTGTTGCCGGTGCCGCCGCATCGCGGGGAGCGGCTCACCGCCGAGGAGCAGGCAGAGAACTCCCGAGTCGTGCACGCCGCCTGGCGCCTCCACCACCGGCACGTGCGCCACTCGCTCGAGGGAGGCTTCTACCAGGGCTGGGACCTCCACCCGGCGCAGCTCGTGACTCGCTACGCCGCCGTCTACGGCTTCTTCCTCGAGGGGGCTGACACCGCCGGCGAGCGCCTGCGCAGCTTCGTCGAGCACGCGGCCAGGGCGACCCTGGTCGGCGACGTCTTCGACGACGCCGCCACCGGCCAGGGGCTGCTCAATTTTTTCCTCCGGGCCGCCGCCTGTGGCGCACTATCTGAGGAGGAGTCGCGCCGGCTCACCCGCCTCTCGCCGGAGGAGCTCGCCAGCCGCTCGTTCCTCGAGATCCTGGCCGGTCGGCGGGAAGGTGAGAGGCTCTCAGGGTAATGGCATACTCGGCGAGCGAACTCATCAACCTCGCCCTGCGCTGGCTCCACGTCCTGGCCGGCATTTTCTGGATCGGCCAGACGGCGTTGTTTGCCTGGCTCGACACGCGGCTCCGCCGCTCGGTGCCCTCGACCGACGGGGCCGAGATCTGGATGGTCCACGGCGGGGGCTTCTACCGGGTCGAAAAGCTCCCCTGGCAGGTGCCGGCCCGGGCACTCCACTGGTTCAAGTGGGAGTCGGCCGTCACCTGGGTCTCCGGCTTCCTGCTGCTCGCCTGGATCTACTACGGCGGGCGTATCCTGGTGCCGCCGGAGGCGAGGCTCGGCCCCGTGGCCGCGATCACCGTCAGTATCGCCGTGCTCGCCGCCGGCTGGGTGGTCTACGACCTGCTCTGGAACGCCGTGCCGGTGCGCCGCGAGCTGGTCGGCACCGTCGTCTCGCTGGCGCTCCTCGTGGCCCTCGCCTGGGGCCTGTCGCAGCTCTTCACCGGCCGGGCGGTCTTTATCCAGGTGGGGGCGACGCTGGGCACCATCATGACCGCCAATGTCTGGATGCGGATCCTGCCGGCGATGCGCCAGGCGGTGGCCGCGGCCGGTGCAGGGCGCGAGCTCGACGAGGCCCAGGTGGCCGGTCTGGCACGGGCCGCAAGGCGCTCCCGCCACAACACCTTCCTCGCCTTCCCCGTCGTCTTCCTGATGATCTCCAACCACTATCCCGTCGCCACCTACGGCCACCGGCTCGCCTGGGCGGTGCTGCCGGCCTTCGTGGTCGTCGGCTTCGCCGCTCGCTGGGTCCTCAACCGCATCGAGGCCCGGCGGTGAGTCAGCTTCCGCGGTAGGTGGAGTAGCCGAAGGGGGCCAGCAGGAGCGGTACGTGGTGGTGCTGGCCGGCGTCGCGGACGGTAAAGGCGACGCTGACCACCGGGTAGAACGCGTCGACCCCCTGCCGCTCGAACCAGCGCCCGGTCTCGAAGGTCAGCCGGTAGGTGCCGGGCGTAAGAGAGGCTCCCGCGGGCAGCAGCATCGGAACCCGGCCGTCGTCGTTGGTCGCCGCGCGTCGGAGCTCTTGCCAGCCACCGCCATCCCCTCGCTCCAGGGTCACCTCGACTCCGGCCGCCGGCCGGCCGTCGGCGGTGTCGAGGATGTGGGTGCTGATGCCACTCATGGTCCCTCCTCTTACAGCCTCAATCCAGGAGTTTCCCCAGGCGCAGCCTGGTGATTGCCGCCTGCTCTCCCGCGGCCTCTTTGAGCTCGGTCTCCCGGTCGTAGGTGAGGCGGCGGTGCAGAATCGCCAGCATCTCCTCCCCCGTCTTGCCTGTGGCGTTGACGATGTAGCGGTACCCGAAGCGCTCCTCGTACTCCCGGTTGCCGCGAGTCAGCGCCTGCCGCAGCGCATCGTCGCGAGCCCCTCCGGCCTGCTCCCGGGCCGACCAGCGGTTTCGCTGCTCGTCGCCCGGCGGATGCACGCCGATCCGCGGGTGGGCGGCGAAGGCTTGCAGCCAGTCCTCCGGTTCGAGTTCCCACCAGACCTCTTCGGCGGCGGCTTGAAGCTCGGCGAGCGAGTCGAGGGGCCGGCGGGCCGCCAGCATGACCGCCCAGCGGCGCGAGCCACAGCAGGCGGAAAGCGCCGCCGTCGCCTCCTCGGGCGCGAGCCGATGGAATTCGTCGAGTGTCACGGTTCGCTCTCAGCCCGTCCCCAGGCCCGCAGCCGCGCCACCCCGCCGTCGGGGAAGATCGAAAGCTTCAGATGCGACACCGGAGGACCCTGCTCGCTGAGCGCCAGCTCGTGGCAGGCGTGGGGCTCGAGCCGGGCTCTCTCGACAAGGGTGAGCCACGGTGTCCCATCCTCGGCGTAGTCGCCCGGCGCGCACCCCTCCAGGCGACAGCTTTCCGGAGCGTTCCCCTTGAAGAACGTGGTGTCCACCTCGATGCGGTTGATACGGCCGGGCCTTGCCAGCCGCACGACCACCCAGTCGTGCCCAGGCCCTCGCCGTCGGCGCGTCTCCCAGCCGTCCTGCATTCCCCGGGGCGGCCCGGGGAGGATCAGGTTGTGCGGCCGGCCGAAGAAGCCGTCGGAGGTCGCCAGCACCCGCCCGCCGTGCTCGGCCGCCGCGAGGTCGACCTCACCGCGCCGGCTCAGCGCCTGCCAGTCCGGGGCCGGCTCGCCGTGGACCCGGAGCCGCGCCACTCCGCCGTCCGGGAAGATCGAGAAGCGCAGGTGGGTGACCCGGTCGTCGCCGGCGATGGGGAAGGGGTTGATCGCATCGGGGACGAGGTAGTGGCGCGCTAGCAGCGGCTGCCACACCATGTCGGGGGCGAGCAGCGCCGCAAGGTTGGGGCCCTCGGAGACGAGCTCCACGCCGTCGAGGGCGAACGCTTGCGGGGCATTGCCGACGAAGTGGCGGGTGTCGACCACGACGCCCCGCACCACGCCCGGGCAGCCGAGCCGGATCAGGCAGGCGTCATGGCCCGGCTGCCGCCGGCGCCGGGTCTCCCAGCCGTCCATCCACGTGCCCCTGTCGGTGTAGCGATGGGGGTCCTGGACCGGCTCCGCCTCGGCGAGCAACCGTTCCTTCGGCGCGAAGAACTCGTCGTTGGCCCACAGGACGGTGGCGCCGAGGCGTTCACTCGCCAGGTCGGTGAGCTCGGTGAAGTCGTCGGTCATCGTTTCAACAGCCTTCCGGTTGCTCGCTCTCGCACCCGCTCCCCGTCGAAAATCTCCACCCCCCGCAGGAAGACGCGCCGCACGCGGCCGGCGAGCCGGCGTCCTGCGTAGGGGGAGAGCCGGTGCCGATCGAAGAGCCTATCCGGATCGACGGGGAACGTCGCCTCCGGGTCGAAGATCACCAGATCGGCGTCGTGACCGGAGGCGATGGCGCCCTTCCGACCCGTGAGGCCGGCGAGGCGGGCAGGGGCGGCGGCGAGCCACTCGGCGAGGCGCTCAATCGGCACCGAGCGCTCCCGCGACCCGGTCCACACCAGGGGGAGCAAGAGCTGCAGCGAGGCGACGCCACCCCAGGCGCGGCCGAAGTCCCCTGTCTCGAGGTGCTTGCCCGCGGGCGGGGTCGGCGAATGGTCGCTCGCCACCAGCTCGAGATCGCCGGCGACGAGCGCCTGCCAGAGAGCCTCCCGGTGCCCCGACTCGCGGATCGGCGGGGCACACTTCCAAAGGGTGGCGCCGTCGGGAATCTCCTCGGCGGCGGCCGTCAAGTAGTGGGGACAGGTTTCGGCGGAGAGCGCCACGCCGCGTCGGCGGGCCGCTCGCACGGCATCCACCGCCTCGGCCGAGGCCACGTGGACGATGTGCGCCCGGGCGCCGGTCTGCTCGGCAAGCTCTGCCACGAGCTCGACGGCCGCGACCTCGGCAGCCGGTGGACGCGAGGCGAGGTAGGCGGCGTAGCGGCGCCGCGACTCCGGCGCCGTTTTCTCCGCCCAGTCCACGTCGAGTTGTGCCGGCAGCTCGGCGTGGACCAAGAGCACCGCGCCGAGCCCAGCCAAGGTGACGAGCGCCTTCCGGAGTCCTTCTCTCTCGAGCGGCGGGAACTCTTCGACCCCGGAGGGCGCCAAGAATGCCTTGAAGCCGAGGACGCCTCCTTCCCACAGGGCTGCCAGGTGCTCTCGGTTGTCCGGCACGGCGCCGCCCCACAGCCCGACGTCGACCCACAGCCGTTCCTTGGCGGCAGCCCGCTTGGCGGCCAGCCCCCGCGGCGTGGTCGTCGCCGGCACGCTGTTGAGCGGCATGTCGACGAGCGTCGTCACGCCGCCGCCGGCCGCCGCCCGCGTGGCGCAGTCGAACCCCTCCCACTCCGCCCGTCCCGGGTCGTTCGCGTGCACGTGGGTATCGACGAGCCCGGGCAGCACCACGTGGTCTCCGACGTCGACGATCGGCCCACGGGCCGACGGCTGCGACCACCGTTCCACGGCTTCGATCCGCCCGTTCCGCACCACCACCGTCGCCGGCCGAGCTCCGTCCGGCGTCACCACACGGCGGGATCGGAGCAGGAGGCTGGAGCCTGTGACCATCTCTCCCGTGGGTCGCAGGCTCTTAGCCGTCACTGCCCCCATCCTCGCGTGAAAATTCGGGGCGGCGGCAGGGATCGTGGGTAGGGTTGCGAAGAGGTCCGTCGGATCGGCGGGTGAGCTGCTGGACGAGATCACGCCAGGCGCGACCGCGATGGGAGAACGTGTCCTTCTGCTCTGCCGTCAGCTCCGCAAACGTCTGATTGGAGCCCTCGGGCAGAAAGATGGGGTCCCAGCCGAAGCCGCAGTCGCCGCGGGGCTCGACGATGCGGCCGGGCGTGACGCCTTCGGCGAGGATCTCGCGTTCGGCGTCTCGGTAGAGGAGCAGGCAGCGAGCGGTCGCTCGAGTCTCGCTGAGGGCGAGGGCCGTGCGGGCGATGCCGGCGGCGCCGGCCGCCTCCAACATCCACTTCACCAACGGGCCGGGGAAGCCGTTCCACGCGGCCAGCTCCAGGCCGGCTTCCTCGACCACCAGCGGCCGTCCGAGGTGGCGCCACGCCTCGTCGGCTTTGGCGCGCGCGACCTCGGCGAAGGAGAGCGACTGGATCTCGGGCAGGTCGAGCTCGAAGGCGTCGAACGGCAGCGGGCAGAGGCGCCGGGCCTCGGCCAGCTTGCCCGGGTTCCCGGTGACCAGCGTGAAGCGGGGCGGTGGCGTCAAGGGGCGTCGTTCCCGCGGACCGACGCCAGCTCGCGCGCATCGGCGATCAGGGCGTCGACCTGCGCGCGCAGCTCGGGCAGCGTGCCGTCGTTGCGCAGCACCCGGTGGGCGCCGGCGCGGCGGACGGCGCCGTCTCCCTGGGCGTCGAGACGCGCCTCGGCTTGCCGCTCGTCGAGACCACGGTGGACGGCCCGATCGAGCCGTATCGCGCGATCGGCCTCCACCGTCACCACCAGATCGAGCGCCTCGGCGAGGCCGGACTCCACCAGCAGGGTCGCCTCGAAGACCACGATCCCCGACGAGCGCTCGGCGATGCTGGCGAACTCGCGGCCGACCAGGGGGTGGATCGCCTGCTCCAGCCGCCGCCGCGCCTCGGTGTCGGCGAACACCCGCCGCGCCAGCGCCGGGGCGTCGACGCCGCCGTCCGGCTTGAGAAAGTCGGCTCCAAAGAGCTCGCGGACCCGTTCAGCTCCCTCGCCGCCCGGCAGGTAGAGACGCGCCACGATGTCGTCGGCGTCCACCACCGTCAGGCCCTCGGCCTCGAGCCACTCCGCCACCGTGCTCTTGCCGCTCGCCAGTCCCCCGGTGAGGCCGACGGTGAAGCGGGCCATCAGGCCGGCTCCTCGCCGGAGGGCAGAGATCCACTCACAGGCTCTCAATCCCCAGATGTCGGTGAGCCGCACGCAGCGTGTTGACCAGCAGCATGGCGACGGTGAGGGGGCCGACGCCGCCGGGCACAGGGGTGATGGCGCCGGCGAGCCGGGCGACCCGCGCGAAGTCGACGTCGCCGGTGAGCACGGAGCCGCGGCGCTCCAGCGTCGCCAGCCGCTCCGCGTCACCGGGGAACAGGCGCTCGACCTCGGCGCGGTCGCTCAGACGGTGGATGCCCACGTCGACGACTACCGCGCCTTCCTGCACGTGCTCCGGTCCGATCAGCCCGGCGCGGCCGACGGCCGCCACCACCAGATCCGCCTGCCGGCAGAGCGCCGCGAGATCGCGCGTGCGCGAGTGGCAGACCGTCACCGTGCACTGCTCGCGCAGCAGCAGGGCCGCCAAGGGCTTGCCGACGATCGCGCTGCGGCCCACGATCACGGCGTGGCGCCCCTCGAGCGGGATGCGCTCGCGGCGCAGCAGCTCGACGATTCCCGCCGGGGTGGCGGGGGCGAAGCCCTCCCGGTCGAGCCAAAGCCGCCCGACGTTGACCGGGTGGAAGCCGTCCACGTCCTTGTCCGGCCGTACGCGGTCGAGCAGCGCGGCCTGCGGCAGGCCGGCGGGCAGGGGGAGCTGTACCAGGAAGCCGTCGACCTCCGGGTCCTCGTTCAGCCGCTCGATCTCGGCGGCCAGCTCGTCGGCGGAGACGGTCGCGGGCAGGCGCACGGTGCGGCTCTCGAATCCCGCCTCCCGGGCGGCCCGCTCCTTGCTCGCCACGTAGACCTCGGAAGCGGGGTCTTCACCCACCAGGATCACCGCCAGGCCGGGAGGCCGGTGGCCGGAGGCGGCCAGACGCCGCACCGACGCCGCGACCTCGTCACGGATCGTTGCGGCGTGGGTCTTGCCGTCGAGGATCCGGGTCACTCGCGGATTCCCCGGTAGAGGCCGACGATGCCGAAGGTGAGCCCCTGCCAGCGCACGCCTTCGAAGCCGGCGGCGCGCATGCGCCCGGTGAACGCCTGGCGCTGCGGGAACTCCAGGACCGAGCTCGGCAGGTAGCCGTACGCCGATCCGCGAGGCGAGAGCAGCCGCCCGATCGCCGGCAGGGCGCGGCGGAAATAGAAGAGATAGAGCGCTCGCAGCGGCTGGCGCACCGGCACCATGAACTCCAGCACTACCAGCCGGCCGCCCGACCGGAGGACCCGGGCGAGCTCGGCGAGCGCGCGGTCGAGGTCGGCGACATTGCGCAGCCCGAACGACACCGTGGCTCCGTCGAAGGCGCCGTCCGCGTGGGGCAGGGCGAGCGCGTCGCCGACCATGGGCTGGGGCGCGCCACCGCCCAGCCGCCGCAACTTGGGCCGCGCGCGCACGAGCATCGGCAGGCAGAAGTCGCTGGCCACGACGCGGGCTCCGGAGGGGGCGACGGCCAGCGCCTGGTCGCCGGTGCCGGCGCAGAGGTCCAGGATTCGCTCACCGGAACGGGCGGCGAGCACCTCCGCCGCCTGCCGGCGCCAGCGCCGATCGAGCGAGCCGGAGAGCAGGTGGTTGAGCAGGTCGTAGCGCGGCGCCACGCCGGCGAACATGTCGCGGATCGTCTCGCTCCGCTTATCGAGGGTGGTCGCCGGCGCCGCCATCGGATCCGTAGTCTAGCCGGCTGCTCGCGCCTCGTGCGAGTGCCTCTGTGTTCCTGGTGCCGGTGTCGACGACTCGGCCTTCGGCCGAGTTGACAGCGGACCGTGTCCGCGCATACCATCCGTAACCTTCGCTGTGCGAAGGGCGGGTGTTGTTCGCCTGTACAATCGGAGACAGCTCGATGCAGCAGAAGACGTACAGCCCCAAGGCCGGGGACGTGGATCACCGCTGGTTCGTCGTGGACGCGACCGGGGTGCCGCTGGGCCGCCTCAGCACTCGCGTGGCGAGGCTGCTGACCGGCAAGGAGAAGCCGACCTACGCCCGGCACCTGGACATGGGCGACTTCGTGGTGGTGGTCAATGCCCGGCAGACGGTGCTCACCGGCCGCAAGGAGCAGCAGAAGATCTACTATCGGCAGAGCGGCCGGCCCGGAGGCCTGAAGAGCCGGACCGCTGCCGAGGTGCGGCAGAGCCGGCCCGAGCAGCTCGTGCAGCTGGCGGTCAAGAGGATGCTTCCCAAGGGACCCCTGGGTCGCCGTCAGTTCCGCAAGCTCAAGGTCTACGCCGGGCCGGAGCACCCGCACGCGGCGCAGAATCCGCAGCCGCTCAATATTGAGGTAGCCAAGAGTTGAGTGACGTCCAGCAGAACTACGGCACCGGCCGCCGCAAGACCGCCAGTGCCCGCATCTTCCTGCGCCCGGGAACGGGCGCGTTCCAGGTCAACGGCCGCAGCCTCGACGAGTACTTCCGCAACGACGTGCTCAGGATGATCATCAAGCAGCCCCTGCTGTTGACCGACACGGCCGAGAAGCTCGATGTCGTTTGCACGGTCGTCGGCGGCGGGCAGGCCGGGCAGGCGGGGGCGGTACGCCACGGCGTCGCCCGTGCCCTGGTGGAGCATGACGGCGAGCTGCGCGAGCGGCTCAAGGGAGCCGGTTTCCTCACCCGGGATCCGCGCAAGAAGGAGCGCAAGAAGTACGGCCAGAAGGGTGCGCGCGCCCGCTTCCAGTTCAGCAAGCGTTAGGGATCCGCAGCGTGCTGCGGCCGAGCGATGAGCGAGGACGCCAAAGAGCAACGCCACTGGGCTTGACGCGAAGCGGCAAGCCCAGTGCGCGCCGAAGGAGAGACGATGTCGGTAGTTGACGTGGAGATGAGAGAGCTGCTCGAGGCGGGGGTCCACTTCGGGCATCAGACGCGGCGCTGGAACCCGAAGATGAAGCGGTTCATCTTCGGCAAGCGCAACGGGATCTACATCATCGACCTGCAGAAGACGCAGGCGCTGTTCCGCGAGGCCGCGCAGTTCGCCGCCGATCTCGGCCACGCGGGTCGGCGCGTGCTCTTCGTCGGCACCAAGCGCCAGGCGCAGGAGGTGGTGGCCGAGGAGGCCGTCCGCGCCGGCCAGTTCTTTGTCACCCATCGCTGGCTCGGGGGCACGCTGACCAACTTCGTCACCGTGCGCGGCTCGGTCGAGCGGCTGGAGGAGATCGAGGAGTGGCTGGGGGACGAGGAGAAGGGCTTGCTCAAGAAGGAGCGGCTGCGCCTGCAGCGCGATCGCGATCGGCTGGCCCGCAACCTGGACGGCATCCGGGCGATGACCGAGCTTCCCGACGCCATCTTCATCGTCGACCCGCGAACCGAGGCGATCGCCGTCGCCGAGGCGATCAAGCTGGGGATCCCGATCATCGCCATCGTTGACACCAACTGCGATCCCGAGCTGATCGACTACATAGTGCCCGGCAACGACGACTCGATCCGCACCGTCCGGCTGCTCACCTCGCGGATCGTCGACGCCTACCTCGGCGGGGCGCAGGAGCTGGAGAAGGAGCTCCAGGCGCAGGCGAAGCAGCGCGCCGAGGCGGAGGCCGCGCGCGAGCGCGCCAAGAAGGCGGCGGCCGAGCAGGCCCGCGAGCAGGAGAAGGCGGCGGCGCAAGCCGCGGCGAAGCAGGC
>JBOGJI010000039.1:0-18889 GCA_050747865.1 Thermoanaerobaculia bacterium
ATCAGGGTGCCCCAGCGGCCGGTGCGCAGGTCGAAGAACGCGTGCCCCGGGTCGACGCGCAGACCGCTCAGCTCGGGACCGAGCTTGCGCGCGATGTGCACCGGCAGCTCGGCCAGCGGTCGGAAGATGTTCTCGTACCACAGGTTCGGGTGTCGAAACTCGTGCTTTCGCAGGGGCTCGTCCTGCGGCACCACCACCGCAGAACTCGGGGCGACCGCCAGACCGGCCATCGCCGCGAGCAACACCGCAATCGTTACGCCGCACCACCGATTCCACGTCTCTCGCATGACTCGCTTCTCCCCCTGCTTGAGTCGTCGGACCCCCGGCACTTATGGACACATTGATACCGTTCCCGTCAGGCGTGATTCCCCCGCCCGTCCGGGCTCGGCTCGTTGCTGCTATCGAATCGCAATGACATCACCAAGATGCTGTGACCGCGGTCACACCTCGGCCCCGAGATCCGGATGCCGGACCTCGTGCCGCCTCGACGGAGCTCCCTCCGTCGGCTCGACTGCGCAATGTGTTACGGCGACGAAACTCGCCGAGAGGCCTGTGAGACGGTCACCGCGAACCAAAGTTCTCCCCTCCTCCGGTCGTAGCGTGAGCCGGCGCCCACGCTTGGTCTACTCTGGTGATCCCCCCGCTGCGGATGGCGTGGAAAGCCTAGCGGAGCCGCGGTTATAACACATCCGTATTTCGCATGCAAACCACGTATCGATTCGTCACTGGGACACGGAACCCTACGGCCAGGTGTGGGTCACGTCTTGGGGTGCTGTTCTCAGGGCCTGGGCACAGAGGAAGTCGTGAGGAACTGCTCGACCAGCCGTGCCGTCAGCGCGGGATCGTGCGGTTCGCTCGCCGCCGCGACGACTTCGCCGAGATAGTCCCCGTGTCCGCCGGGCACAATCAGCAGCCGTGCGTCGGGAATCAGGTGTGTCAGCTCGAGCGCGTGCTCGGGCTTCACGACGTCCCTGTCCCCGAGCACGATCAGGGTGGCGGCGCGGATCGAGCGGACGGAGTCATCCGGTACGTCCCGGAAGCTGCGGATGCGGGCGAGATCCTTGTCGTGCATCGCCTTCAGCTTCTGTACGTTCGGGCTCACTCTCAAGAACGCGTCCTTCAGAGGTTGGGGCATGGACGAGAAGTCCGCTTGCGCGATGAAATCCCAGAGCTGGGGGTGCGCGCCGTCTCTCTTGGTAAATGACGAGGCGAAGACCAGCTTGCGCACGAGCTCGGGGTGCCGTATGGCGACCTGCAGCGCCACGCTGGCGCCGTTGCTGAAACCGAAGAGGTCCGCCCGTTCGACCTCGAGGTGCCGCAGCAGCGCCGCGACGTCGGCGGCGGAGGTCTCGAAGCGCACCGGCTGGTCGCGGTCGGTGGTACGGCCGTGCCCCTGCTCTTCGAGCGCGATCACGCGGCGATCCTCTGCGAGGAACGGGAGTATCTCGCCGAACGTCGACTCGATCGTCGATCCGCCGCCGTGGAGAAGGACGAGGGGGATGCCGTCCTCCTGTCCGTGGACCTCGTAGTACATGCTGATGCCGTTCACGGGAGCGTGTCCGCTGGCGACAGGTTCTTGCGAAGCCTTTTGGGTCGCGTCCCCTCCAGCCGTGACATCGCGAGCCACCGCGGCGCGACCGGTGGACAGGGCCACCGCGCAGAGAAGGAGAAGGGTCATGCCACACATGGTCATTCGCTCCCGCCGGCCACCAGTCGGCTCAGTCGATCGAACATCTCCATCCAGCTCGGGTGGGCGCCGGTGCGCTTGGCCAGGGCCTCGCTGACGCTCTGTTCCAGCGTCACCAGCGTCCGCGCACCGCGCTCGTCGAACCTCACGTGCACTACCGTCTCGGCGGGCCACGCGGGGTCATGTCCCTGACTCTCCGGGGTCGCCGGCTGTCCGGCGGCATCCGCGATCACGGAGGTGAAGACGATCCGTTCCGGTCGGACGACTTCGATATACGACCCGATCGTCCAGCAGTCACCGAACGCGGGATTACGAACGCACCAGTGGTAGCCGCCGCCCGTCCGTGCGTCCAGGCGCGCGATGTGCAGCGTGCAGCCATGCGGGGCGAACCATCGCTCGAGCAGGTCCCGCCGTACCCAAGCGTCGAAGACGCGCTCGCGCGGGGAATCGAAGGTTTCTTGGATCCTGACCGGCGGCTCGGACTCGACGTCGAGCGCCCGTGAGGCGTCGTGGATCATCGTTTGCCTCCCCGTCGTCATTCGGGTTTGTCTTCCTGCTGCTGCAGCAACCTGCGGAGGCGACCGAACGCCCCCTCCCAGTGGCGTCGGTAGTCCTCGACCCAATCCGCCACCTCGCGCAGCGGTACGGGATCGAGCTCGCAGATGTGCTTGCGTCCCTCGCGTCGCTTGCGCACCAGCCGCGCCCGCTCGAGGCAGGCCAAGTGCTTGGACACGGCCTGCTGCGACATCCGAAACGGCTGCGCCAGCTCCGCCACCGAGGCCGGACCGGTCTTCAACCTGGCGACAATGGCCCGCCGCGTGGGGTCGGAGAGGGCCGCGGGCGCTTAGCCGTCGCGTCGGCCGCTTGATCCTCGAGTCGTTCACCCGCGGTCAGAAGCGGAGGCGGAGGCCGAGGGTCGCGGAGACACCTCCAAGGTCGAAATCCGCCGCGAGGGATTCCGCCGGATCCGGGAGAGCGATGGTGACCTCGCCCGTCGCGCGGCTGAACATTCCCAACGCCCCGATCCCGAACACGTCGGAGAAGAAGTAGGCGAGATCGGCCCCCACATGCCCCCCCACCACGGTCTCCTCTTGGGTGCTGAACTCGACGCGCTGAATCTCCATGCGAGGAGGATTCACCGGGAATCGCGAGACGACCACGCTCCACAGCGGCAGCTCGCTGCGGAACAGGCTCGGGCCGAGGAAGAGGCGGATCCGCCACTGCTCCGCGGTCGGCGGCGCGTAGACGACGTGGAGGTGCACGGCGGTCTCCTCGCGGTCGGGGCCGGGAGTCGCGATGCCGTCCGCGACGATGGCCATGGGGAGCATGCTATGGGGCCGCGAGACCTGCAAGTCGAGATCCACCGCGTACGTCGCCCGCGTGTGACTCACTCCGGCACCAATGCCGCCGCCCGCGGCCAGCGCCCGCAGGAACCCTCCCGCAACGCCGAACGTCAGATCGCGGTCGTACTGGTAGTCCGAATCCGCGCGACTGCCGGGAACCACCCTGGGTGGGCTCCCCTGGGTGACCGGGCCGCTGTACGTGAGGCGGTCGACGGCCGGCGCCGTGTAGCCGATGTTGAAGTCGAGGTAGCCGGTGAGCCGCTTGCTGCCGGGGGTGGCTCGGTCTGCCTCACGGGCCATCTGCTCCCCTTCTGCTTCGCGAGCGGCGAGCTCGGCCTCGCGGCGCTCGCGCTGCGCCTCCAGCTCGGCCGCACGAGCCGCGGCCTCGCGCTCCGCAGCCTCACGGGCCGCCGCCTCGCGCTCCGCGGCTTCACGGGCCTCGGCCTCGCGGAGATCGTCCTCCGCCTCCACCTCGGACACCGCGACGCTGCCGAGCACGGTGTGGTGGAGACAGCCCTCGATGCCGGTCGCGAGGTGACGCACGCGGTACCAGTCGCCTTCGCTCGCCAGGACCTCGACCTCCGCGCCTTCGAGGAGCGTGGCCATGACGTCGGCGTCCAGCGAGCAGGTAGCGCGGAAGTTGGCGCGCGCGACGCTGACCTGGGCAGTCCCCTGTGCGGGTGCCTGCGCCAGGCTCGCCGCTGCCGGCAGCCCGGCAAAGACCAGGATCAGGCTGCGGAACTGCATCGTAACTCCTCCTCTCGTGGACGGCTCTCCTCCCCACGCCGCACTATAGGACGCGCGCCGGTCGCCGACACTCCGCCGCGGCGTCCCGAACGGGGCTGGCGACGGGACGTGCGCCAGGCCAGGAACTGGGGGTCCGACCAGCTCCACAGCCGACGGACGTCCTGGTTCACGTCGACCGGCAGGGCGTTCCAGACGTACCCACGGTCAACAGTTGCGCGCCGACGATCGCCGTCGCCAGCACGACCCATCCCCGCGACCGCCGCGTGCGGCGATAGCGCCACAACAGCCACGCGACGCAGACGATCCACGGGCAGAAGACGAGCAATCCGCGGCTCGGGGAGACCAGGGTCCCCGCCAGCGCCTCGGCGAACCGCCAGCCTCCGGTCGCCATGGCGTGCCCGGTGAAATACGGCGGCAACATGGTGCCGTACGTGGCCTGGAAGCAGAGCCCGAAGATCACGGCCCAGAGAAGCGCCGAGACGGCGTAGCGCAGCACCGCTCGAGGCGAGAAGAGCAACAGGAAGACCCCGACGCCGGCCAGTACCAGGACACCGGTCGGCCGCACGAAGGCGCTCCATGCCGCGAGGGTGCCGAGCACGATGGCCGGAGGCGGTCGGCCGCGGGTCGCCGAGCGCAGGAGCAGCCAGATCGCCGCGGCCGCCAGCACGACCATCCAGTCATGGCTCCACAGACTTCGCGACAGGGTGCTCCAGGCGGGGGTCGCGAGCGCGGCCGCCAGACCGAACAGGAACGACACCGACAACTGCAGCAGCTCGCTCGCCATCAGGAACACGAGGACGATGAACGACGCCGTCAACAGGAACGCGATGTGCCTCATCGCCCGCTGCTCGCTGACGGCGTCGTAGCGCCCCTGCGCGTCGAACGGTCCGTAGCCCAGTGGCCGCATCAGGGCGACCACGGGAGCCGAGAGCACGGCGGTGCCGGGAGGGTAGAACGGCACGAGGCGGCCGTCGATCTCCATGAGCTGGTACGGCAGGCCGTCCGGATCGCGCGGCAGTTTCATTCCCGGATGCCGCTGGGGATCGAGCGGCCTCGGCAGATAGGACCCGACGTCGAGGCCCTGTCCATCGAGCAGCGCGACGCTCGCCAGCATCGTGTAGTGCGCGTCCGAGGTCATCGTGACCTCGGACTCCCGATAGATCAGGATGACCAGGAGGAAGAGCGCGGCGGCGGCTCCGCGGCGTCGCCACCTGGCGTGCGATTCAAGCATTCGGGGCGCCACAGGCGCCGCGACGCTACCACCTCGCCGGGATGATTCGACGCCACGTCGAGCGAGCCTCTATGGGGCACCTGCCCAACTCATGGCCCATAGAGCATCAGACCGAAAGTCCTGGTGACGAAGGCTGCCGTCTGGCCGCGAGTGACCGGGGCGCCGGGACAGTAGCTGCCGCCGCCGCAGCCCGACGTGACCTGCCGCGCCACTAGGTCCTCGATCCAGCCCGCGAACAGCGACGGACAAGGCACGTCTTCGAACAGCCCGCTGCATGCCGGCGGCACGTACGCCGGCCCCAGGAGCGTCTTGAGCAGGAACACCGCCATCTGATCGCGGCTCACCGAGGCGTTCGGACAGTAGTTTCCTTCGCCGCAGCCGACGGTCACGCCGCGCCGCGCCAGCTCCTCGACCCACGGGCAGGACGTGCTGTCGAACGGCACGTCGGCGAACGCCTCCTCGCCCTCGACGCAGGCCGGCGGCAGATAGTCGCCGCCCTCGGAGGCCTTGAGCAACAACACCGCCGTCTGGCCGCGGGTGTTGCTGCCCCCGGGGCAATATTCGGTGCCGGCGCAGCCGGCGGTCACTCCGTGATGCAGCAGGGTCTCGATGACGGTATAGAAGGCGCTTTGCCGCGGCACGTCCGTGAAGCTGTCCCCTATGTGCAGGCTCCAGGTCTTGCTCGTATCGTCGGAGAGCGTCTCCTCGAAGCTCGCCTCCCAGTGCGTGGCCGGGCGGTCGCCTTCGACGCCCAGCCGGTAGCAGACGCCGGTGTTGGCGCAGCTCCCGGTCTCGCCCGCGTCGATCAAGCCGTAGTCCGCTGAGTCCTGAACCGTCGTGTAGGTGGCTCCGGCCGGGCCGGTGAAATCCGTCGCGGTTCCAGCGAGGCTCGCGGGCTCGGTGCTGTCGTTGCGCCAACCGGGGGCGACCTCCACGACCTCTCCTGGCTCGAAGACGCCGTTGGCGTCGGAGCGCGCCGGCACGGGCTCGACGTTCGGATCGCGGGAGCCCACGGAGAAGTCGACCGTCAACGCCGTCGCGGAGAAGGTCGTGCCCGCGTCCAAATCGAAGACGTAGGCCGCTCCCTGGTCCGGGGTGCCGGAGACGTCCGCAAGGGGAGATCCGATCACCGCCCGTCCACCCGCGATCGCGACCGTACCGAAGCCGGCACCCGCCTCCGACGCCGGAGGATCCAGCCTTGCCGTCTGGCTCCAGGTCTCGCTCTCCTGCTCGCGCTCGAAGACGTACGCCACTCCCCGCGCCTCGTCGGCGGTCGGCGCGCCGATCAGGGCGGTATCGCCGTCGGACAGTGCGACGTGACTGGCGAAGAAGTCCTTGCTCGCGCCGTCGGGGATCGTGAGCTTGGCTCGCTCGGTCCACTCCCCCGTCTCGGCATCGCGGGTGAACACGTAGGCGGCTCCCTGCTCGATGTTGCCGCCGATGTCGACGCCGCGAGCCCCGATCAGCGCGACGTCGCCCGACAACGCGACAGCGGCGCCGAAGTCATCGGCGAAGGCGCCGTCGGACGCCACCAGGCGAGCCTGCCGGGTCCAGTTGCCCGCCGCGTCGCGCTCGAAGACGTGGACCGCACCTTGAATCGAGTTTTCACCGACGGCGGTGAACGGCTCGCCGACGAGAGCGGTTTGTCCCGACAGGGCGACCGCGGCACCGAACTCGTCGAACTCGTCCCCCTCGGGGTTGATGAGCTTGGCGACCTGCTCCCAGGCGCCGCTCGCCGGATCGCGCTCGAACAGGTAGGCCGTGCCGCGCAGGAAGTCTCCTTCCACGGTCGCGAACGGGGCGCCGGCGAGGGCGATGCCATCGGCCAGCGCCACCTCGATCCCCAGCTGGTCGAACGCCACGCCGTCGGAGGCGACGAGCTTGGCCTCTTCCGTCCATTCGCCGCTCGCGGGATCCGACACGAAGACGTACGCCGCACCCTGGCTGGCGTTGCCGTTCGGGTCCGCGTCCGGCGCCCCGATCAGTGCGGTGTTCCCCTCCAGGGCGACGCTGGTTCCGAAGCCGCAGATCTGCACCACGACGACGTCACAGACCACCGTGAGCTTCGCCTCCTCGATCCACGCCCCGCTCGTCGGCTCGCGTCGGTAGACGTAGGCAGCACCTTCGTCGGGCCGGCCGTCGATGTCGGCCAGGAAGGCGCCTACCAGCGCGGTGTCGCCGTACACGGCGACGCGCCAACCGAAAAAATCGAAAGCGGCGCCGTCGGAGGCGAGCAATTCGGCCGACTGCCCGTTGCTCGGATTTGGAACAAGCACCATCGCGAGCCCCAGCAGGATCCGCACCACGGCGGCGGTCGAGGAAGGTCTGGTCATCGTCGGCACGCTAGGGCAATCCGCAATGGGCGTGCAATCCGATGCCCTCAGAGGGGGCTCAGACGATGCTCAGATCTGGACGTCCGAGCGCTCATCCGAACGGCGTCGCGCGCAGATCGTCGGGGACCTCCCTTTCTCCTGCCATGGCCCGGGTGCGGGCCAGAGCGACGCGCCACGCCGCGGGGAGGGCCGTCGCATGCGTGACGCGAAGCTGCAGCAAGGCGGACTCGTAATGGCGATCCGCGTAAGCGGCGAGGCGATCGGCGACCACGAGGGCGCGGGCGGGATCGGGAGACCTGTGGGGCCCCTCGGCGAGGAGCCAGGGGACGTAGGTTTGGGCAACCTGCAGCAGACGCAGGGGGGTGCCGCGGGTATCCGCCAGGGCCAAGGCACTCTCGAAGGAGGTCCTGGCTATCTCCTGCTCACCCCTGGCGGCGGCCAGCTCGGCACGCGCCAGCGCCGCGTAGATCCGTGGAGCCAGAGCCGTCTGGAGATCGGCCCATTCGCCGAGAGCGACCGCCTTCTCCGCCGCAGCCGCCTTGCGGTCGCGCGCCAGATCGGCACGCACGGCGATCAACGACGCGCGGCCGCGCTCCTCGGCCATCAGGGCATGGTTCGGAGGCACCCCGGCGACCACCTCGGATGCGAGCTCGGCCGCTCGCGCGGTGTTGCCGACCTCGAGCGCCATCTCGGCGGCGAGCACCAGGGCGCGTTGGCGCGCCAGGTCGAGATCCGCCACCGCTTCCGTGGCGCGCAGCACGCCGTCGAGCACGCCCTCCGCGGCTCGCAAACGGCCCGTGTGTCTCAGCAGATACGCCTGCGTCAGGTTCGCCCATGCCCGGATCCACGGATTGGGGACCTGGGCCAGCAACTCGTTCACCCGCGACTCGACCGCCTGGGCCGCTCCCGGATCGAGCAGCGCCACATGGCCGTAGAGCAAGTTGGCGCGATTGGCCAGCTCGCTGCCCCAGTCGTGCATCGCGGCAGCCTGGGATGCCGCCTTCTCGAAACGCGGCACCGCCTCGGCATAGCGCTCGTCCAGCGCCTCGAGCACGCCCAGATGGTTGTCGAGGTCCGCCAGGCCGGTGGCGTCGCCGGTTCCCTGCAACGCGACGCGTGCTTGCGCAAAATACGGGCGCGCCGCGTCGAGGGCGCCACGGAAGAGCTCTACCTTGCCCAAGGTTGCGTAGATCCGACCGCCGGTGGCCGATGTCGCCCCCTGGACCAGGAGCTGCTCTGCCTCGTGTAGGACCGAGGAGGCAGCGGCGAAGTCGCCGCGGAACAGGTGGATCTCGCCGAGGCAGTGCAGGATGCGCAGGCGCAACAGCGGCTCCTCCGCGACAGCCGTGTCCGTCAAGAGAGCCTGATAGGCCGCGCGCGCGCCGTCGAGATCGTGGCGCAAGCGGCTCAGGCGTGCGAGGTTGAAGCGGATCGCGGGGTGCCGCTGCAGCCTCGAATCCGCCGTCTCGATGAGCGCTCGCGCGGCGTCGGGCTCTCCCGCCAGGATCGCCGCCTCGACTCGCCGCAACAGCGGCTCCAGGCCGGGCTCGGCACGTCGCTCGGGCGCCGGCATGAGACCTCGAGCGCGCGCCAGGCGATCGGCCGCGGCGCGGGCCGCCTTGATCACGTCCCCAGCTTCACCGCGCGCGGCGAGCGGTGGTTCGACGCCCGCGAGACTGCGCAGCGACACCCGCCACCCGGCACCCGATCTCTCGACCCGCGCCGCCAGCACCAACCGGGCACCGGTCGTCGCGGCCAGCTCGCGCAGCTCCTCCGGGCCGGGATCCGAGCTGTGGCCACCCAGGGACGCGATCACGGTGTCGCTGGGTACCATCGGCTGACCCGCGGCGCGCAGGCGCTCGGCTATCAGATCCATGAGCCCGAGCCGCATCCAGGCGTCGCCATCCCCGGTCGCCGTGGTCACGGGCAACAGGAGGGCGACTCGCGCGCTGCTTTCGAGCTCGGCGGGCGCGGCCCCGGCGTCGGCGTAACCGCCCCGCCACAGATAGGCCGCGCCGCCGGTCAGTGCGATAACCGCCGCGAACGCGATCCCGAGCCGGACGAGCCCGCCGCCGCGCCGCGCATCCTGGCGCGGACCGTTCACCGCCATGACGCCGCTCGGCGCGACGAGATCCGCCTCGGGCCGATCCGACCGCCTGGTGTCGGCTGCTCGCGGGTTGGGGGCTGCCGCCGCTTCCTCAGCTACCACCGGCACAGCCCATCGATAGCCGAAGGCGCGGACGGTCTCGATGAAGCGCTGCTCCCGACCGTTGTCGCGCAGCGCCCGGCGGGCCTCGAAGATGCTCTGATGGAGCACGCCGTCGGAGAGCTGGACATCTCCCCAGACAGCCGCGAACAACTCGTTGCGTTCGACGGCTCGCTCTCGATGCTCGATCAGGTAGACGATGCAGTCGAAGGCCTTGCGATGGAGCGGCACCTCCTGCAGCCCACGCCAGAGCTGCCGCCTCCCCACATCGAGGCGAAACTCACCGAAGCGATACGTTGTGGATGCCATGAGCTGCCACCGGCTCGACGCCGGCCCAGATCTCGTTTTGGAGATACGCCCGTGCGGGAGAGCTGGTTTCCCGCCTGCGCCTGGAGACTACCACCCGCCTCTCGCCGAAGGGCGATAGTGTTCCGGCGCTTGCACGCCGCCCTTCGCATCGCTTCGACCTGGGACGGCGAGCCGGCCCGTCGGTTCGCGACCCATGAGTGGCCCTGATCGACGGCACGGTTCCCGAGCGGGTGGTCCCGCCGGGCGCCAAGCGCTACAATCCTCGGCTGTTGTCTCCTCATCGATCAAAGTGCTGGAGGTGTTCCCGATGATCGTCGCCGCCCGTCTGTGTCAGCTCGCCGCCATGTTCGCCTTCGCCGGCTTCGCCGCGCTCGCCGTTGTCCCCGCGGCCGAGGCGGCCAAACCGCGGCCCGAGTCGGAGCTGGAGATTCCGTTCGAGGTGCCGGTGGCGGCGCGCGACGAGGCCGGCCGCCGCGTCGATGACGCGAGCGGTCTGCCGCTGGCCCTCTACCGGGTCGGCTACCGGCCGCAGCCCGCCGCCCCCGAGGAGATGGCGCGCGAGTACCTGCGGCACGCCGCCGCGACTCTCGGTCTCGACCCCGATCTCTCCGATCTCGAGCCGACGATGATCCGCACCGGCCCCTCGGGCACCGTCGTCCGCTTCCGCCAGCACGTCGACGGCATCCCGGTCTACGGCCCCGACCTGGCGGTCAAGCTCGACCGCGGGGGTCTGGTGACCCACGTGGTCAGCGGCTACCGGCCGAGCCTGACGCTGGCCGCGAACGAGCCGGCCGTTTCGGCGCCCGAGGCGCGAGCGATCGCCTTCGACTACCTGCGGATCGAGGGCGGCGCCGCCTGGGAGCGGACCGGGCTGGTCGTGTTCCCGGGCGCGGACGGAGCGCGCCTGACCTACCAGGTCGACGTCATCGCCGGGCGGGCGCCGGCGGGAGAGTGGCGGATCATGGTCGACGCCGTCACCGCTGTGGTCTTCGGCGCCGAGGATCGCGCGGTCTACGGCGCCGTCGACGGCAGCGCCACCGTGTTCGATCCCGACCCCCTGTCGTCGGCCGGCGCCACCTACGGCGATCCCGGCTACGTCGACGGCAGCGACGCCGACACGGCGCAGCTCACCGCCGAGGTCTTCACGCGCACCCTGCGCGACATCACCGAGAGCGCCGGCACCTTCAGCCTGGTCGGACCGTGGGCCGAATGCGTCGACTGGGCCGCGCCGTTCAAGGGCTGCTTCGCCCAGGCCAGCTCCGACTGGAACTTCACCCGCGAGCCGGACGCCTTCGAGGCGGCGAACACCTATTACGCCATCGACACCTACATGCGCTATCTCAACGAGACCCTGGGGCTGGCGATCGAGCCGCATCAGTATCCGGGCGGCGTGCAATACGACCCGCACGGCTTCAACGGCGCCGACAACTCCTCCTACAGCCCGGGCACCGGCCGCCTGCAATTCGGCGAGGGGGGCGTCGACGACGCCGAAGACGCCGACGTCATCGTCCACGAGCTGGGCCATGGCCTTCACGACTGGGTCACCGGCGGTTCACTGTCGCAGGTCCAGGGGCTGTCCGAGGGGGTGGGCGACTTCGCCGCCGCCGAATACAGCCGCAGCTTCGGCCACTGGGATCCGGCCGACCCACAATTTCAATGGGTGTTCAGCTGGGACGGCCACAACCCGTTCTGGGGCGGCCGGGTGACCAACTGGACCGACACCCATGTCTATCCGGACGACCTCACCGGCCAGATCCACACCGACGGTCAGTTCTGGTCGTCCTGCAACATGCAGGTCTGGGACGCGATCGGCCGCGACGCCACCGTGATCGCCCACTGGGAGGGGCTGGCGATGACCAACGGCGCCACCAACCAGCTCGGCGCCGCCGAGGCGGTGGTGCAGGCCGCCACCGACCTCGACTACGACCCGGCGGATATAGCCCAGATCGTCTCCCTCTACCAGGGCTGCGGCTACGCGGTGAGCGCCGCTCCTCTGCTCACCTTCGACCCGGCAACTCTGGACTTCGGCGAGGTCGAGGTCGGCACGACCAGCCCACCGCAGATCGCCACCCTGCACAACGACGGCAGCGCGCTGGCTACCGGGCTCGCGTTCGCCGGCCTGCCCGACGACGGCTTCGCGGCCGACACCGGCGACTGCGGCGCCAGCCTGGCCCCGGGGGCGAGCTGCGAGGTCAGCGTCACGTTCACTCCCGCCGAACCCGGCGCCGCGACCGCGACGCTGGAGGCGAGCAGCGCCGAAGGCTCGGCGGCGAGCCTCGCCGTCGAGGGTGAAGGCGTGCCGGCCGCCGTGGTCGCCACGCCCATGGAGCTCGAGGTCGACCCCGACCCCGGCACCGCGGACGGCAACGGCGTCTTCGAGCCCGCCGAGCTGGTCACCGTGGCGCCGGCCTGGCGCAACGACGGCGCCTCCGCCACCGAGCTGACCGGCGGCGCCGCCGGGTTCGGTGGCCCGGCGGGAGCCGTCTACAGCCTGGTGAATAGCACGGCTGCCTACGGCCTGGTCGCTCCCGGCGCCACCGCGAGCTGCCTCGACACCGGCGACTGCTACCAGATGGGCTTGAACGACCCGGCGACGCGTCCGGCGGCGCATTGGGATGCGACCTTCGAGGAGACGCTTGCGGGCGGGCCGACCCGGACTTGGACCCTGCATGTCGGCGACAGCTTCAGCGACGTGCCGCGAACGAGCCTGTTCTACTCCTGGGTCGAGACGCTGCTGCACCACGGGGTGACCGGCGGCTGCGGAGCGACCGAATATTGCCCCTCGGCGGCCAACACCCGCGACCAGATGCCGGTGTTCCTGCTCAAGGCCCTGGAGGGCCCGGGCTACGCGCCGCCGGCGTGCACGGGTGTGTTCGACGACGTGCCCTGCCCGTCGCTGTTCGCCAACTGGATCGAGGATCTGGTGGCGCGCGGGGTGACGGCCGGCTGCGGTGGCGGCAACTATTGCCCGAACAACCCGGTGACCCGCGACCAGATGGCGGTGTTCCTGCTGAAGACGCTGGAAGGCCCGGGCTACGCACCGCCGGCGTGCACGGGGGTGTTCGGCGACGTGCCCTGCCCGTCGCTGTTCGCCGCCTGGATCGAGGACCTGGTGGCGCGCGGCATCACGGCCGGCTGCGGCGGCGGCAACTACTGCCCGTCCAACCCGGTGAGCCGCGACCAGATGGCGGTCTTCCTCAGCAAGACCTTCAGCCTCACCCTCTACGGGCCATAGGGGGGACACACAAATTTTGTGCGTCCCCCACCAGCCGCGGCGGCTGCGAAGCTGGAGGTCACCGCCTCCAGCGCCGGCAACGCCGGCCGCATCAGGTGGAACATCAACTCGATGACGGTCATCCGGGTGAGGATGACCAGGGTGAAGCCGGGACCGCGGCTCAGGGCGCCCGCAACCTTCCTTCCCTCCATGCGTAATACTTCCGGTATGCGAGTTCTCACGGGGCGTTCCATCTTCGACGTGGACGGCGGTTAATTCTCGACGCTGCGGGCGCGGTTTGCGGGCGCCGTCATCGACCTCGGTACCGGCGACGGTCGATTCGTATCGGTGACCGCGGCCGCCCGCCGCGACCAGCTCGTCATCGGTATCGACGCGAATGCCGCCTCGATGGCCAAGGCGTCGCGGCGCGCGGCTCGTTCCGACAAGCGCGGCGGTCTGGCAAACGCGCTCTTCGTGGTCGCGGCGGCCGAGGCGTTGCCTGCCGAGCTGAACGGGGTCGCGGACGCTCTGACCGTTCACTTCCCCTGGGGATCGCTCCTCCGTAGTCTGCTCACCACCGACGCCACCATCCTCGAAGGCATCGCGCGGGTGACGCGGCCCGGTGCCCCGGTGACGCTGCTGCTCTCCCTCACCGAGCGCGACAACGTGACGGAGATCGGCGCGGTCGACGAGCACACGTTCGCAGGTCTCGCCCCGGCCTACGCGGCGCATGGACTCACGCTGCTCGACGCCCGCCCGGCGACGCCGGAGGAGATCGCCCGGTTACACTCGACCTGGGCAAAGCGGTTGGGTGCGGGGACGAACCGCCCTGCCTGGCGCGTCTCCCTCCGGCGAAGCGGTTGACGCGACCGCCCTCTCAGCCGAACCTCTTCTCGATCTCGGCGAAGAAGGCTTCGGCGAGGCGCACGAAGTCGGCCTCGCCCGGCGGGCCGCGATGTAGTCCTTCGGGTATTTCTTCATCCCCAGCATCGCTCGTCTCCTCTTCGCGCCTCCATCGGCGCTCGTCGAGATAATGACGAATCGGGGCGGCTCGATGTGACCACGGGTAGGATGTCGCCCAGACGGACGTGATCGGTGCCAGCATTCTCCTCCAATGGTCCGGCGCGGTCATCCGACCCACGGGGCTTGAAGGGGAGGCGTGTCGATCGTGCTCGGACCCGTTCGTCCAACACGTGCAAGAGGGCGACCACATACCGTCGATCACGCCATCATCGAAAGGAGACAGAGGTGAAGTACATGATCATCATGTCGGGGTCCCAGCAGCACTACGACGCCATGGCGGGCAAGTCCGAGGACCTGCCCAGCTGGTCGCCGTCCGGACAACGCGGCGTCGAGCGCGCCCGCCAGGGCCTCCACGTCGTGGAAAGCGTCGCTGATGCCCTGAGCCGTGATCGGGTCCTTGTGGTACCCGGCGTCCCCGACCAGGGCCCAGCCCGGGCCGTACGGCTGGCGGAAGAAGTTCGACAGGTCTCCGACGCCGTAGAAGCGCGACTCCCGCCGAGCGCCGCGCGTGCGCTCTTGGAGCTCGGGCACGAGCTCGAACGTCCGCATGAAGTGCCCTTCCACGTCCCGCCGGTTCGCCGCAAACTCGGAATGTGGCCAGTTGGCCACTCCGAGGGTCAGACCGTCGTGTGTGGGAACGATCCCGAAGGCCCGGCGCGGACGCAGGTGGGCCTCGAATCGATCCGTCGGCAGCCCGCTCCAATACGCGTAATAGCCGACCGAGATGGTCGGGCGCTCGTTGTACCGCATTGCCTGAACGGCCTTGGCCACGAACGAGTTCCGTCCGTCCGCACCGATGACGATCCGCGCGCGGTGCAGGACCGGCGTGCCGTCTTTGACACGGCCGCGGCGTCGATTCGGGATAGGTTCGCTCGACCAATATGCGTCGAAGCCGAAAGCGAACCGAGAAAGGAGCGAGACCATGCGTTACCTCATCACCGTCGTCCACGATGGACCCGAACCAGACCCGGAAACCGTCCCTGCCGAGCTTCACGAAGCCATGGGTGCGTTCGTTTCGCAGCTCGCCGCTGACGGCGTGCTCGTCGACGCCGCAGGACTGGCGCCGGTCGAGAAGGCGACCCGCATCGACCTGCGCGGCGGCAAGGTCGCGGTCGTCGACGGACCCTTCGCCGAGACCAAGGAGTGGATCGGCGGCTACTTCATCCTCAACGTCGAGTCAGAAGCCAAGGCGATCGAGCACGCCAAGCACTCGGTCGAGCTCCACCGGACGCATTTCCCGGGCTTCGATATCTCCCACGAAGTCCGCCAGATCATGGACGAGTAGGGCCGAGATCAGTTCCCTTCGATCGAGAACGTCGTGGTCAGGAAGACCGCCATCTGGTCGCGGCTGACAGGGCTCCCGGGGCAGTAGTCTCCCCCGCCGCAGCCGGCGGTGATCCCGCGCGCCACGAGCTCCTGGATCCAGGGGCAGGTCGGGCTGCCGGCCGGCACGTCGTCGAAGGGGGCCGAGGCGCAAGGAGGCGGGCTGTATCCCGGGCCCTCGAGCGCGGCGAGCAGGAGCGCCGCCAGCACACGCCCGCCGGTCCGCGTACCGGCGGCGCGGGTCCGGATACGGGGGCCCGGCGGCGCTGACTTCCCCACTCGCTCAGAACGACTCTCGCGGCATCGTACCCCATGACGCCCCATCAGCGTCCGCCGGCGGTCGGCAGGAAGTCGGGGCGGGAGCGGTACCAGCGCGCCGGCCGGACCATGTGGAAGTCGCGGCGCCCGCCGCGCAGCTCGAGGCCGAGACCGAGCGTGCGCCAGCTCACGTAGAGGTCGCCGGCGGGGGGGCCCTGGGCAAACCGCAGGCGGGCGTTCAGATCGAACCGCTCGTTCGCCGCCTCCAGACGATCGAGCACCAGGAGCTCGCGCTGCAACAGCGCACGCGTCGAGATCCGGGCCTCGCCGGCGTCCACTGTGCGCAGCACCCACGCCGGGTAGTCGCGGTGGCGGGTGAACAGCGCCAGCAGCGGGCCGACGTTGCGCAGGGTGGCTTCGGCGCGAGCGTGGATCTCGAGCGGCTCGCCCCAGTGCACGCGGCTGTCGGTCAGGGCGACGCGGGCCCACCAGCCGGCTCCGAGGACGCCGTCGGCGTCGGTCGCCCGGATGTTGGCCAGGCGAATGGTCGTGCCGTCCAGATCGAACCGACGCTCGTCCAGGCTGGCCCCTTCGAGCCGGCCGTCGACATCGAGGTCCCCGCTCAGCGCCAGGTCGCCGAGAGCGAGCCGGGTGTCCCGCCCGACGACCCGCAGGCTGCCCGACGCGAGCCGGCCGGCGGCGTCGAGGCTCAGGTCGCCGCTGAGCAGTCCGCTGCCTCCCGTGAAGCGCAAGGCGCGCCCGGGCAGATAGCGGTTGTAGACCCGCAAGTCGGGAACGCGGGCGTCGGCGAACCGGACCGAGGCCTCCAGGCTCTCGCGCACCTCGGCGAGGTTGCCGCTCGAGGTGAGGTCGAGGTGGAGATCGTTGCCCTCGGCGTACGCCGCATCGGCTTCCCCGCCGGGAGCGATGCGGAACCGCTCGATGACCATCTCCGTCCGCGTCAACAGGCCGTCGGGCCCCGCCTCCAGACGCGTCGTCCCGCGCGCTCTCCCGGTGATGCGGTTCTCCAGCACTTCGGCGCTGACGTCGACGGCGGGCACGACGATCTCGCTGCCCTCCATCAGCCGGCCCCGCTCGATGCGCAGCGCCGCCTCCACGTCGCCGGCTCCCTCCAACGTGAGCCACGGTGCGCGCGCCATCAACGGGCTCAGCCAGCCGAGTGAATCGAAGTGCCATCTCAGATCGACGGTCCCGGACAGCTCCTGCGCCAGGGATCTCCATGCGCCGTCGAGCGGCAGGCGGGTGGTGGCCAGCTCGAGGTCGGCGTCGATCGCGGCGCTGCCGTCGGCGGGCGGCGGCACACGGACCCGCAGAGCCACTCCCTGGTCGATCGCGGCGTGGAGCTCCGCGCGGCTCTGTCGCGTCTCGCCGTCCGGGCCGACCCAGCGCAGCGGCAGCGCGATCGTCCATGATCCACCGGGCTGCAGCGCACCCTCGGCCAGGCGGAGACGCCCCTCGACCCGGCCTGGCGCGGCGCCGGGAGCGACTTCGAACCGCAAGCGTCTCGCCTCGTCCAACGAGATCCCCCGCGCCGGTGTGCTGCCGTCGACGGCGATCGTGGCCGTGGTCAGGAGCAGTTTCTTCAAGCCCGGCGCCTCTCCGCGGGAATGGCGGGCGACCCGCAGCTCGAGATCGATCGTGGCATCGTCCATCAACGGGAGGTTGCCAGCCGCCAGCCGCGCCTGCCGCATCGCCAGCCGTGTCGGCAGAATCTCCAGAGGACCGCGAATCCGCTTGACGAAAGCGAAGTGGCCCGCCCCCGCGCCGGCCAGCTCGATCTCCCGCGTTCCGGTCCAGCGCAGATGCCGAAGGGTGTCGGTGGTGATGCGCTCGAACCGCAGCGTCCAGCCCGGCTCACGCCGCGGCTGCCGCCGCGGCTGCGGATTCTTGGTACGGGTGAGCTCGACCGCAACCTCGGTGGCGCGCACGATGGGCACACGCAGCTCGCGCCGAGACAGCGGCCAGAGGGCGATCCGGCCGCGCGCGCGGGCCGCGCCGGCGGTCCAGGCGATCCGCCTCGCGTGGCCCGCGATCTCTACGTCCCGGAGCACCAACGATCCGGGCCACCAGGTCAGGCCCCAGCCCCAGTCCATGCGAAACCGCTCCGGCCGCTGGTTGACCAGGCGCGGCCCGAGAGGGGTGTTGATCAGGATGTTGCCGACGACCAGGTAGGCGGCGAGCAGCGCTGCCGCCACCCAGGCGCAGCGCCGGATGAGCTTGCGCGCCGTGGCGCCGAGGGCGAGCCGCACGATACACGGATCTTACCTGCTTGACGTCCTCTCCGTCCTGAAGGGCGGAGATTCCTGCCGTGCCGCTCATGCGGCACCTCGGTGGGTTCCTGCTTCGCCGAGGGCTGCCAGAGCCGGCGACGCCGGTGCTGGTCTTACGCCCTCTCCACAGGCGTTTTGCCTCTCCGCCCGTCCGGCGGCGAGGATGTTCCTGGCGGCGTTCTGGTCCCGGTCGTGCGTGACGCCACAGGCGCACGTCCAGGTGCGGACGTGCAGCGGCTTCGCTCCGTCGATCCGGCCGCAGGCGGAGCACGTCTGCGACGACGGATAGAACCGCCCGACCCTACCGAAGGTCCGGCCGTACCGGGCGCTCTTCTCCTCGAGCATGCGGACAAACATTGCCCACCCAGCGTCGTGCACGGACTTCGCCAGCCGCGTGCGCGCCAGAACCTTGACGTCCAAGTCCTCCACGTACACCGCTTGGTTCTCGCGGATCAACTGCGTGGAGAGCTTGTGCGCAAAATCCCGGCGGGCATCGGACACTCGGGCATGAGCGCGGGCGACCCGGAGACGGGCCTTCACCCGGTTGGCCGAGCCCTTCTGCTTGCGCGACAGAGCATGCTGCGCTCGCTTGAGCTTGCGCTCGGCCTGTCGCAGAAGTCTTGGAGACTCGACGATCTGCCCGTTGGAGAGCACCGCGAAGGTCGCGAGCCCCAGGTCGATCCCGACCTCCTCGTGCCGCTTCGGCAGAGGCGCGGTCTCGACCTCGACGACGAAGGAGGCGAAGTACCGCCCTGCGGCATCCAGGATGACCGAGACCGACGAAGACTCGCGCGGCAGCTCCCGCGACCAGCGCACCGGCACCTCGCCGATCTTGGCGAGATAGAGCTTGCCACTGGGCCGCAGTGAGAAGCCGCCGCGCCTGAACCGGATCGCCTGCCGATGATCCTTGCGGGACCGCAAGCG
>JBOGJI010000040.1:0-1533 GCA_050747865.1 Thermoanaerobaculia bacterium
ACCACGATATCCGCCGCTGCCAAACTCTCCGTCTCCTACGAAGGACAGAGGACGTGATCCGTCGTATTCGGTCCCACCCGGCGCCCTGGAGAATCACTGGGTTTTGCGGCTCTCTCGGGTTGGCTGACCGCCTGGCACGTTTCCTGATTCTCGATCCTGGCGAAAGGAGGTGCTGGATGCGTAAGCCCACGACTCTCGCCTTCACCGCACTCGTCGCCGGAGTGCTGCTGATGCCGGCGACCGCCGACGCGGTTCACGATCAGGGCCGCAACTTCTCGATCCGCAGTCACGTCAACATAGGGGGCCTCGACGTCGCCTTCGCCTACGGCAGCTACGGGCGCTACGCACCGGCGTACTACTACCGCTTCCCGCGCCCCATCGCCTACCACGGGTACCACTGCACCGACCGATGCTTTGTGGGCGGCGGTCACTACTACCACTATCAGTCGTGCCCGGTGGTGAGCATCTACTTCCGGAACCACCGCTTCGACCCCGGTTACTTCTATGCGCGCTCCGCGCCACCCGTGTACGTTCCGACGTACCCGCCGCAGGTTCGCTACCACGTGCCGCCGGGCCACCGGAAGCACGGGCGCCACTGGGTGCCGCCCGGACATCGCAAGCATCACCCTCACGGCTACGTCGGGCACCCTCGCGGACGCGGTGGTCACTGGGAGTGGGACGACGGCCGCTGGAAGTGGGACGACGACTGAGAGCCGTACAGGGTACTCCTCCTTCTTTACTCTTCCTCCTCCTTCCTCCACCACCCGGGCGGGCCCGCCCGCCCGGGTCGGCTTTTTTCCCTCTCTGACCGGCCGCAGCGGCCGGATATGATGGCGGCCGTGAGCGGGGAGCCCGTAGCAGAGGAAAACGGCACGGGGCCACGCATCCTGTCGCGCGCCGAGCATCCGATCTCGCGCCAGAACATCGACTCGAACGCCGTGAAGGTGCTCTACCGGCTGCACCGGCAGGGCTATCGCGGGCTGATGGTCGGCGGCAGCGTGCGGGACCTGATGCTGGGGCGTGCGCCCAAGGATTTCGACGTCGCCACGGATGCCAGGCCCCACGAGGTCCGGCGGCTGTTCCGCAACTCCCGCATCATCGGCCGCCGATTCCGCCTCGCCCACGTGTTCTTTCATGACGGCATCGTCGAGGTCTCTACGTTTCGCCGTGAGCCCACTCCAGAGGAGCAGGAGGCCGCGGGAGGGGATTTGCTGATCACCGATGACAACGTCTTCGGGACCGCCCGCGAGGACGCCTTCCGGCGCGACTTCACGGTCAACGCGCTCTTCTACGACATCGCCGACTTCTCGGTCATCGACTACGTCGGCGGGGTGGAGGACCTGGAAGCGCGCCTGATCCGCACCATCGGCGATCCGGACGTGCGTTTCCAGGAGGACCCGGTCCGCATGCTGCGCGCCTGCGAGCTGGCGGGGCGTCTCGACTTCGGCATCGACGCCGCGACCCAGGAGGCGATCCACCGGCATCGCAAGCTGCTGGAGCGGGCGGCGGCGGCGCGCGTGACCGAGGAGGTCG
>JBOGJI010000041.1:0-1190 GCA_050747865.1 Thermoanaerobaculia bacterium
GTTCGGTAGCCCCAAGATGTTGTGACCCGATGAAGCGCGCCCCTGGTCCCGGTTCTCGTCAGGTCGGACGACGCCGGGTCACATCGGGGCGGCCTGTCTCCAGGGTCGCCCCTCGACCGGAGCGCGAGGCTGGCGCGGTGTGCTGCTGGGCGGCGGGACCGGCGGGGAGAGCGCGTAGGCGCCCCTCGCGTCGCTGGTCGTGCGCAGGCCCTTGCGGAGCTCGTCGTAGGTGACCGGGTCGGTGACGACGGCGAGCTGAAGGAGCCGGTAGAAGAGCAGGCCGCGCTGGCGGGAGTGGCGCCGGTTGGACCGGAAGCAGAACTCGTCGAGGCAGCTCTGCAGATGAGCGTGCTCGACGGCTCCCTGGTGGGTGCCGAGCAGCCAGCGTTTGACGAGCGAGGAGACGCGGTGGACGCCGGGGAGCAGTTCGTGGGCCTGCTTGCCGGACTTGGAGACGTTGATCGGCTCGTGGCGGTAGCCCGCGGCGGGCAGCGATCGGGCGTAGGCCTTCCACCCGTCGGTGATCACGGTCGCGCCGGGTGCGATGTTGCGCTTCACGAAACCGAGGAGATGGACGGCCTCCGCGGCCGGAATCACCTCCATTCGGATCCGGCCATAGCCGCGCTTGGGCTTCTTGGTCTCCACCGCGACGGCGACCAGCGCCTTGCCCTTGGCACCGCGGCCGCGCTTGCCCGGCTTGACCCCGCCGATGAGGGTCTCGTCGACCTCGACGTTGCCCGACAGCGGCTCGCGTCCGGGACGCGCCATCGCGGCGCGCAGCTTGTGCAACATCGTCCACGCCGTCTGGTAGGCCACCCCGGTGACCCGCTTCACCCCCAGCGCGGAGGCGCCGTGCTTCTGGTTGGTGACGTACCAGGCTGCGGTGAACCAGGTCGTCAGCGGAACCTTCGACCGGTCGAAGATCGTGCCCGCGGTCGCCGACGTCCTGGTCTTGCATCCCGAGCAGTTCCACTTGCCGTCGCCGCCGCGCCAGCCGCCGATCGCACTGCACCTGCGGCAAACGAAGCCCTCCGGCCAGCGCACCCACTCGAGGTAGTCCAGGCACGCAGCGTCGTCAGGGAACCAGAGACTGAGCTCGTCCCAGTCACGCGGGTAGTGGATGCCCGCTTTGGGCGATTTGGCCGCGGCCACAACATGTAGAGGCTACCGAACTCATCTGGATAGCCCCT
>JBOGJI010000042.1:0-15967 GCA_050747865.1 Thermoanaerobaculia bacterium
CTCCTCGACGATGGCACCGCATCGCCTGCGTCGCGGCTCCTTGCATCAGGCCCCACGGCGCTCGCAACGCGACCCACGGGAGATTCCTTCACAGGCTCTCAGGACTCCTGCCCGGCTCCCCGCGCGCCGCGCGCCCCGGGCAGGTTGCGGATGATGCCTCGCTCGCTGGCGGCCACGAAGTCGATCAGGGCGTCGACGGTCGGCGTTCCCGCGTGGCGGGCGCGCAGCTCCTCGACCGCGTCCGTGGTGTTGCGGCCCGAGCGCACCAGCACCCGCATCGCCGCCTCGAGCCGGTGCAGCTCCTCGTCGTCGAACTGCTTGCGCTTGAGGCCGACGCGGTTGACCCCCAGGTAGGCGGGCTTCTGCCCCGCCACCTTGGTGAACGGCAGCACATCGCGGGTGATCACCGAGAAGCCGCCGATGTAGGCGTGCGGGCCCACGCGGCAGTGCTGGTGGACCGCGGAGAAGGCGCCGACCACCGCGTAGTCCCCGACGGTGACGTGGCCGGCCAGGGTGGCGGCGTTGGAGAAGATGGTGTGGCTGCCGACCTCGCAGTCGTGGGCCACGTGGGTGTAGGCCATGAACAGGTTGCCGTCGCCGATGCGGGTCACGCCGCCGCCCGCTCCGGTGCCGCGATGCACGGTGCAGAATTCGCGGAAGACGTTGCCTTCGCCGACCTCCAGGCTCGTCTCTTCGCCGGCGTATTTGAGGTCCTGGGGCTCGAAACCGAGGCAGGCGTGGGGGAAGATCCGGTTGCGCGGGCCGAACCGGCCGGGTCCCCGCAGGCAGGCCCCCGCGCCCACTTCGCAGCCTTCGCCGAGCACGACGCCGGCCTCGATCACCGCGTGGGGACCGACGCTGACCCCGGCGGCCAGCTCGGCTGCGGGATCGACGACCGCCGTCGGGTGGATGATCGCGCTCATCGGCCGGGGCTAACGGTCCACCATGGCGGAGGAGACGACGGCTTCGGCGGCGAGCTGGCCGTCGACCAGGGCCCGGCCCTGCAGGCGGCAGTGGTTGGAGCGCAGGCGCAGGACCTCGACCTCGTAGCGGAGCTGATCCCCGGGGACGACCGGGCGCCGGAAGCGAGCCTTTTCGATGCCGGTGAACAGCAGGAGCTTGCCGGCCCGGTCCTCACGCGCGTGCAGCAGCAGAATACCCCCGACCTGAGCCATCCCCTCGATCACCATGACGCCCGGCATCACCGGCCGGCCGGGGAAGTGTCCCTGGAAGACCTCCTCGGTGGCGGTCACGTTCTTGATCGCGACGATGCGCCGATCGGGCTCGATCTCCAGCACGCGGTCGACCAGCAGCAGCGGGTAGCGGTGCGGCAGCACGCTCTGGATCCACTCGACATCCCACTTCTGTCCTGGCGGGCTATTCGTCGGGCTCAACCTCGACCTCCTCCTTGCCGCTCCCCCGCTCCAGCCGTCGCAGGCGGCGCCACAGCTCCTCCAACCGCCCCGCCAGGGCCTGCTCGCGGCGCCAGCGCGCCACCGGCCGGGCAGGATATCCCGCCACGATCTGCCCCGCCGGCACCGACTGCAGCACCACCGAAGCCGCGGCCACCTGCACGCCGTCGCCCAGCTCGATGTGGCCCACCACGCCGGCCTGGCCGCCCAGCGCCACGCCCCGTCCCAGCCGGGTGCTTCCGGCGATGCCGGTTTGCGCCACCAGCATACTGTGCTCGCCGACCGTGACGTTGTGGCCGACCTGGACCAGGTTGTCGATCTTGGTGCCGCCGCCGATGCGGGTCTCCGCCAGCATCGCCCGGTCGATGGTCGTGTTGGCGCCCACCTCGACGTCGTCCTCGAGGACGACACAACCTACCTGCGGCACCTTGACGTGGCGCCCCTCGTGGGTCGCGAATCCGTAGCCGTCGCTCCCCAGCACGGCACCCGCGTGCAGGATGCAGCGGGCGCCCACACGCGTCGCGTCGTAGAGGACGACCCGCGGATGGACCCAGGTGTCCTCGCCGACGCGGCAGCCGCGGCCGATGACGGTGCCGGCGCCCAGCACCACGCGATCGCCAATCTCGGTCCCTTCGCCGATCACCACGTACGGCCCGATCGAAACCTCCGCTCCCAGGCGGCAATCCGGCGCGACCACGGCGGTCGAATGCACTCCCGGCGGCGGGCGCCAGGCCGGATGGAATCTCTCGAGGATGCGCGCCAGGGCCCATGACGGATCGCGCGCCACCAGCAGATCGTGGCCAGTGGCCGCCGTCCAGTCCTCGCCGACGAGCAGGGCCCCGGCGCGGCTGGACTCGGCCTGCTGCCGGTACCGCGAATGGGTGACGAAGGAGAGATGCTCGGCCTCGGCGGTCGTCAGGGTGCGCACTCCGGCGATGCGGCGCTGCCCGTCGCCCGCGACGCGCCCTCCGACCTCGGCCGCCAGCTCGTCGAGAGTCAGCACCGGCTCATAGAGTCTGTGACCCTGTCTCCCGTGGGTCGCAGACTCTCATCGTCAGCCCTCGGAGCCCTTGTCGCCTTCGGCATCACCGCCCGGCGCCGGCGGCTCTCCCGTATCCGCGGCGTTGAATCGCTCAAGGACGCGATCGGTGATGTCGACGGAGTCCTGGGCGAACAGCAGGCCGCTCTCGAACTTGCGGAAGATCAAGGCGTAGCCCCCCTCGTTGGCGACCTGCTGGATCACCGGCATGATCTGGCGGTCGATCTCCTGGAAGGCGCGGTCCTGCTGTTGGTTGAGCTCGCGTTGCGCGTCGTCGCGCAGGCGGCGCAGGGCGATCACCTTCTCCTCGATCTCGGCGGCCAGCTCTGCCTTGCGCGCCTGGGCGAGGGACAGGTCGCCCTCTTCGAGCCGCGTGCGCAGGTTGTTGATCTCCTGCTCGCGGGCGGCGATCTCCTGCTGCTTCTGGTCGAACAGCCCCTTCAGCCGCTCGAGGGCGTTGCGGCCGGCGGAGGATTCCTCGAGCAGCCGCTGGGTGTCGACCACGGCGACCCGCGCGGCCGCCGCGGCCTGGCCCTGCTGCGCGAGCAAAGGTGTGGCGGAGGCGAGCAGCGACGCCCCCGCGGCGATGCGAAGCAATCCTTTCATCATACGTAGTCTCCGAGTTGCGAATACCAGGATCAGAATGTCGTGCCGATGCTGAACTGGAAGGACTCGAACCGGTCCGGGAACTCGACGCTCTCGAGTGGATCCAGGTTTTCGGCCCAGATGAACCGCAACGGCGCGCCGAGAATGGGCACGAAGATGCGCAGCTCGAGGCCGGCGCTCATGCGCAGATCCTCGAGATCATAGGCCGACTGGTCCGGCGCCCAGACGTTGCCGGCGTCGAGGAAGGCGAGCAGCCGGAACGGCTCGCCGAGCACGAGATGAAACTCCGTGTTGAGCTGCAGCATCCTCTCGCCGCCGAGCGGACCGCCGAACTCGTCGATCCGGATGCTCTCATCCTCATTGCGCACGACGATCGAGCGGAAACGGAACCCGCGAAGCGTCTGCTCGCCGCCCAAGGCATACCGGTCGCTGCGGAACAGCAGGCCGCCGCCGTCGATCAGGTCCATGTACCCGGCCCGGACGTGGCCGCCCCAGACGGTCGTCACCGGCTGCCGGCTCAACGGCTGCCAGAGACTGAAGGCCAGCTCGGGCCGTAGGAAGTGGGTGTCTCCGCCCATCGCGTCGCCGACATAGTCGACGCCGAGATTGAAGCGCACGCCGTGGGTCGGGAAGAGGGGATTGTCGCGGTTGTCGAACGAATACGCCGGCCGGATCGATGCCAACCGACGCTCGAAGTCGATACGGGGGGCATCCTCGTCCGGAACCAGGATCTGCCGGATCTCGTCCTCTCGGTACGTGTAGCTGATGCCGGCGCTGCCGAAGACGCCCAGATTGCGTCCGTAGGAGACTGTACCCCCGAGCGTTTCCTCGAAGTAATCCTCCACGTTGAACAGAGAACCGTAGTCCAGCTCGCGCTGGAACACCTGGAATCCGATACTCTGCGGCCGGTCCAGGAACCAGGGAGCGGCATAGGAGAGGTCGATGGAGTCGGTGTAGCGGCCCGAGGAATAGGAACCTCCGAGCGTCTCGCCGCGGCCCATGAAGTTGCGCGAGCGGACCATGAACTGGCCGAAGAAGCCGTCCAGCTCGCTCCAGCCGGCGCCGAACTGCAGCTCGGTGCGGTCTCCCTCCTCTCCCTTCACCATCACGTCGACGGTCTTGTCCTCCGGGTTGACGTCCAGGCCGACCGGATCGTCCTCGTCCGGCTCCCAGTACTGCAGCTGGCCCAGCCGCCTCAAGCTGGTGCGCAGCGCCCCGGTGTTGAACACCAGGCCCTCCTGGATCAGCATCTCGCGGCGCAGCACCTTATCCCGCGTCTTGGAGTTGCCGTCGAACTCCATGCGGCCCACCCGGTACTGCTCGTCCTCGGCCACGTGGATGATCACGTCCGCCACCTGCCCTTCGCGCTCCACCAGCTCGGGCTCCACCCGCGCCTGGATGAAGCCGGAGTTGTTGTAGGCCTCGGTGACCTTCTCCACGAACCCGTCGATGCGGTTGGCCCGCAGCCAGTCCCCGGACGGGCGCTCGAACAGGGCCAGGACCTGGTCGTCCTTGAACTTCTCGTTTCCCTCGATCTCGATGGAGCCCATCTTCCACCGCTCCCCCTCCTCGACCGGGACGGTCAGGAAGAGGCGCCGCTTGCGCTCGTCGGCTTCTTGGGCCTCGGGCTTGAGCGCCCGCACCTCGGTCACGGGCTCGCCCAGGTGCACGTTCTTGTACCCCTCGTTGCGGTAGACGTCGCGTACCGCCTGCAGGTCCTCGGCCAGCGTCGCCGGGTTGTAGATGTCGCGCTTGCGCATGCGCGCGATCAGCCCGGACTCCTTGGTCTTCTTCATCGCCCAGCGCAGCCGCCGGTCGCTGAACACCGAGTTGCCGTCGAACACGATGTCCTCGATGCGCACCTTGTTGCCCTCGTCGACGGTGAAGACCACCCGCCGCTCATTGGCGGCGACCTCCTCGATCCGGTAGTCGGCCTGCGCCAGGCGGAAGCCACGCTCCGCGTAGAGCCCCTCGATGGCGGCCTTCAGCCGCTCCACCTCGCCGCGGGAGAGCGGGCCCCCTTCGACCAGGTTGATGCGCTCGATCGCCATGCGGTCGCTGATGTCGGTCTGGTTGACCTTGTCCAGCCCCTCGTAGACGATCGAGCGCAGCACCGGCCGGTCCTCGACCTTGAGGCGCAGCCGCACGCCGTCCCCCTGCGCCTCGGCCTCCACGTCGATGTCGTCGATGAGCTGGCGCTGCCACAGGCGGTGGATGCTCTGGTTGAGGGCCTCGGGGTCAAACGCCTGCCCCTCTGCCAGGCCCAGGTAGTAGAGCAAGGTGTCCTGCGTCAGCGAGGTGCCGCCCTCCACGGCGATGGCGCGGATGGGGCGCCCGGTGAGGTCCTGCTGCGGCTCGGCGGCGGGAGGGATCGCCAGCAGGCAGGCCAGCAGCAGAAGGGCGGATGTCGCGCTCTGTCTCGTCGTCTTCATCGTCTGCTCCTCGTCGCGCACAGAGGTATCGTCCATGCGGATGTGACGCTAGCGGCCGACCGCGACCTTCGAGTCCAGCTCGAAGTGCAGCCGCTCGGCCTCGACGCTGACCTGGATCAGCCCGGCGAACTGATCCTTGTGCGAGATCAGGATCTCGGAGACCGCGTCCTGGATCTCGCGCTGGATGGTGCGGCGCAGCGGCCGCGCGCCGGTGGAGCGGTCGACGCCGGCGCGGTCCAGCAGCCAATCCTTGACCTCGTCCGCCGCCTCCACCCGCAGGCCGCGCTCCGCCAGCGTCTGGTTGACGTCGCGCAGCAGGATGTCCACCACCTGGCGCAGCTGTTCGCGCCCCAGGGGCCGGAACACGATGACCTCGTCGACCCGGTTGATGAACTCGGGGCTGAAGGAGTCGCGCAGGGCGCCCAGGATCTCCTCCTGGATGCGCCGGTAGTCGAGCTCTTCGTCCTGCTCTCCGAAGCCCATGCGGCCGCCGCGCACCACCAGCTTCGAGCCCAGGTTGGAGGTCATCAACACGATGGTGTTGGTGAAGTCCACGTGCACGCCGTGGGCGTCGGTGAGGACGCCGTCCTCGAGGATCTGCAGCAGGATGTTGGCGACGTCCGGGTGGGCCTTCTCGATCTCGTCGAACAGGATCACCGAATACGGGTGCCGGCGCACGCGCTCGGTGAGCTGGCCCCCTTCGTCGTGCCCGACGTAGCCCGGCGGCGAGCCGATGAACTTGGAGACGGCGTGCTTCTCCATGTATTCGCTCATGTCGAAGCGGACCAGGGCCGACTGGTTGCCGAACAGGAACTCGGCCAGCCGCCGGGCGGTCTCGGTCTTGCCGACCCCCGAGGGCCCGAGGAAGATGAAGGAGCCGGCCGGCCGCTGCGGATTGCTCACCCCCAGGCGGGAGCGGCGGATGGCGCGGCTGATGGCGCTGATCGCGTCGTCCTGCCCCACCACCCACTGCTTGAGCGTCTCCTCCATGTGCTCGAGCTTCTCGGCCTCGTCCGACTCGAGCCGAGCCAGCGGCACGCCGGTCCAGGCCGAAATCACCGCCTGGATGTCCTCCTCGCCGACCAGCAGGGCGTCTTCCTCGTCGGTGCCGCCGCGCAGGCGCTCGCGGTCCTCGCGCAGCTCGATCTCGCGCTCCCGCAGGTAGACGGCACGCTCAAAGTCCTTGTCGGAGATCGCCTGCTTCATCTCGCGCACCACGTGCACGATCTCCTCGTCGAGCCGCCGCTGGTTCTCGGTGTCCTGCACCCGGCGCAGCTTGACCTTGGCGCCGGCCTCGTCGATGACGTCGATGGCCTTGTCGGGCTGGTGGCGATCGGTGATGTAGCGGCTCGATTGGGAGATGGCGGCGCGCAGGGCGGCGTCAGTGTAGGTCACGTTGTGGAAGGTCTCGTAGCGCTCCTTGACGCCGCGCAGGATCTCCAGGGTCTCCTCGGGCGTCGCCGGCGCCACGTCGACCGCCTGGAAGCGGCGCAAGAGCGAACGGTCCTTCTCGATGTACTTGCGGTACTCCTTGATCGTCGTCGCTCCGATGCAGGCGATCTCGCCGCGCGACAGCGCCGGCTTGAGGATGTTGGCCGCATCCAGCGACCCCTCTGCCGAGCCGGCGCCGATCAGGGAGTGGATCTCGTCGATGAAGACGATGACCTCCTTGTTCTCCCTGAGCTCCTTGAGGATGCCTTTCAGGCGCTCCTCGAACTGGCCGCGGTATTTGGTGCCAGCGACGATCAGCGACAGGTCCAACGCCACCAGACGGCGGTCGAGCAGCGGCGCCGGGACATCCCGCTTGACGATGCGCTGCGCCAGGCCTTCGATGATCGCCGTCTTCCCCACTCCCGGCTCGCCGAGCAGGATGGGGTTGTTCTTGGTCCGCCGCGACAGGATCTGGATGATGCGCTCGAGCTCCACCTGCCGGCCGATCAACGGATCGAAGACGTCTTGCAGGGCGAGCAGGGTCAGGTCGCGGCCGTATTCGGAGAGAAACGGCAGGTCCTTCTGCTGCTGCGTCGCCTCCCGCTGGCGTGCCAGCGCCAGGACCTCCTCGCGGATCGCCGGCAGCTCCAGCCCGGCCTCGACCAGGGTCTCGGCGGCCAGGCACTCGTCGACCCTGAGGATCCCGATCAGCAGATGCTCCGAGCCGACGCTGGGGTGCATCATGCTCTCGGCCTCGTGGGTGGCGTAGGCGAGGATCTTCTTCGACTCTTCCGACAGCGGCAGCTCGGCGGTCGACGAGATGCGCTCGATGAAGACGCGGTCGCCCTCGATCTCGCGCCGCAGGTCCTCCGGCCGGATGTCGAAACGGCGCAGGATCGCGTGCACCGTCTCCTCCCCCTCGCGCAGGATGCCGAGGAGGATGTGCTCGGACTCGATGACCCGGCTGCCGAGCTTGGACGCCTCGTAGCGGGCGAAGAAGAGGGCGCGTCGGGCCTTTTCGTTGTATTTCTCGAACATGTGAGGCAGCTCGTAAGTCTCGTCTAATCAGGCACTAATGGATGTCAATCTCCCCTCTTCCAGGGTCAGGACTCTACCACAGCGACGGGCCATCTCCGGATTGTGGGTGACCAGGACGGCGGTGGTTCCGTGTGTCCGCTGCAGCGCCAGCAGATGCGAGAAGACTTGCTCGCCGCTCACCGGATCCAGATTGCCGGTCGGCTCGTCCACCAGCAGCAACGGTGGCGACATCAGGAGAGCACGACCGATGGCCACCCGCTGGCGCTCACCGCCGGAGAGCTGGCTCGGATAGTGGTCCATACGGTGCTCCAATCCCACTTCGCGCAGCAAGTCGCGTGCCCTCTCCGCCACCTCCGCCGCCGGCCGGCCGGCGATGCGGCCGGGCAGCATCACGTTCTCCAGGGCCGTGAAGTCGGCGAGCAGCTCGTGGAACTGGAAGACGAAGCCGATGGTGCGGTTGCGGAAGCTCGCCTGCCGGGTCGCCGGGAGCTTGCTGAGCTCGCGGTCCGCGACCAGGATGCTGCCCCGGTCCGGCCGGTCGAGGGCCCCCAGCAGATGCAGGAGCGTGGACTTGCCGGCGCCCGACGGCCCGACGATGGCGACGAATTCCCCCGGCGTCACCTCCAGGTCGACACCTTTCAACACCTCCACCACCCGCGCGCCGTCGACGTAGGCCTTCTCCACCCCGCGGGCGGTGACCGCGACGCTCATCGGCGCAGCGCCTCCACCGGATCGAGCGCCGCCGCACGCCGGGCGACGAACCAGGCGCCGCCCATGGCCAGCGCCGCCGCCACGGCCAGCACCTGGGCCACCTCGCCCGGCCGCACGCGAAACGGCACGTAGTCGATGAAATAGACGTCGCCGGTGAGCTTCAAGAGGCGGGCGTGATCGAGCCACAGGGCCGCGGTGACGCCGCCCAGGGTGCCGATGGCCGCCGCGGCCAGGGCGAGCAGCCCGCCCAGCCACAGGAAGGCCCGCCGGAGCTGGCGCGGAGTCGCCCCCGAGGTGGCCAGCATCCCCAGCTCGGGCCGCTTGTTGGAGACGATCAGCGCCAGGTCGGCGATCAATGCCAGCGCGGCGACCAGGGCGATCAGTGACACGGCCACGAACAGTAGGGTCTTCTCGAGGCGCAGGGCGAAAAGCAAGGGGCGGTTGAGCTCCCGCCAGGTGGCGACCTCGGCCCCGGGGGGAAGCGCCTCGCGCAGCCGTCGGGCAAGGCCCTGGATGCTCGCGCCGGGGGCGGCCTCGACCTCCAGACGCTTCTCGGGGTTGCCGAAGAGGCTCTGCGCCTGTGGCAGCGGCACGGCGATCCGCTCCTCCTCCTCGGTGCGACCGGCGCCGTAGATGCCGGCCACCTCCATGCGCCGGACGCGCGGCTGCGGGCCGAACGGCGTCAAGGTGGGCAGATTCGAGGCGACCTCCACGACCTGCCCCGCCCGCAGCCCCCACAGCGTGGCCAGGCGCTCGCTCACGTAGACCCCGGCGCCGATCTCCGGTGCCTGCGTCGCGAACGAGGCCGGCAGCCGCTCTTCGAAACCGGTCACCCGCACCGGACGGATGCGGCCGGCGGAGATCAGCCATCCCCGCCCCTCGACCAGCCACTGGCTGAAGCGGACCTGCGGGTGCTCGGCGACGGCGCGGCGCACGGCCTCCTCGGTCTCGGGGGCGGCCCCCATCACCTCGAGGTCCGGCGTGCGGGCCCGCACCTCGCCGAGCAGCACGTCGTGGAAGCCGGCGAGCGCCGCCAGCGACAGGATCAGCGCCGCCACGCCGAGGGCCAGCCCGCCCGCCGCCACCGTCGACAGGAAGGTGACGAAGGCGTCCCGGCGCGTGCTCCTCAGGTAGCGCAGGGCGAGGGTGAGCGAAAACGGCAAGGCGAGCGGCGGCCGCCGGCTCACATCTCCACCTGGCGCATGAGCGGGAAGAGGATGACGTCGCGGATCGACGGCTGATCGGCGAACAGCATGACCATCCGGTCGATGCCGAACCCCTCGCCGCCGGCAGGGGGCATGCCGTACTCCAGCGCCCGGACGTAGTCGGCGTCGAAACGATGCGCTTCCTCATCCCCCTGCTGCCGCGCCGCGAGCTGGGCGCGGAAGCGCTCGGCCTGCACGTCCGGGTCGTTGAGCTCCGAGAACCCGTTCGCGCACTCCATGCCGGCGATGTAGAGCTCGAAGCGCTCGGTGAAGCGCGGATCGCCGGGCACCGGCTTGGCGAGGGGCGAGACCTCGATCGGGTATTCGAGCACGAACGTCGGTTGGACCAGATGGCGCTCGGCGACCGCCTCGAACAGCGCCATGAGCAGGTTGCCGTAGTCCCGCAGCTGCGGCAGCGGCTCGCCGCGCCTTTCCAGGGCCGCGGCCAGCGCGCCCGGGTCGTCCGCCTCTTCGGCGCTCAAGCCGGCGTACTCCCGCACTCCTTCGCGCACCGTAAGGCGTCGCCAGGGGCGCGCCAGATCGATGCGCTCCCCCTGGAAGGAGAGGCCCGTGTCGTCCAGCAGCTCCGCGGCGAGCCCGGTCAGAAGCTCCTCGGTCAGTTCCATCATGCGGCCGTAGTCGGCGTAGGCCCAGTAGAGCTCGAGCATCGTGAACTCGGGATTGTGCTGGGTCGAGATCCCCTCGTTGCGGAAGTTGCGGTTGATCTCGTACACGCGATGCAGCCCGCCGACGAGCAGGCGCTTCAGGTACAGCTCCGGCGCCACCCGCAGGTAGACGTCGATGTCGAGCGCGTTGTGGCGGGTGACGAAGGGCCGCGCCGCCGCGCCGCCGGCCAGGATCTGCAGCATCGGCGTCTCCACCTCGAGGAAACCGCGGGCGTCCAGCTCGCGGCGCAGCGCGGCGATGAGGCGGGCGCGGATCTCGAACGTCCGCCGCGTCTCGGGGTTCGCCATCAGGTCGAGGTAGCGCTGCCGGTAGCGCGCCTCGACGTCGCTCAGCCCGTGCCACTTCTCGGGCAGCGGCCGCAGCGCCTTGGCCAGCATGGTCAGGCCGTCCGCCTCGAGGGTCAGCTCCCCCGTGCGCGTGCGGATCAACCGGCCCTCGGCACCCACGTAATCGCCGAGGTCGAGCTGCTCGACCAGGAAGCGCGCTTCGTCGCCGAGCTGCGGCAGGCGCACCATGAGCTGCAGCTTCGCCTCGCCGTCCCAGAGGTCGGCGAAGGCGACCTTGCCGTGCCGCCGGAACGACCGCAGGCGCCCCGGCACGCGCAACCGGATCTCTTCGGCCTCCAGGGCCGCGGCATCGCGCTCCCCGTAGCGGGCGATCACCTGGCTCGGCTCGAGGTCGTACTCGAAACGCTCCGGGTATGCCGCGACGCCCTCTTCGCACAGGCGCTCGCGCTTGGCGCGACGGTTCTGGATCTGGGTCTCGAGCTCGGACATGGTGGTTCGATGGCGGGCGTTTCTTTGCGGCGCGAACGATATCCCACTCCCGCCCTGATCCCTGACCCCTGACCCCTGATCCCTGGGTGGACGGACGGGGGTTTGGTACGCTGCGCGCCGCATGAGCGGTGCCGCCTCTCTGGTCGAGGAAGGTGTCGAACGCTGGCGCGGTCTGGGCCTGCCCGAGCCCGAGATTCTCGTCGTCTCGGGATCGGGACTGGCCGTGCCGCTGGACGGCGAGCCGCTGGCCACCGCACCGCTGGAGCGCGTCCTCCCCTTTCCCGCCCATCGGGTCGAAGGACATCCGCACGAAGTGGAGACTTCGCGCGATGCCCGCGGCCGCGTCGTCGCCTATCAGCGCGGACGCCTCCACGGCTACCAGGGGTATTCGCCCTCCGAGGTGGTCTGCCTGATCCGCATCGCCGCCCGCCTCGGCGCCCGCACCCTGATCATGACCAACGCCGCCGGCGGCATCGACCCCGAGCGCGCGCCCGGGGATCTCGTCGTGCTGCGGGATCACCTGAACCTCACCGGAGCGAACCCGCTGCGCGGCGAGCTGCCGCTGGAGTGGGGTCCGCGTTTTCCGGACATGAGCGAGGCCTACCCGCAGGCGCTGCGCCGGCTCGCCCGCGAGGAGGCCGGGCGGCTGGCGATCCCCCTCTCCGAAGGCGTCTACGCGGGCCTCGCCGGACCTGCCTATGAGACCCCCGCCGAGGTGCGCATGTTGCGCACCCTGGGCGCCGACCTGGGAGGCATGTCCACCGTCCACGAGGTGATCGCCGCCACCCACATGGGCCTGCGCTGTCTCTGCTTCTCCCTGGTCACCAACCGCGCCGCCGGGCTTTCGGCCACGCCTCTGACCCACGAAGAGGTGCTGGAAGTCGGGCGCCAGGCGGCGGAGCACGTGCAGGCGCTCCTCCAGGCGCTCCTGTCCCGCGCGGAGCTCACCGCGTAAACTCTCAAGTATCGCTTGAGCTATTGGCTCGCCGTACTCTGATACGCTCACGTCTTTCCGCAAGCGCTTCACGCTCATGGTGGCCCCCGAAGTTCCCGTCCTGATCCCGGCAGACGAGATCCGGCAGCGGGTGGCCGAGCTGGCAAAGCAGATGCGGCGGGACTACGCCGGCGTCGGCGAGCTGCTGTGCATCGGCGTGCTCAAGGGGTCGGTCTTCTTCCTCGTCGACCTGGTGCGCGAGCTGGACCTGCCGGTGGTCATCGACTTCTTCCAGACCTCGAGCTATGGCGACAGCACCTCGCCGGGGGAGGTGCGCATCCGCAAGGATCTCGAGCTGTCGATTCGCGGGCGCCACGTGCTGCTGATCGAGGACATCGTGGACACCGGCTACACGCTGCGCACCATCCTCGACCTGCTCCACTTCCGCGGCGCCGCCAGCGTCAAGCTGTGCACCCTGCTCGACAAGCCCAGCCGGCGGGAGGTGGAGGTGTCCATCGACTACTGCGGCTTCGAGATCGAGGACCGCTTCGTGGTCGGCTACGGGCTGGACGCCATGGAGCGCTACCGCGAGCTGCAATACATCGGAATCTACGAGGGGGCTCATTAGGAGCTCCGGGAGGAGAGACGGAGATGCGGACCGTGCACAGCGACGATGCGCCCGCCGCCATCGGGCCTTACGCCCAGGCGGTGGAGGTCGGAGGGATGCTCTACACCTCGGGCCAGATCGGCCTCGATCCGGCCAGCGGCGAGATGGCCGACGGCTTCGAGGCCCAGTGCCGCCGGGTGCTGGCCAACCTGCGCGCCGTGCTGGAGAGCGCCAGCTGCGGCTTCCGCGATGTCGTGAGGGCGACCATCTACGTCACCGACCTGGCGGACTTCCCGCGCCTGAACGAGCTCTACGGCGAGGCCCTGGGCGACCACCGCCCCGCCCGCTCGACCGTGCAGGTCGCCGCCCTGCCCAAAGGCGCCCTGGTCGAGATCGAACTGGTCGCCTGGCTGCCGGAGGTATCCGTCTGAGCGCGCCTCCGGGACGCGCCGGCCGTCATGGACCGTACAGCACGAGACCGAAGGTCTTGCTGATAAAGACCGCCATCTGGTCACGGGCGACCGGTTCGGCCGGACAGTAGTTGCCGCCGCCGCAGCCGGCCACGACGCCGCGCCGCGCCAGCTCCTCGATCCAGGGGCAGAACAGGCTAGACGCCGGGACGTCCCCGAACATCTCGGATCCGCTGACGCAGGCCGGCGGCTGGAATCCACCGCCCTCCAGAGTCTTCAACGTGAAGACGGCCATCTGGTCCCGGCTCACGGTGTTATCCGGACAGTACTGACCGCCGCCACAGCCGGCAACCACGTTGCGTGCCGCCAGCTCTTCGATCCACCGACAGAAAGGGCTCGCGGCGGGAACATCGGAGAACGTTTCTGTTCCCGTCTGGCAGGCGGAAGGCTCGTAGCCCGGGCCCTCCAGGGCCTTCAGCACGAACACCGGCATCTGCGCGCGCGCCGTGCCGGCCGCGGAACAGTAATCGGTGGCGCTGCAGCCGGCCGTCACCCGGTGGTGGAAGATGGTCTCGACGAAGCGGTAGAAGATGTTGGTGTCCGGCACATCCGCGAAGCTGTCGCCGATGTGCAGCGTCCATGCCTTCGCCAGTCCGGTCGAGGCCAGCTCGTCGAAGGTGGCGTCCCAGTGCCGCGCCGGCCGGGTGGACGGAACGGAGAGAGACAGGCTGTAGCAATCGCCCGTCGCCGTGCAGCTCGCCTCCGCGCCAGCGTCGACAGCTCCGTAGTCGGCGTCCCCGTCGACGATCGTGTACACCGAGTCTCCTGGGCCGGAGAAGGCCTCACCGCTGCCGGTGAGCGACCCGCTCAGGTCGCTCACATTGCGCCAGCTCGGGGCCACGGCGACCGTCTCACCGGCCTCGAACACCCGATTGTTCGCCATGTCCACGGCGAGCCCGGTGGGCACGAAGTCGGGCACCGGACAGACATCCGACTGGCCGTCGGCCCCCTGCACGAAGACGTTGCTGACCGTGACCTCGTCGAACCAGAAGCCGATGCCGCTGATCAAGGGGTCGGTACCGTAGGCAACATCCAGCCGCACCAGCTCGTCGGCGACCGCCGCCGAGCCGAGGGCGTCGGCCGTCCACGTGCTCGCCAGCCAGCCGGGACCGGCGCCCGCCCAGCCGGGCAGACCGGCCGTCACGCAGGCGCCGTTCGGGCCGCTGGCGTTGTACAGCCGGCCGCCGTCAGGCGATACCACCGACCGCGAGCCGCTCTGTGGGTCGAAGAGGCCGACATTGGCGCGATCGAAGAAGGCGTCCGACTCCGGCTCGATCGCGAACTGGTTGAAGACCTCGAGCGTCGAGGTCGCGGTCAACTGCAGGAGCGGTGAGCGGATCTGGTCGCATTGGCTGTCAGCGAGTGAGGACGAGGCGACGTAGAACGCGGTTCCATCGCCGCCGCCGCCGAGGTCCGTGCGATTGAAAGTTCCCTGCACCAGCTCCCAGCCCTCGAGGTCGGACTCGAAGGTGAACCGCCTCTCGGCGTGGAAGGCGAGGTCGCTCTCGAGCCCGCCGAGGGTGTAGCTCCGCGTGACGGTGACCGGATCGAGCTCATCGCTGGTCACGGTCAGTGCGATCTCGAGCGTCTCATCGAAGCCCAGTCCGCCACCACCGATCAGGATCTCGCCTTCGACGATGCCACATTCGGCGAGGCTCCCGGCGAGGGTCGCCGGCAGCTCGGTCAAGACCTCGACTTCCGGGTGCGACGGGATCGCCACGTCGACGAGCCGCACGTTGGTCAGCCCGCCGCTGCCGGAGTTGGTCACCTGGAACGCCAGATTCCCGACCTCGCAGTTGTCGAGGAAGCCGTCCCCGTCCCCGCCCGCGAGCTCCTGCCACTGCAGCGGGATGGGGTCGAGACCGAGGCCCGGACCGGCCTGCGGGGTCACTGCCTGGCACGCCGACATGGGGCTGGTGCAGGCGTCGTTGGCGCCCACCGCCACCACGCTGTAGAGCACTTCGAAGCCGTTGCGCAGGCCGGTCTCGACGAACTCGGTCGCCGTCGTCTCCCCCACCTTCGCCTTGCCGAAGTCGCAGCCCTTGACCCCCTCGGTACGGTAGATCCAGTATTCGCTCGCCCCCGGCACCGCATCCCAGGTCAGGTGAACGCCTTTGTCGAGCGGCGTCGCGAGGAAGTTGGCCGGTGCGGTCGCCGGGCCGCCGGCGCAACCGGAATTGATCACCGCTGGTGTGGCGCAGGCGAGCTGGTGGCGGTCAAAGGCGGCGAAGATCGCCGACATGTGAGGCGTGCCGTCTGCGAGGTTCCCGTTGTCGTCGTCCACCGCCAGGAAGTTCAGGTATCCGCCGTCGGCGTTGCAGCCGTCACCGCCGACTACCGGCGTGCACTGGTACCACTCGCCGACATTGGATGAGCCGAGATAGGAGAGACGAGTGCCGATCTCGAGCGCGGTGTTGAGGTCGAGGTTGAAGGGAGACCCCTGGAACCCCATGAGGTCGCGGTGCACCAGGTCCCAGGCCGCCTCGGCGACTATGGTGCCCTCACAGTGGGTCTCCTGCAGGCAGGGGCCGAACTGGGTCCCGACGACGCCGACGCAGCCGCCTCCCGGCAGGTCGGTCGGCGACAGGATCCAGTCGATGTCGTGCGGCGCGCCGCTCT
>JBOGJI010000043.1:0-9712 GCA_050747865.1 Thermoanaerobaculia bacterium
CTCCTCGACGATGGCACCGCATCGCCTGCGTCGCGGCTCCTTGCAGCAGGCCCCACGGCGCTCGCAACGCGACCCACGGGAGATTCATTCACAGGCTCTCAGCCGGGAGAGCGGCTACGAGCTGGCCATCGGCGTAGACTCCGGCCATGGAGTCTCTCCCCGCGGCCGTGCCGGTCGCGCCCGTGGATCGGGCGTGGCTGCGCATGGACGAGCCGTCCAACCGGATGCACATCCACGGGGTGCTGGTGCTCGACGGCGAGGTCGAGCGGGAGGCGGTAGAGCGGGCGGCCGCCGAGCGCCTGGCAGTCATCCCACGCTTTCGCGACCGCATCGCCTACCGCGATGGCGAGTTGGTCTGGGAGCCCGATCCCGCCTTCGACGTGGCGCACCACGTGGTGGAGGAGCGGCTGCCCGACGGGGCCGGCGACGTCGAGCTCGCCGCGGTGCTCGCCGCCGATCTGCCGCGCCCGTTTCCCCCCGACCGGCCGCTGTGGGAGCTGCGCCTCATCCGCGGCCACGCGGACGGCACTATCGTCTTCGCCCGTCTCCATCACGCCATCGGCGACGGCGTTGCCCTGATGACCGTGCTGCTGGCGCTCACCGACTTCCCGGCCGCGGACGGGAGCGAGGCGGCCCTGTCCGCCGAGGCCAATCCCTTCTTCCGCGTCCTCCTGCGCCGCGGCGAGCTGGAGGACGCGCGGCGCGAGGCGGAGCGGCTGATGCCCGAAACTCTACGGCTGATGCTGGCGCCGGGCGAGGCGGTGGCGCGGCTCCATCCCCTGCTGCGCGGCCTCGGCACCGCGGGCGCGCTGGCCCGCCTGGTGGCGCGCCCCAGTGATCCGCCGACGCCGTTCAAGGGCCCCCTGGGCGTAGACAAGCGGCTGGCCTGGACCGAGCGGTTGCCGCTATCCGACGTCAAGGCGATCGGACGCGCGCTCGGAGGCACCGTCAACGACGTGCTCAATGCCGCCATGGTGGGCGGCCTACGGCGCTACCTCGAAGCCTCGGCCGGTCCGCCGCCCGAGGACCTGGAGGTCCGCTGCGCCATGCCGGTCTCGCTGCGGCCGCTCGCCGACATGCACGCCATGGGGAACCGTTTCGGACTTGTCTTCCTGTCGCTGCCGGTGGGGATTCCCGATCCGCAACGCCGGCTCGGCGAGCTGCACCGGCGGGCGCAGGCGCTGCGCCGCTCGGCCGAGCCGCTGGTGGTGCTGAAGATCCTGGAGGCGATGGGGAGCTTGCCGAAACGGGTACAGGATTGGGTCGTCGGCCTCTTCGGCGCCAAGGCGACCGGGGTGTTCACCAACGTCCCCGGGCCGCGTCAGCGCATTTCGTTCGCCGGCCGGCCGATCCGCGACATCTTCTTCTGGGTGCCGCGAGCCGGGCGGCTGGGCCTCGGCGCGTCGATCATGAGCTACAACGACCACGTGCGCATGGGGCTGGGCACCGACGCGAGCCTGATCCCCGACCCGCAGCGCATCGTCGACGGCTTCCACGCCGAGATCGAGGCCCTGCTGCGCCTCGCCCGCTGAAGCGGCCGGCCTCCGTGCCGTCCGGTGCCGCCGCGATGCCGACCGTTCGGCCGGCAGGGACGCCGGCCGCTTCAGATCACGGCGTCCCTTCGAGGTGCTCGCGGAAGAAGGCGAGCGTCGCCGGCCAGGCCTGGTCGGCGGCGCGACGGTTGGCGCCGTCGCGCTCGTCCTGCTCGCGCAGGAAGCCGTGGCCCGCACCTTCGTAGACGTGGGTCGTGTAGCTCTTGCCGAGCCGCTCCATCTGTTCCTCGGCGGCGGGGATGGTGGCGTTGACCCGCGCGTCGTCGGCCCCGTAGAGCCCCAGCACCGGCGCCTCGACGGTCTCGTAGTCGCCCGGCTCCTCCGGGGAGCCGCCGTAGTAGACCACCGCCGCGTCGAGCTCCGGCTGCGCGCCGGCATAGGCGAAGCTGGTCGAGCCGCCCCAGCAGAACCCGACGGCGCCGACCCGGCCGTTGGCGGCCGGGAGGCCCATCGCGTAGCCGCGCACTGCGTCGAGGCGCGCGTGGACCTCCGCCGGCTCCAGCTCGCGGATGACCTCGCGAACACGCTCGCCCAGCGACTCCGTGCCGCCGCCGTCCGGCCCCTTGCCGGACAGCAGGTCGGGCGCCAGGGCGATGAAGCCGTCCGCGGCGAGCCGGTCGGCGACCGCTCGCGCCCAGTCGGTGAGCCCGAAGACCTCGTGGATGACGATGACGGCCCCGGCCTTGTCGGGCCGTTCCGGATAGACCACCCAGGTCGTCAGCTCGGAGCCGTCCGCCAGCTCGACGTCCACCCACTCGCCGTGCCGCGGCGAGTCGGCGAGCGCCGCCTCCGCGCCGTCGGCGTCCGCGGGGACTGCTGGCTCGCCGGCGGCGGGCGCCTGCGGGGCCTCCTGCGCCCCGGCCACGCCCGCACCGAGGAGCAGCGCCGTGGTGATGAGAAGTGCCGCCGTCCGTGTCGCCTTCTGCTTCATTGTCGTTCCTCCTGCGCTGCCGAGATCCTACCTTCCTGGCTCGCGAAATGTGGCCCCGGACATCCGGCGCGCCGAGATTGCTACCATCATGTCCATCATGGGTGCGAATACCTCTTCACGGACGCGCTGGACGGGGCGTTTTGGCCGCTGGCTCGGGCTCGGCTGTCTGCTCGTCACTCTCGCCTGCCGTGCGGGACTGACCTTCACCGTGACCTTCAACGAAGTCGATGGCCTCGAGCCGGGGGATGCGGTGGTCTACAAGGGGCTGGACATCGGCAAGGTGCGCGAGATCACCTTGACCCGCTCCGGCCCGATCGAGGTCGAGCTGGGGATCTACCGCGAGCACCGGCAGCTGCTGTACCGCGAGGCGCGGTTCCTGCTCGAGCGCACCGTCACCGGCGGACACAGGATCGCCGTCTACGACACCGAAGGGCCGCGCACGCCGATCGAGGGAGGCGAGGTCGTCGCCGGCCGCCGGGCACCGTTGGGAGAGCTCATGGGCAAGGTCCGGAATCTCGGGCGGGACCTGGTCACCGAAGGCGCGGAGCGCCTGAGTGGGCAGATCGACGCCTGGCGGGAGCGGCTCGGCGACTCGCGGGAAGAGGTGGATCTGGTCGAGAGCGCGCGCGACTACGCCGAGCGTGCCGCCGAGATGTCGAGGGAGCAGCTCGAGCGCTTCCGCCGCGAGGAGCTGCCGGAGCTGGAGCGGCGGGCCGCTCGCGTACGCCGGTGGCTCGAAGAGCAGGGCCACAAGGCCGATGCCGAGCGGTTCTGGCGCGACTTCCGCGACTGGATCGAGAGCGTCGGCGACGGCGCCGGAGAAGAGCAAGTAGGGCAAGCAGACACGGACGCCGGAGCCGGCGAGAGCCGCTGACCGGCCGGCGGCGATGCGTTGGGCGGTCCCGAGATTGCGGGTAAACTTCGCGCTCGAACCGAGCCCTCATCATGGGCATCGGCGGCAGCCGCCAAAAAGGGAGGGATATGTGAAATTTGTGGAGACCGGCCTGGAAGGGGCCTATCTGATCGAGCTGGAGCCCATCGTCGACGCGCGCGGCTTCTTCGCCCGCGCCTTTTGCGTCAACGAGCTGCGGCAGAGGGGCCTCGACCCGACGGTCGCGCAGTGCAACGTTTCGACCAACCATCGCCGCGGAACGTTGCGCGGCATGCATTATCAGCTCCCGCCGGCGGCCGAGGGCAAGCTGGTCCGCTGCACCCGCGGGGCGATCTGGGACGCGATCATCGACCTGCGCCCGGAGTCGGCCACCTTCGGGCGCTCCTTCGGCGTCGAGCTCTCAGCCGACAACCGCCGGGCGCTCTACGTCCCCGAGATGTTCGCGCACGGGTACCTGACGCTGACCGACGATGCGGAGGTCCACTACATGGTGACCGAGCCCTACTCGCCGGGCAGCGAGGCCGGCCTGCGTTACGACGATGCCGCGTTTGGCGTCGAATGGCCGATCGAGGTGGAGGTGATCTCGGACAAAGACGCCGCGTGGCCTCTGTGGGCGGAGCGGCAGGAGAGCTGCGCATGATCATCGTCGATCGTCTGCTCGAGCAGCGCGCCGCCGAAGGCCGGCCGGTGCGGGTAGGCATGCTCGGCTGCGGATTCATGGGGCAGGGGATCGTCAACCAGGTCGTCAACTCGGCCACTGGGATGGAGATGGCGGTCGTCTTCAACCGCGACCCGGAGAGGGCGCGACGGGCGTTCGAGACGGCCGGAATCAGCGAGGTGGTGAACGCGAGCTCACCGCAGGAGGTCCGCTCCGCGATCGAGCGCGGGGTGCCCGCCGTCACCGACGACCCGTCTCTGGTCACCACCTCCGAAGGGGTGGACGCCGTCGTCGAGGTGACCGGCACCATCGACTTCGCCGCCACCTGGATCCTCTCGGCCATCGACCACGGCAAACACGTCGTGCTGATGAACGCCGAGATCGACGGCACCGTGGGGCCGATCCTCAAGCACTACGCCGATCGCGCCGGCGTCGTGCTGACCGCTTCCGAGGGGGATCAGCCGGGCGTGCAGATGAACCTCTACCGCTTCGTGCGCGGCATCGGCGTCGAGCCGCTGGTCTGCGGCAACGTCAAGGGTCTCCACGACCCCTACCGCAACCCGACGACGCAGCAGGGCTTCGCCGAGAGATGGGGGCAAAACGTCTACATGGTGACGAGCTTCGCCGACGGCACCAAGATCTCCTTCGAGCAGGCGATCGTCGCCAACGCCACCGGCATGACGGTGGCGCGGCGGGGCATGCTCGGCGCCGATCACGGCGGCCACGTCGACGAGCTGACCGCGGCCTACGACGTCGACGAACTGCGCGAGCTCGGCGGCATCGTCGACTACGTGGTCGGCGCCCGGCCGAGCCCGGGGGTCTTCGTCCTCGGCGCCCACGACGATCCCAAGCAGCAGCACTATCTGAACCTCTACAAGCTGGGCGAGGGGCCGCTCTATAGCTTCAACATCCCCTACCATCTGTGCCACTTCGAAGTGCCTTCTTCGGTCGGCCGGGCGGTGCTGCTGGGCGACGCCGTGATGACGCCCCTCGCCGGTCCGCAGGTCGAGGTGGTGGCGACGGCGAAGCGGGATCTCGAAGCGGGGGAGACGCTGGACGCGCTGGGCGGCTATACCATGTACGGACTCGCCGAGACGGCGGCGATCACGGCGGACGAGCACCTGCTTCCCATCGGCGTCGCCGAGGGCTGCGTGCTGAAACGGCGCATCGAGAAGGACACGGTCCTCACCTACGACGACGTCGAGGTGCCGGAGGGCCGCCTGGTCGACCGGCTGCGCCACGAGCAGGACGAGCGGTTCGGCGTGCCTGCCCACCGAACGCGCACCGTGTCCGTGATCGGCAAGGTGGCGGAACCGGCGGTGGCCGCGGCGCGACGGCTCACCGGCCTCCTGATCGAGCCGATGGTCGATTTCGTAGCCGGCGTCGCCCCTCAGCTCGGCTGACCCCGCCGCGGCGCGCCGCGGCCGCCGAGATCGTTCGTCGGCATCGCTTCATCGCTTCCGGGGAGCTAGAGTGTCGTGGACGGCCATGACACGGAGGACAGCCGCGAATGGTGAGCCGGACCAGATCCGCGGCGGTCCCTCCGCGACGGCGCGCGCCTTCCTGCTGTCGCTGCTCGTCTTCCTCGCCCACGTCGGCTGCAACGCGCGCGTCGACAGAGCATCCGATGGCGGCGAGGGCAAGGGCCGCAAGCTGGTCTTCACCGCGGCGGGCGACTTCGGTCTGGGCGAAGAGGCGAGAGCCACGCTGCGGCTGATGGGGCGCACAGGCGCCGACCTCCACCTCGCGCTCGGCGACCTGAGCTACGGCGGCCCCGGGTCGGAGCCGGTCTGGTGCGGCCTCGTCCGGTCCCACGTCGGGGAAGCGCCCTTCTACATCGTCACCGGCAACCATGAGGACGACTACGGTGAGGACGGCCACATCATGAACTTCGCCCGCTGCCTTCCCGGTCCGGTCGGCGTCGGGGGTCGGTATCCGACCGAGTACTTCTGGGACTACGCCGGCCTGGCGCGCTTCATCCTGATCTCGCCCGACCTGACCGTCGACGATCGGCACTACTACTACGGCGACGGCAATCGCAACTATCGCTGGCTGGCCGCGGCCGTTGCCGGCGCTCGCGACTCCGGTCTCCCCTGGGTCATCGTCGGCATGCACAAGAACTGCCTCAGCGTCGGCGTCAACTACTGCAACGTCTATCAGGATCTTTTCAGCCTGCTGGTCGAGCTGAAGGTCGACCTCGTCCTGCACGCTCACGATCACGTCTATCAGCGCAGCCACCAGCTGGCGACGAGCCCTGGCTGCCGTCAAGTCGCGGTCGACGCCTACTCCCGCCGGTGCGTCACCGACGACGGCGAAGACGGGCACTACGCGCAGGGCGCCGGAGCGGTGTTCGTCACCGTGGGCACGGCCGGCGCCGACCTCTACGAGGTCAACCCCGACGACCCCGAGGCCGGCTACATGGCGCGGTGGATGGGCGCGAACGCCGAGCCGCGGAACGGGTTCCTGCGCGTCGCGCTCTCCGAGCGCGAGCTTGCCGCCGAGTTCGTCGGCTCGACCACGACATCCTCGTTCCGGGACGCCTTCCGCATCGTCGCCGCGGAGTCGAAGGGACACCGGCCGGCGTCCCCCAGGGCTTCCGGAGCTGCGCGCCGGCCGGCGCCATGAGCCGGCCCCGGCGGCGTGCCCGGTGGGCGATCTCCGCGGCTGTGGTGGTTCTCGCCGCATTGACCATCCTCGGTCTCATGGCCCGCGAGATCGTCCCCGGATCGACCGAGCTGACGAATCGGCTGTTCGCTCTGGCTCTCCCGCTGACCTACGTGGGCCTCTGGGCGTCGCTGATCTTGGTGAGCCGCACGCCTCGCACCATGCTCGTCCGCGGCCTCGTCATCACCTTCACCGTGGTCCTGGTCCTGCTGATCCTCGAGATCCCGGCGGGCCTCGGATGGGTGCATTGGACCGTCGTCTTCCGACGCCTCAACGGAGAGGCCGCCGACTACGGAACCGCCTATGTCCACGACGCGGAGCTGAGCTTCCGCAGGATCCCCGGCCTCACCTGGACGACGCGGCCGCTCAGCGACGTCGAGCAGGGCTCCGGCCTCCCGCCGGCGGCCACGGAGCGCATCACCTTCACCTACGACCGCTGGGGCTATCGCAACGCCGAGGAGATGGAGCACGCCGAGATCGTGCTCCTCGGGGACTCCTACGTCGAGGGCTGGTACGTCTCCGACGAGCAGACCGTCGCCACCCGCCTCGCCGCCCGACTCGGCCGCTCCGTCGCCAACTTGGGGGTGGCCGGCTATGGGACGCTGCAGGAGCTGCGGGTGCTCGAGAGCGATGCCCTGGCCCGGCGGCCGAGGACCGTAGTCTGGTTCTTCTTCGAGGGCAACGACCTCTATGACGACCAGACTTTCGAGAACTCCCGGCTGGCCGACCCTCCGAGTCCGCCGGAGACCGTTCCCCATCCCGAGGGCCTCGCCACCGCCCACGGCTGGAAGGAGCGGTCCTTAGCCCTCAACGCCCTGCGCCGGCTCCGCCGCTGGAGCCATCCGTTGATTCCCAACCGCGCGCCCTACTGGGCGCTGCTGCCTGGGAGATCCGGCGCCGCGGCCCGGATCTACTTCGCCGACTACGCTGCCGTCCCGTGGACGGAGTTCGAGGCGGCGCGGTGGGCGACGACGAAGGCCGCCTTCGATGAGGGGCTGGCGTTCGCCGCGACCCGCGGCATGGACCTCGTGTTCGTCTACATACCCATCAAGTACCGGGTGTACCGACACGTGATTGAAGTGCCGCCGGACAGCCCGATCCGGTCGTGGCGCGTGTGGACCGAGCTCCCGGAGCTGTTCCGCGCCTTCTGCGCGTCGGCGCGGGCCCCGTGCCTGGACCTGACGGCTCCCTTCGAGCGCGCCGCGCGCCGGGGAGCCATGGTCTACGCCCGCACCGACACCCATTGGAGCGCGAAGGGACACGACCTCGTCGCCGCGGAGATCGAGGCCGTGCTACGGCGGCAGGGCTCACGACTGAGTACCGGGCGCAGGTGAACTCGCCGTTCACGGCCAGCTCCACGAGCTCGAGCTCGACGTGGCGCGACAGAAGCGGCGCGCCGGCCCCCAGGGTCACGGGCTCTCAGCTCAGAGCCTGTGAATGAATCGCCCATGGGGAGCGAGGGCGATCGGTTGTACGTGTCGGGGCATGGAGGCCCACGCTGCGGACTGAAGATTCAACAGCTCGAACGGGAGCCGGGTTGCGGATCGGGTATCGGTGGCAAGGAGCCTGAGCCGGTCGGGCACGTTCAGGCGCAGGCGGTGCCTGTTGGGTTCCCTCAGGTTGGCACCGGCGACACCACTTCCCGCAGCGCGAGGCTGCGCATCATGTTGTGGGCGATGGCAAACCACAGAGCCACCGCCCGGGTCTGCGGCTTCCCGCGCACCCGAAACTGCTGGAAGCCTCGGTTGCGCGAGATCGCGTTGACGCACTCGGCCGTGGCCGCTCGTAGCTTGTAGATCTCCTTGGCTTCGGCGGTCCCCATGCGCTGGCGCCACTCGGAGACCGCTGGTGTGTCCGTCGGCAGCGGCGTGTAGGGGTCGCGGCTCGGATCTTTCGGCTTGGCCACCGGTGCATAGACCTCGGTCCCACCGCTCGTCGCCTTCTCGATCTCGTCCAAGGCGGCAAAGCCACCGTCCACCAGACCTTGCACAGGCCGTCTGCCGTAGCGGGTTTCCAACTGCTCCAGCATCGGCACCAGCTGGCCGCGATCGCTGCCCTGGTTGCTCACATCGACGCCCACTACGATCTGGCTCTCGGTGTCCACGGCAAACTGGACGTTGTAGGCCGGGCGGAACCCCCCGTCCGCCATCTTCATCACCCGCGCCTGCGGGTCGCTCGTCGACACCCGAGCCTTCTCCCGTTCGCCAGGCGCTTTCTTCTTCGCCTCCACCTCCGCCATCTGCTCCAAAGCCTGAGCCACCCGGCGATGCCGATCCTCGGCCGCCCGCTGGCGCGCCGCCCGCTGGCGCCGGGACGTCGCCGTTGGATCCTCGTCCAGCTCCCGACGCAACCGCGCCACCTGCTGCTTCGCCTCCTTCAGGCACCGCTGTAGCCTCGGCTTGCGCCGGAACGAGGCCGCACCGGCAGATGCCCGCACCCGCATCCCGTCCTGCGATACACGTACAAGACTCACCAACCCGGCGGCCATCAGCGTCGCCACGCTGCGCGTGAGCACCTGATCGAGAAACTCCACCTGCTGCACCCGAAAGTCCGACAGTGAGTGGTGATTGACGGATACCCCACCGCAGATCCAACGGTATGCGTCGTGCGCCTCGGTCAAACGCTCGATCGCCCGTGCACTGCCCACCCCCTCCACCGTCGCGTACAGCCACAGCGCCAGATAGATCCGCGGATCCGTCGCAGGACGACCGGCGCGACCCTCCACCGCCTGCACCTGCGCATACAGCGGGCTCAGATCCAGCGACTCCACGAACTCCCACACCGCTCGTGCCGGGTGATCCATCGACAGTAGACCCTCCAGGTCCACCGCCCGCAGCTCCACTTGGCGCCGGTTCGGAACCACCAGACGCGCAGCCCCAGATACCTCCGGAACCTTCCCGCCTGGCACCACCGTTTCGGCGATCGGAAACAACGTCTCGGTCATGAACCAAGCCTCTCATGGCTCAGCTCTCACGGGAAAGAGGGCGCTGGACGATTTCTTCACAGGCTCTCAG
>JBOGJI010000044.1:0-8557 GCA_050747865.1 Thermoanaerobaculia bacterium
CTCCCCCGCCTCGCGGTGGAACTCGGGGGAGCGCGGCCCCAGCTCCAACATGTCGCCGAGCACCGCCCAGCGGCGCTCGCCGGGCAGGGAGGCGGCGCTCTCCAGGGCGAGGACCAGGGCCTCGGGGTTGGAGTTGTACGAGTCGTCGATCAGGGTCGCGCCCGAGCGCAGCCGCGTCACCTCGCCGCGCATCGGCGCCGGCGTGATGCCCGCGGCGGCCGCGGCGATGTCGGCGAGCGGCACCCCCAGCTCGCTCGCGCAGGCGGCCGCCGCCAGGCAGTTGTCGACGTGGAAGCTGCCGTGCAGGGGCAGCTCGACGGCGATGCGGCCGGCGGGCGTCACCAGGGTGAAGCGGGAGCCCGGCCGCCCATCACCCAAAGGCCCGACGTCATCGGCCCGTACCGCGGCCTCGCCCGAGCGGCCGAACCAGACGACCCGGGCGCGCGACGCCTCGAGCACCCGCCGGATCTCTGCGTCGTCGCGGTTGCCGACGACGAAGCCCTCCGGAGCCAGGCCCTCCAGGATCTCCGCCTTGGCCTCGGCGATCGCCGCCAGGCTGTCGAAGAACTCGAGGTGGACCGGGCGCACGTTGAGCAGGATGGCGACGTCCGGCGCCCCGAGCCGGCTCAAGGAGGCCAGCTCGCCGGGCTTTGACATGCCCATCTCCGCCACCAAACATTCCGTGTCGTCGGGGATGCCGAGCAGGGCGATGGGGAATCCGTAGAGATTGTTGAGGTTGCCGGGATTGCGCGCCACGCGGAAGCGGCGGCCAAGCATGGCGGCGAGCAGCTCCTTGGTGGTCGTCTTCCCCGTCGAGCCGGTCACGGCCACCAGCCGCCGGGGGACCTGGGCGCGGACAGCTCGCGTCAGGTCGTGCAGCGCCGCGAACGGCTCGTCCACGCGGATCACGGCGCCCTCCTGCGATTCCGTGTGGCCGCCGCGTACCACTGCGGCGGCGGCGCCGGCGGCGAGCGCCGCGGCGACGAAGCGATGCCCGTCCGTGCGCTCCCCGGCCAGGGCGAAGAAGAGCTCGCTGCCGCGCACCTGGCGGGAGTCGAGCACCGCGCCCGACCAGATCGCCTCCGGCGGCGCCCCCTCCAGGCTTCCCGCCATCGCCCGGGCGGCGAAATCGAGGCTGCGCTCAACCACGGCGCTCCCCCAGGGCCGCCAGGGCCTCCTGCCGATCGGAGAACGGCAGCCGCTCCGCGCCCACGATCTGATACGTCTCGTGCCCCTTGCCGGCGATCAGCACGACGCTGGTCTCGTCCGCCACCGCGATGGCGCGGCGGATCGCCTCGCGGCGATCGGGCACCACGCGATAGCCCTGGTTGCCCGAGGCCTGTAGCCCCGCCTCGACGTCGGCGATGATGCGCAGGGGGTCTTCGCTGCGCGGGTTGTCCGAGGTGACGATGGGCAGCACGGCCAGCTCGCCGGCGATACGGCCCATGGGCTGTCGCTTGCCGGCGTCGCGGTCGCCGCCGCAGCCGAAGACGACGATCACGCGCCGATCCGGAGCCAGCTCGCGCACCGAGGTCAGCGCCGCCTCGAGCGCGGCCTCGGTGTGGGCGTAGTCGATGAGGACGGGAAAGGCCTGGCCGGCCGTCACTGGCTCCAGTCGCCCGGGCAGCGGCGCGCAGGAGGCGATCCCCGCGGCGATCGCCTCCTGCGGCAGCCCCAGGGCCTCGCCGGCGGCGGCGGCGCAGAGGATGTTGTCGAGGTTGTACCGCCCCAGGAGCCGGGCGCGGAAGGCCAGCCGGCCGCGCGGCGTCGCAAGCTGGCCGCGGGTCCCCTCGATGCCCAGCTCCGCCCGCGCCACCGAGACAGAAGCTTCCGGGCCGCAGGTGAGGACGTTCGGCAGCTCCGCCGCCAGCCGCTCGCCCCAGGGGTCGGCCACGTGCACGACCGACCGGCCGCCCTCCTTCAGCAGATCGAACAGGCGCCGCTTGGCCACGAAGTAGCTCTCGACGTCGTGGTGGAAGTCGAGATGGTCGCGCGTCAGGTTGGTGAAGACCGCGAGGTCGAAGCGCGCCGCCGTGACCCGCGCGAGCTCCAGGGCGTGGGAGGAGACCTCGAGGGCCGCGGCGCGCGCGCCAGCGTCGGCGAACGCGGCCAGGGCGGCGAAGAGATCAGGCGCCTCGGGGGTCGTGTGCTCGCCAGGGATCTCCAGGTCGCGGAAGCGGTAGCCGAGGGTCCCCAGCCGGCCGCAGGGACTTCCCGCCGCCTCCAGGATCGAGGCCAGCAGCGCCACCACGGTCGACTTGCCGTTGGTTCCGGTGACGCCGGCCATCAGCAGGCGGGCGTCCGGATGCCCATGGACACGCGCCGCGATCTCGCCCAGCAGCGGCCGCGGGGCCGCGGCCTCGAGCCAGGGCACGGCCAGGTCGTGAGGCGCCGGGCCCTCCCCCATCACCGCCGCCGCGCCCCGCTCGACGGCTTGCGCGGCGTAGCGGCGCCCGTCGGCGTGGGCGCCGACCATGGCGACGAAGAGGTCCCCCGGCCGCACCCGGCGCGAGTCGTGGGTGACGCCCGCGAGCTCGAGCGCGCGAGCCGTCTCCGGGACCTCGAGATCCAGTCCTTGCAGCACGTCGCCCAACCTCATCCCGTCGCGCGCGGCTCGGGCACCAACCACAGCCGCACGGGCTCCTCCGTTTGCGGCAGGGGACTCGCGGGCTCCGGCTGCTGGCGGGCCACGAAACCCCCGTCTCCCAGTAGACGCACTTCGACCCCCATCGCCGCCGCCCGCACCAGGGCCTCGCGGGCGGTGAGGCCGCCGAAGTCGGGCACGCCGCCTTCGACCTGCTGCTTGAGCGCGATCTGCGGCGGCGCCAAGCGGTTCCATCCGGGCCCGAGGTCCGGCGGCTCCGGCTCTTCGAAGGTCTCCTTGCGCGGCGGGTCGTCCTGCTCCTCGTCCGCGTGGTGCGTCGGAGGCACGCCGAGCAGCCGCAGCGCCTCCCCCACCACGGCGGCGAAGATCGGCGCCGCCACCTGACCGCCGTGGTAGCCCAGGGCTCGCGGCTCGTCGACGGTCACCACCGCTACCACCCGCGGGTCGCGGGCGGGAGCGAAGCCGGCGAAGCTGGCGACGTAATACCCCGAGGTGTATCCGCGGCCGGGCAGCGCCTTCTGCGCCGTGCCGGTCTTGCCCGCCACCTGACGGCCGGGGATCGCCGCCGCCTTGCCCGTGCCCTCGGCCACCACCGATTCGAGCATCCGCTCCAGCGATAGCTGCGTCGCCGGCGAGATCGCGCGTCCCCGCTCGACGGGGCCCTGGCGCCGCCGCAACTGTCCCGGATGCCCGATCGCCTCCACCACGTAGGGCCGCAGCACCCTGCCGCCGTTGGCGATGGCGCCGAAGGCCGCGGCGAGCTGCAACGGCGTCACCGAGATGCCCTGGCCGAACGCCACGTTGGCGGTGGTCAGCGGCCGCCAGGAGGCGAGCGGCATCAGCAGCCCGGGGCTCTCGCCGGGCAGATCGATCCCGGTCGGGCGCCCGAATCCGAACGCCTCGATCTGGGGGAAGAAGCGCTCGGCGCCGTCGAGCAGCCCGATCTTCATCGCCCCCACGTTGCTCGACTTCTGCAGGATCTCGCGCACGGTCAACACGCCGAAGGGCTTATGGTCGCGCATGCGAATGCCCTGGACCGAATAGCCCCCCATCTCGCAGTCGAAAGTGTCCATGGGATCGATCAGGCGGTGCTCGAGACCGGCGGCGACCGGCACCACCTTGAAGGTCGAGCCCGGCTCGTAGGCGTCCATGATCGCCGCGTTGCGCCAGCGCTCGCGCGGGTAGTCGGTGAAGTGGTTGGGGTCGAAGCCCGGCAGGCTGGCCATGGCCAGCACCGCTCCGCTCTCCGGGTCGAGCACCACGATGGTGCCGCCGCGCGCCCGGTGGCGCTCGATCGCCGCGGTGAGCTCGCGCTCCGCCACGTGTTGCAGGGTGGCGTCCAGGGTCAGGTGGAGATCGGCGCCCGCCTGCGGCGCCTGGCGCTGCAGGAAGGGCGCCACCGCGGTGCCGCGGCGGGCGTCGCGCAGCACCGTCTGCTTGCCCGGGGTGCCGGCGACGGCCGCGTCGTAGACCGCCTCGACGCCGCCCAGCCCGATGTTGTCGGTGCCCACGTAGCCGAGGACGGCGGCGGCCAGCTCCCGGTTCGGGTAGTAGCGCTTGGCCTCCTCCAGGAAATCGATGCCGGGGAGGTCCAGGGCGCGGATCTCCTCGGCCTGCGGGTCGTCCAGCTTGCGGGCGATCCACACGAACTCACGATTGCGCCGCAAGGACCCGGCGAAGGCCTCCGCGTCCTCTCCCAGCACCCGCGCCAGCGCCGCCGCCGTCGCGTCCACGTCCGCGATCTGGCCGGGCACGGCGTAGGCCGAGCGCACCTGCACCGAGACGGCGAGCTTCTGCCCGCGGGCGTCGTAGATGGTGCCGCGCGGCGGGTCCAGCTCGACCACCCGCTGCTGCTGGCGCTGCGCCCGCTCGAGGTACTCCCGGTGACCGAAGAGCTGCAGGTCGACGAGCCGCAGGACGATCACTCCCAGCCAGAGCGCGACGGCGGCGAGGAGCAGCCCCAGGCGTCCTCTCATTCGAGCTCCTCGACCTGCAGCTCCTCCACGAAGACGATCTGCTCGGCGCTGGGGATCGACAGCCCGAGCCGCTCCGCGGCCAGCCGCTCGACGCGCTGCGGGCTCGCCAGGTATGCCGCCTCGAGCTCCAGGCGCCGCTCGAGCTGGCTCAGGGCCTCGAGCTCGCGCTCCAGGGAATGCGTCCGGTAGCCGGTGGCCAGGACCTCGCTGTGCAGCCCCACCGAGACCAGCAGGACGACGAGCACCGGCAGCGCGATCGCCACCACCTGCAGCAGCTCGCGCATGCGCCGCCGGTCGCGGTCGCGCACCAGGTAGTCGTTGACGACGGGGCGATGGACCGCGTAGGTGCGTTGCATGTCAGATCCTCCTCGCCGCGCGCAGGCGCGCCGAACGGGCGCGCGGGTTGGCCTGGGTCTCCTCGGGACGCGGGCGCACCGGCCGCCGGGTCAACACCTCGATGAGCCGGGTCTCCTCCCGCGGCCGGCCGGTGACCGGGTCGATCTCGCCCCGCGCCAGGTCCTTGAGCCGGTTCTTGACCAGGCGATCCTCCAGGCTGTGGTAGGAGAGCACCACCAGACGGCCGCCCGGCGCGAGCAGCTCGACCGCCTGGTCGACAAGCGCGTCGAGCTCCGCCAGCTCCCGGTTGACCTCGATGCGCAGCGCCTGGAAGACGCGCGTCGCCGGATCGACCCGCCCCTCCCGTCGGCGGCTCCCCTTGACCCGGTGGATGAGCTCCCTGAGCTCCGCAGTGGAGGCGAGCGGCGCCTGGCGGCGGCGCTCGACCACGGCGCGGGCGATGCGGCGGGCGTCGCGCTCCTCGCCGTAGCGGCGGAACACGCGGGCCAGCTCGTCCTCGGAGTACGCCTCCAGCACCTCTCTGGCCGTCATCCCATCACCTCCCATCCGCATGTCCAGGGGCGCCTCGAAGCGGAAGCTGAAGCCGCGCTCCGGCGTGTCGAGCTGCAGCGAGGAGACGCCCAGGTCGGCGATGACGCCGGCGACCCGATCCGCCCCCGCCTCGGCGGCCAGCTCGGCGAGCCGGCCGAAGTCCCCGCGCACCAGGCGCACGCGATCCGCGAAGGGCGCGAGGCGCCGGCGCGCCCGCGCCAGGGCCTGCTCGTCGCGATCGATGCCCAGCACGCGGGCCGCGGGTGAGGCCTCGAGCAGAGCCTGCGCGTGCCCGCCGAGACCGATGGTGCAGTCGACAAACAGCCCCCCTCGCTGCGGCTCCAGGAACTGCAACGTCTCGGCGAGCAGGACGGGGACGTGTTCGATGTCCAAGGCACTTCGCCTCCCTGCCCCCGCATCAGATGTCCGCCTCCGCCAGCCGTTCGAAGTCGTCGTCGGTGAACGGGTGCTCGGTGAAGCGCGCCTGCAGGCGCTGGTGGTTCCACACCTCCAGGTGGTCGAGGCGGGCGGACACCACCACCTCGCCGTTCATCTGGGCGCTGTCGCGCAGGATCGGCGGGATGACCACCCGGCCCTGGGCGTCCAGGCGGGCCACCTGGCCGTAGTAGCTGACCCGCTCCAGGAACTTGCGCTTGGCCCGGTCGGTCGACGGCAGGCCGGCCAGCTTCTCCTCGACCTCCTCCCAGACCCGCAGGGGATAGACCAGGGTGGAGTCGCCGACGATGGAGGTCAGGAACAGCTCGGGGCCGTAGCGCTCGTCGAGAGTGCGGCGGAACTCCGTCGGGATCTTGAGTCGTCCCTTGTCATCGATCTTTGCCGGAGCGCTGCCACGAAACATGTCGCCCTCCACCTCGCTGCCAAGGTGTGCCGGCAGTGTAGCACCGGATTCCACTTATGTCCACTTTGGTCCACACGCTGCAAAATCCCTCCCCCGCCGGCTTTTCGGCAAGCAGGATCAGGGCTCAGGGGTGGCGGGAGGGGCTTCGGAAGGGGTCTGCGGCTGGGGCTGGGGCTCGGCCGGGGACGGTGGCTCGGGTGTGGCTTCGGTCTCGGTTTCCGTCTCGGTCTCGGCCGCTTCCCCGGCGGTGCCGGCGACGGTCTCGGTGAGCTGCTCGGCGGACTCCTCGCCGAAATCGCGGAAGCCGCGGGCGTCCGGGGGCACCTCGGCGACCACGTAGGCCTTGGCGGACAGGTCCTCGAGGTAGGTCTCGAGGTCTTTCTGGAAGCGCTCGGCGCCGACGCGCCGGCGGACCTCCTCGCGGACCTCCTCGAACGGCACCTGGCGCGCTTCGCGGCGCTCGACCAGGCGCATCACGTGTTGGCCGCCGCGGCCCGGCACCGGGGCGCTGACCTCGCCGGGAGCCAGCTCCCAGGCGGCGTCGGCGAGCGCCGGGTCCAGATCGCGACGCTCGATCCAGCCCAGGTCGATGACGGCGGTGGCGACGCCGTCGCGGCTGAACGGCGTCACGGCGTCGTTGAAGCTGCGCCCGCCGACGACTTCCGCCGCGATCTGGCGCGCGATCCGCCGCAGCTCCTCGTCCGGCCGGCCGCTCGTTTCGAGGAGCACGACCTCCTCGAGGCGCAGGCGCTCGGGCTCGTGGAACTCGTCGCCGTGCTGGCGGTAGTGGCGGCGCAGGGTCTGCTCGTCCAGCTCGATGCGCGCCCGCACCTCGCGGCCGATGACCTGATCCATCAAGAGGTTGCGCCGCAACTGCTCGCGATACGCCGGGAGCATCAGCCCGGACTGGGCCAGCGCCTGCTGGAAGTCCTCGTCGCTCTCGATGCCCGCCTGCTCCCGCGAGCGCGTCACCGCCTGGTCGACATCGGCCTCGGAGACCTGCACGCCCAGCTGCTCGGCCCGGGAGAGCAGCAGCAGCTCGTCGAGGATGGTGCGCATGGTGGCCCGACCCACGGTCAACATGAGCTGCTTGCGCTGCGCCGATTCGAGGTCGGCGGCCTGGAGCATGCGCGTGCGCTCCTGTTTGCGCTCCCGGTAGTCCGCCAGGGTGGCGATCTGATCGTTGACCCGCAGCACGATGCGGTTGACCACGGCGGCGCGCGCGGCGGCCGGCAGGGCCAACGCGGCCAGGAGGGACCACAGGAGGTATCGCTTCATCGTCACTCCTCGGGGAGCCCGGGACCCGGCGGCGCAGTCACTGGCTCTCAGGGTAGTCGCCGGTATAGGAGAACGGCAGGTTACGGCCGGCGACCCGCACATTGTATCGGGCGCGGGCCTCGGCGACCAGGCGGGCGAGCGCCTCGCGGCGGCGTCCAAGCAGCAGCCGGTCCTCGATGTCGGCTCGCGCCTGGCGGTAGGGGAGCAGGCCGGCGGGCCGGCGCTCGAGGATCTGGAAGATGTGGAAGCCGTATTCGGTCTCGACGATGGGGCTGATATCACCGGGCTCGAGGTCCTCGACGGCGCGGGCCAGGCTGGCGGGCAGGTCGCGCAGGGCCAGGAGGGACTGGTCGCCGCCGCGGTCGCGGCTGGGGTCGATGGACCAGCGCTTCGCCACGGCCGGGAAGTCGGCGCCGGCGGCGAGCTCTTCCTGGGCGCGGGCGGCGGCGTCTTGGCGGTCGGTGAGGATCTGGCGCAGGCGGACTCGCGAGGGCCGCTCGAAGTCTCTGCGGTGCTCCCGGTACCAGCGCCGCAGCTCGGGCTCCGGCGGCGGCTGGCGGTCGATCGTGGCTTCGACCAAGGCGGCGGCCGAGGTGCGGCGGGAGGCTTCGGGGGTGACGAGGCCCCGCGCTACGGCCTCGCGGTGCAGGAGCTCTTCGTCCAGGAACTGGTCCAGGAGGCGGCTGGAGGCCTCGCCGGAGAGGGCCAGGGCCATCTGGCCGCCCGCCTCCTCCAGGTAGGTCTCGAACGCGGACCAAGGCACCTCCTCGGCGTTGATGAGGGCCACGGCGTCTGGGCCCGGTCGTGGCGGGCCCACGCAGCCGAGAGTCGCTGCGGCTGTTATGGCGAGTAAGAGCCTGTGAATGAATCTCCCATGGGTCGCGTTGCGAGCGCCGTGGGGCCTGCTGGAAGGAGCCGCGACGCAGGCGATGCGGTGCCATCGTCGAGGAG
>JBOGJI010000045.1:0-1566 GCA_050747865.1 Thermoanaerobaculia bacterium
GCTCGTCTGGGGCCTGCTACTCGGCGCACCGGCGCTTACCGAGACGGGACTCCCACCCGCTGGAGACGCGCAGCCAGCAGACGACACCCACAAAACAGGATCACCGTCTGCGTCACGACGCACCATGCGATGAGTGTACACGCGGCGGCGCTACGTCCCCGCGCTCCGTTCACCAGGGCAAGGTGCCGGTGGCTACGCGACCCGTCCAGAAGGCCAGGTAGGCGGCGACCTGCAGCAGGACGAAGGGGGTGAGACGGGAGACCGTCGCGGCGCGCGCGTTTTGCCACGGCAGCGCTCCCCGCCGCAAGATCGACCAACCGGCCGCGAGCCACAGGACGACGAGCTCCACGGCGATCAGGTAGGCGAAGGGATGGAGCTGCCAGGCCTCCCGCCAGTCGCCTCTCGCCAGGGCGGCGAAGGCGCGCGTCATGCCGCAGCCGGGACAGGGCAGGCCGAGGGCCCGGCGGAACAGACAGACCGTGCTCTCCGCTCTTCCCGAAGGCGTCCAATGCTGCAAGATGAAGCCGCCCAGGAGGGCGACCACGCCGATCGCACCCCAGGCGGCCCACAGACGCGCTGGCCGGCGGATCAGTTCCCCATCACGCCTTGCAGAACGGCCATGCCGCCGGCGAAGAAGACCCACACCAACGACAGCACCAGCAACACCGTGCCGATGATGCCGAGGATCTTGCCGATCTTCGCCATGGTCTCGTTGGAGCTCGGTGAGGTCCCCGCCGCGATGGCCTTGAGCTCGCCGTTGCCCATCACCCAGGCCACCGGGCCCAGCAGCCCGCAGCAGACGATGCTGAGAATTCCCAGAACCAGGGTGGTCACGGCCTTGCCGCTGCCGCCTCCGGTCGGGGGTGGGGGCGCCGCAGGCGGAGTGGGGGTTTCAGGACCCATCGGTTCCATGTCGTCTCCTCCCTGTCTAGGTCAGGCGGTCGGCGCGCGTCTCGGTCGTTCTATTGCCACTTGTCGGCGAAGTCGGACAGCCATGGAATGCGGAACCGCTCGCCCTTCGTCGCCTTGACGATGCCGAGGATGATCACGACGAGGTAGGCGAGGCCGGCCAGCGGCGCCCCGACCAGGACGAGGCAGCCGAGAACGGGGACCTGGCCCAGGATCGAGAAGACGATCCACAGGGCGATCCAGGCGCCGAAGAGCAGCAGCCCGTGCTTGGCGTGCCACTGGACCTCCTGATCGTCCTTCTCCATGAGCAGCGGGAACAGGGCCAGGATGCCCAGGTACGAGAGCACCAGCATCAGGGTGCGGCTGCTGTCGCCCCCCGAAGACGGTGGAGTCGGAGTCGTGGATCCGGGGCTCGCGGGCTCACTCATGGCGTCCTCTCCTCGTTTTCGACTGCCGTGTGATTGGCCAAGGGTCGGGGCACTTTACACCCGGTGGGGCGTGGGCGCCAGTCCGACCGATCTCAGAATATGAGTTACGACATCCCATCCGCTGCCGGGCCATCCTAGTGTTGTGTCTCCAACATGGCTTCACCATCTGCGCGGCCCTCTTCGCCGCTGGCGGCGTTGCGCTTCCTCGACATAGCCCCAGCTATGCCTG
>JBOGJI010000046.1:0-2991 GCA_050747865.1 Thermoanaerobaculia bacterium
GGCTCGTCTACCTGCTCCCGAGCGGGCTCGGCAGCCCGCTCGGGATGACCTCGATACAGCTGGTGCAGCCGATCGGTGCGGGCCCGGTCCGCCAATGGATGGACGAGCGCGGCGAAGGTCTGCACCACATCTGCTTTGCCGTCGACGACCTCGTGGCCTTCACCGAGGCGATGCGGGGCGAGCAGGACGCGGACGTCTTCCGCGGTGGTCGTGACAGGCGCGCGTGCTTCCTGCGCGGGCGGCTGATCGGTGCGATCGTTGAGCTGACCGAGACCGACCCGTATCCGTCGTATCAGCTCACGCGGGCGGAGCAGGCGGCGGACGGCGGGACGGGGTGAGGCTCGTGTGCACGGCCGGGGCCGTCACGGGTGCCGCAAGCGGAATCGCGACGGCCGTCGCGCAGGCGCTCGTTGAGACGGGGCATAACCCTCGGACCGGTGGACCTCGTTGTTCGGCGGCGCGCCATCGGCGTGCACCCGGCCGGCGGCGTCCGTTCCGCGAAACACGCAGTCGTGGTGACGGGAGCGTCCGGCGGTGGCCCGATCGTGGTGTGTGGCAACCCGGTGTGACCATGTGTGGCTCGGGATACGACGCCGACTTCTCGGCGAATGCCCACGCCATGGTGTTCGCCCTGGCCCCCGCCGGCGACTACGCTCGAGAGGGGCCTCCGCGAGTTCTGGCCGAAGGTACGCCGATAGGGGGTGGCGGCGGTGATTGCGGACGCGCGCGCTGAGGTCTTCAGGTCTTGTGAGGCGCGTGGGCCGGCCGGGGCTGACGGCCGCCGCGTGCTGGTGCTCGACGACGACCCCACCGGCAGCCAGTTGTCCTCCGATGTCGGCGTGCTGCTGCGCCCAGACCGAGCCGGGCTTCGGGACTGGTTGCGCGGTAGCGATCCGGGGTTGTACCTCGTCACCAACACCCGTTCCATGTCGGCGCCGGAGGCGGTTGCTCTGCTACGGGCGATCCGGGCCGACGTCGACGCGCTGGCCGGCGATGAGGGGCAGCGCGTCGCATACGTGCTGCGCGGCGACTCCACGCTGCGCGGGCACGTTTTTGAGGAGTCCGCGGTCTTCGAGGAAGCCGGCGGCGTGCTGCTGTTCGTGCCGGCGTTCCCCGAGGCCGGCCGCGTCACGGTGGGTGGCATCCACTACCTGCGTACCAGCCACGGCGTCGTGCCGGTGGCCCGTACCGAGTTCGCGCAAGACCCGGTGTTCGCCTACCGGTCGGAGACGCTGGCGGATTGGGTGCTCGAACGTGGTGGCCCGCGGCCGGTGATCCATGTCCCGCTGGAACGGTTGCGGGCCGACGGCCCGGGTGCCGTGGCCGGCGCGCTGCTGGCCGCGGCGGCGGGGGCGGTGGTGATCCCCGACGTCGAGACGGGCGGGGACGCGGGCCACGTTACCGCCGGGCTGCTGGCCGCGGAGCGGGCCGGGCGGCCGGTGACGGTCCGCTGCGCCGCGACCCTCGCGGCGCTTCGCATCGGGTCTCGCCCGCGGCGGCTCGCGGCGGTGCCAGTGCCCGGTGACCGGCTGCTCGTGGTGTGCGGATCGCACACTGAGCTCAGCAGCCGCCAAGTCGCGGGGCTCACCGGCCGCTACGGTCCGCCGGTCTTGCTCGGCACCGATCGTCTCCTGGGCCCGGGGGCCGGCGAGGAGGTCGCCAGGGTTGCTCAGCAGCTCGCTGTCCGGCTTGACGACGCGCGCGTCGCCGTCCTGGCGTCCGAGCGTGTCCGACGTGCCGAACACGGCGGGCTTGAGCACGGCGCCGCCGTGATGCGCGGTCTGACCGCGGTCGTCACGGCTGTTCGCGACCGGATCGACGCCTGTGTGGTGAAAGGCGGGATCACCTCCGCTGACGTGGCCGTAGCCGGACTGGGCGGAGTTCGTGGCCGTGTTCTCGGGCAGCTAGAACCCGGTGTCTCGGTGTGGTCACTCGCGGTCGGGGATGGTAAGCGGGTGCCGTATGTCATAGTGCCCGGCAACATCGGCGACGACGGTACGCTTGTCCGTTGCGTCGGCGCGCTGGTCCGCAAGGCCGCTCGGTGATGCCCGCCGATCCCGGTGCCGGGCAGCGCCGGCCGGCGGTCGTGATCGAGCGAGACGCCGGGGTGCCGATGCGCGCCGGTGCCCTCGGGTAGGAAGAAACAGCGCATGCTCACAAACACGAGGGGACGGCTGATGTGACTACCGAAGTACCGCGGATCGACTTGAGTGTGCGTGAGGGCCTGTCGCAGGAGATCGCCCGTAAGCTGATCGATTACATTCTTTCCGGTGAGGTCGCCCCCGGCGCCCGGATGCCCTCGGAGCGGGCGCTGGCGAGCGCTTTGGGGGTTGGCCGGTCAGCGGTCCGTGAGGCGCTGAAGTCCCTGGGCTTGCTGGGTTTGGTGGAGGTGCGCCAGGGCGATGGGACCTACCTGCGCAAGCCCGATTCCGAGCTGCTGCCGCGGGTGATCGAGTGGGGGCTTCTGCTCGGGGAGCCGCGCACCCTTGACCTCGTCGACGCGCGGCAGCATCTGGAGGTGACCGTTGCCAGGTTGGCTGCCGAGCGCCGCGACGATGAAGATTTGGGGCGGATGAAGGCAGCCGTGTCGGTGATGCGCAAGAGCGATAGCGATGCGTTCGTCGAGGGCGATATCGCGTTTCACATGGCGGTGGCGATGGCGGCCAAGAATGGTGTGCTGTACGACGTCCTGAACTCCATCAGGTCGTTGCTGAGGGTGTGGATCCGCCGGGCTATCGCCGAGGCCGGTGAGACCGCGACGTCCTACACCGAGCATGTGCCGATCTTCGAAGCGATACGCGACGGGCGGGCCGAGGATGCCGCGGCGGCGATGTCGGCGCACATGCACGAGGCGGCCGAGCGGCTGCGCCGCTCCATCGCCAGGGACAGCGCGGATCGGCAGGGATCATGATGCCACCGGCGGGGCCCGGCCGCGAACCTGGAGAATAGATTGGTCGACCGGTTGACCTATTCTCCTGTAGGCTCTACATT
>JBOGJI010000047.1:0-4089 GCA_050747865.1 Thermoanaerobaculia bacterium
GCGCCGGTGCTCGCGGTAGGCGAGGAGGCGCGCGAGCTGGCGGCGGGGGTCGAGGCCGCGGGCGGCGAGGCGCGCTGGTTCGCCGACGCGGCGGCGGCCGAGGCCGTGGCCCGCGCCGAGCTCCGCCCCGGTGACGTGGTCCTCGTCAAGGGCTCCCGCGGCGTCGGTCTCGATCGTGTCGTCGAGAAACTCCGGCGCGCAGCGTCTCCGACACCTGACCCCTCGCCCCTGACCCCTGGGCGGGAGGGGGGTGTCTGATGCTCTACCACCTCCTGGTTCCCCTGGCGGAGCGGATGACGGCGTTCAACGTCTTCCGCTACATCACCTTCCGCACCGCCGGGGCGGCGCTCACCGCCCTGGTGCTGGCCATGGTCTGCGGCCCGGCCTTCGTGCGCGCGCTGCGGCGCTTCTCGGTCGGCCAGAGCATTCGCGAGCTGGGGCCGGAGGCCCACCGTGCGAAGGCGGGCACGCCGACCATGGGCGGCGTCCTCATCCTCTTCGCCCTGGTGGTGCCGACGCTGTTGTGGGCCGACCTCTCCAATCTCCTGGTCTGGGTCGCGCTCGGAGTGACGCTGGCCTTCGGCGTCATCGGCGGCTTGGACGACGCGCTCAAGGTGCGGCGGCGCGACCACCGCGGGCTGTCGGCGCGCGCCAAGCTCGTGCTGCAGATCCTGGTCGCCCTCGCCGCCGGCGCCGCGCTGCTCTCCCTGCCGGAGAAGTACGGCTTCGAGCCGACGGTGGCGTTCCCGTTCTTCAAGCGCCTGGTGCTCACCCTGAGCTGGCTTTACCTGCCGTTCCTCGCCCTGGTGCTGGTCGGCTCGTCGAACGCGGTGAACCTGACCGACGGGCTCGACGGCCTGGCGATCGGCGCCACTCTGATCGCCGCGGCCACCTACACCGTCTTCACCTACATCGCGGGTCACGCGGTGGTGGCCGCGTATCTGCAGGTGCCGTTCGTCGCCGGCGTCGGCGAGGTGACCGTCTTCTGCGGCGCCCTGGTGGGTGCGGGGCTGGGGTTCCTGTGGTTCAACGCCCACCCGGCGGAGGTCTTCATGGGCGACGTCGGCTCGCTGTCGCTGGGCGGCGCCATCGGCATCGTGGCGGCGCTGGCCAAGCAGGAGATCCTGCTCGTCCTGGTCGGCGGGGTGTTCGTCCTCGAGGCGGCGTCGGTGATCCTGCAGGTGGCCTCCTTCAAGCTCACCGGCAAGCGCATCTTCCGCATGGCGCCCCTGCACCACCACTTCGAGCTCTCCGGCTGGGCGGAGCCCAAGATCATCGTGCGGTTCTGGATCCTGTCCATCCTCTTCGCCCTGGTCTCACTGTCGACCCTGAAGCTGCGATGAAGACGCCCTGGTCGCAACACGAATGGCGGCGCGCCGCGATCTACGGCCTGGGGGCCTCGGGCCGGGCGGCGGCGCGTCTGCTGGCCGACTGCGGCGTCGCGGTGCTGGGTATCGACGACGGCGAGCCGTCGCCGGAGGTGCGCCGGGAGCTTTCGGCCCTGCCGGAGGTGGAGCTGGTGACCGGCGGCGCCCCGCCGCAATTGCCGGAAGACGTGGACGGGCTGGTGCTGTCGCCCGGCGTGCCGCCGGATCGGCCGCTGGTCGCCGCCGCCCGCACGGCCGGCGTGCCGGTGATCGGCGAGGTGGAGCTGGCCTTCCCCTTCCTCGACGGGCCGGTGGTGGCCATCACCGGCTCGAACGGCAAGAGCACGACCACGGCGCTGACCGGCGCCCTGCTCGCCGCCTGCGGCTACCCGGTCGAGGTCTGCGGCAACATCGGCCTGCCGCTCGCCGCCCGTGTGGCCGGGCCGGCGGGGCGCGTCTTCGTGGTCGAGCTGTCGAGCTTCCAGCTCGAGACCGTCGTCACCTTCCGCGCCCGGGCGGCGGCGCTGCTCAACATCACGGCCGACCATCTCGACCGCTACCGCGGCATGGATGCCTATGCCGCCGCCAAGCGGGGGGTTTTCGCCCGGCAGGAACCGGGAGACGTGGCCGTGCTCAACGCCGACGACCCGCGGGTGCGCGACATCCGCGTGGGCTCGCGGCGGCGGCTGTTCTCGCGCCGCGGCCCGGTCGACGACGGTTGCTACCTGGACGGCGCCCGGGTCCTGGAGGTGGCGCCGGGCGCCGGGCCGGTGGAGCTGTTCGCCTGCTCGCAGGTGCCCGTCCCCGGCGTCCACAACCTGGAGAACGCCATGGCGGCCGCCCTGCTGGCACGCGCGGTGGGGGCCGAGCTCGACTGCCTGCGCCGGGGGCTGACCGGCTTCCGCGGCCTGGCGCACCGGCTCGAGCTCGCCGGCGAGCGCGGCGGCGTGCGCTACTTCGACGACTCCAAGGCGACCAACATCGACGCCGCGCGGGCCTCGCTCGAGGGGTTCGCCGACGGCAGCGTGCACCTGATCCTCGGCGGCCGCGGCAAGGGCACCGACCCCCGGGAGCTGGTGCCCATGGTCGAGCGCAAGGCACGCCGGGTCTATCTGATCGGCGAGTCGGCGCCCGAGCTGGCGGCGACGCTCGAGGGCCGGGTCGCGTACGAGCACGCCGGCACGCTCGACCGGGCGCTGGCCGCCGCGGCGGCCGTGGCCGCCACCGGCGACGTGGTGCTGCTGTCGCCGGCCTGCGCCAGCTTCGACCAGTACCGCAACTTTGCCGAGCGCGGCGACCACTTCCAGGCCCTCGTGCGGGCGCTGATGGAGGAGGGCGCCTAGGGTGGCCAAGAAGCTCGCCTTCGACCCGCTGCTCTTCTCGAGCATCATCGTCCTCCTGACCCTGGGGCTGGCCATGGTCTTCTCGGCCGGCACGGCGGTGGCGCAGGCGCAGGGGCTCACCGCTAACGCCTTCCTGGTCAAGCAGGTCGCCTGGGCGCTGCTCGGGCTGGCGCTCGGCGGCGCGCTGATGCTCGTCGACTACCGGCGCCTGCGCCGCGGCTGGCTGGTCTACGGGTCCCTGCTCGGCGTCGTGGCGCTGCTGGTGGTCGTGCTTTTCAGCCCGGCGCTGAACGAGACCCATCGCTGGATCTTCCTCGGGCCGCTGTCGATCCAGCCGTCGGAGCTGGCCAAGCTCGCCCTCATCCTCTTCCTCGCCTACCAGATCCAGCGCCACGAGGAGCGCTTCGCGCAGGACTTGCCAACCCTGCTGCCGACCGCCGTGGTGCTGGCCCTGCTGGCGGGTCTGGTGCTGCTCCAGCCCGATCTCGGCACCGCCTGCATGCTGGTGCTGATCGCGGCGACGGTGCTCTTCCTGGCCGGCCTGCCGTGGCGCTGGGTGCTGCTGGGCGGCGCCAGCGGGGTCGTCGCCGTGGGTCTCGCCATCCTCGCCGCCGACTATCGCCGCGAGCGCCTGCTCGCCTTCCTGGCGCCGGAGAAGGATCCGCTGGGCTCGGGCTACCAGGCGCTGCAGTCCTTGATCGCCGTCGGCTCCGGCGGGTTCACCGGCCTGGGGGTCGGGCAGAGCCTGCAGAAGCTGCACTTCCTGCCCTACCCGCACTCCGACTTCATCTACGCAATCATCGGCGAGGAGCTGGGGCTGGTCGGCGCGCTCGCCGTCGTCGTGTTGTTCGGCCTGCTGTTGTGGCGTGGCATGCGAGCCGGGTACCGCGCCCCGGACCTCTTTGGCCGCTACCTGGCCTACGGGCTCACCTTGGGTCTCGTGCTGCAGGCGCTGATCAACGTCAGCGTGACCCTGAGCCTGCTGCCCACCAAGGGCATCCCGCTGCCGTTCATCTCCTACGGCGGATCGTCGCTGGTCGTGACGCTCGCTTCCTGCGGCATCCTGCTCAACGTCTCCCAACATGGATGAGAGCCGTGCCCGTCCGCCCGCCGACCCTCTTCGCGCCCTGCTCGCTGGCGGCGGCACCGGGGGCCACGTCTACCCGGCGCTGGCCATCGCCGAGGAGCTGCTCGTCCGGGGGTGGGAGGTGACGCTGTGCGGTCGTCCCGCGAGCTTCGAGGAACGCGTGGTCACGGACAAGGGGCTTGCCTTCGCGCCCCTGGCCGCCAGCCCGCTGGTGGGGAAGGGCGTCCTCGGCAAGGCGCGGGCCCTGGCCCGCCTGGTGCCGGCGGCGGCGCGAGCCCGCGCGCTCGTCCGC
>JBOGJI010000048.1:0-5618 GCA_050747865.1 Thermoanaerobaculia bacterium
CGGGAGCTACGTGCCGCCGGCCTGCATCGAGGGCGAAGAGCTGTTTGCCGACGTACCGTTCAGCAGCCCGTTCTGCCCGTGGATTGAAGAGCTCGCGGATCGCGGGGTGACGGCGGGCTGCGGCGGCGGCAACTACTGCCCGGCCAACCCGGTGAGCCGCGACCAGATGGCGGTCTTCCTCGCCAAGACCTTCGGTCTGACGGTCTACGGCCCGTAGGACGGGCCACTCTGAAGCGATGGCGCGGAGCAACCGGTCAGCAGACTCTCCGCCTCGGCTTCTGTCCCTCCTAGACCGCCAAGCGTGGCGTCGTCTTCGGCACCTTCCTGCGCGAGGAGATCGTCGAGCCGGTGGCCTCAGCGAGAATGCAACGCCCTAACCCTCGCCGCTGTCTGCTGTCTCCTCACCCCCAACCCTCCCCCGAGGCCGCGGTAGAGGCACCGCCGCAGCCTCTCCCGTGGGTACGATCGTCCCCCCGGCGGGAAAGGAATCCTCTATCCTGCGCCCCACTCGAAATGCTGGAGAGCCCGCGAGAATCCGCACCTCCCGCTGAGGAAACGGGATCTCGATGTCGTTGTCCTTGAGCGCCTGCCAGATCATCAGCAGGAGGTCGGCGCCAACGTGGTTCTTGCCGTCGTCGATCTCTTCCATCCAGAACTCCACGAGGATGTCGATGCCGGATTCGCCAAAGCCCTTGATCTCCGCGTCGGCCAGCTCCTCGGTCGGCACGTCCGGCCCGTCGATCACCTGCGGGTGCGAGCGGACGACCTCGCGGACCAGGTCGAGCATCCTCGGGATGTCGGTCTCGTATGCCACCTGGAACTCGAGCGGATAGCGCTGCCGCTGGTTCTTGTGCGTCCAGTTGGTGAAGGTCGCGGTGATGAAACTCTCGTTCGGGACGACGATGTCCTTGCCGTCGAAGGTCTCGAGCACCGTCGAGCGCATGTTCATCTCGCGAATGACGCCGGCCTTGCCGTCCTCGAGCTCGACGTAGTCACCGACCGTCAGCGATCGATCGAGCAGGATGATGACGCCGGAAACGAAGTTCGAGGCGATCGCCTGCAGGCCGAAGCCGAGACCGACGCCGAGGGCGCCGCCGAACACCGCGAGCGTCGTGAGGTTGATCCCCATGATCTGCAGCAGCAGCAGGACGATGGCGAAGAACAGCAGCCCCTGGAACAGCTTCGCCAGCACCTCGCGCGTTCTGATCTCGAGGGTTTTCTGCTCGCGGATGACCCGCTGGCCGGCGTGGTTGGAGAGCCGCCCGAGCCAGAAGAGGATCGATCCGAAGGTCAGCACGCGTATCAGGCCGTAGGCAGAGATCCTGATGTTGCCGATCTGCGCGTCGACGGCCTCGAGATGGACGACCACCCCGTCGAGCCAGTCGAACACGTACAAGATCGCTACTGGGATCGCGATCCACTTGACGAGGGTGTGGAGGAACGGGTTCTTGATGAAGCGAGTGATCGCCGAATACAGCAGGAAGACGACGGCCAGGCTCTGGCAGATCCGCACGAGCCAGCCCTGCCGTACCGCAACCTCGCTCACGACGACCGCGATGCCCAGCGCCAGGATCGTCAGCGACGGAAACAGCAGGTCGCGGGCCTGGTAGATCGTCCGCCGCAGTTGCAGCCACGCGCCCGTCGCCGGCTCGGTCGAAAGCAGCGTAGTGCGCCTCTTGAGTATTCCGGCTGCGGAATAGGCGATGACTACCGCGAGGACCGCCAGCGCGACTTGCGCGTAGAACTGCGGGCCGCTGGCCCACTCACTTACCGATCCGAGCAGGTCTGCAAAGCGCGCCTTCAGCCACTCTGTGTCCATGTTCGGCATCTTCCTGAGGTGGGCTAAGGTAAGGGTCAGGAAGATAAACCCATCATGTTGCGATAGTCAAGCGGCTTGGGCGGGAGCCTGGCAACCCGGTGAGCCGCGACTAGATGGCGGTCTTCCTGGCCAAGACGTTCGGCCTGGCGCTCTACGGTCCGTAGCAGGGGGCACGCCGAGAGATCGGACGTCGCGCGGCGCGATTTGTCGGCGTCCGCCGGCTTCGTTTAGAGTCGCCCGCAACCGCGCGACGCTTCCGCCTGGGGAAGTCGCGAGCAAGAGGAGGGCCCCATGCGCGAAGCCTCGGTCATCGGTCTGCTGCTCCTGGTTGTCGTTTCGGTAGCCGCCCATCCGGCGGGTCCCGCCGTTCAGGCGGACCCCGCGGCCGCCGTGCCGGACCCCAACGCCCCGGTCTACCTCGTCAGCTCGCGGGAGACCTACGATCGCGCGATCGCGCTCTTCGCCCGCGCCGCCGCGGACCGTGTCGACAGCCTGGGCACCCATCTGGTGATCGCGCTGGTCTACGAGTACCAGCTCGCCGACGTCAGCCGCTACATTCACGAGGAGGAGGGCCGCTGCGGTGGCTTCTTCGCCTTCGAAACCTGGGCCGAAGCCGAGGCCTTCATCGCCGGCGAGCGCTCGGCGCACGCCCTCACGCACCGGTTCCTCGGGGAGTACACGATCGACAACCAGGAGACCGTCGACCCCTGGCTCGCGCAGGCGCAGGAGGCCGACATCCGCGCCACCATCGAGCACCTGTCGACGGCCTGGCCGAACCGCTACTACAACAGCCCGCATGGCGCGAACGCGGCGGCGTGGATCCGGGACACCTGGCTGGCGCTGGCGGACGGGCGCGACGACGTCAGCGCCGAGCTGTACACGAACTGCGGGAACTGCGGCGTACAGCCGTCGGTGATCTTGACCATCGAGGGCAACGAGCTTCCGGACGAGATCGTGGTGCTCGGGGCGCACCTGGATTCGATCCTAAGCGGCGGCGGCGGCCATCCCGAGCAGGACGCGCCGGGCGCCGACGACGACGGCTCCGGCATCGCCACCCTGACCGAGGTGCTGCGGGTGGCGCTGTCCTCCGGCTGGAAGCCGAAGCGCACGGTGCAGTTCACGGGCTACGCCGCCGAAGAGGTGGGGCTGCGCGGCTCGCGGGCGATCGCCCAGGCCTACGAAGACGCCGACGTGAACGTGGTCGGCGTCCTGCAGCTCGACATGACCAACTACCAAGGTACGGCTAGCGTCGCCATGCGCCAGATCACCGACTTCTCGAACGCCGCTTTGCAGCAGTTCGCACGCGACCTTTTCGACGAATACCTTGCGCCGCTCGGCCTCACCCGCGGCACCTACACCTGCGGCTACGCCTGCTCCGATCACGCCTCGTGGACGGAGAATGGCTTTCCGTCGACGATGATGTTCGAGCCCACTCTGAACAGCCGCCTGCACACCCCCAACGACACCCTGCCGCAGATGGGCGGCACCGCCCATGTCAGCGTCCCCTTCGCCCAGTTCGGCCTCGCCTTCCTCGGCGAGCTGGCCAAGACCGCCGCCGAGGAGACCCTGCCGGCCCTGGCGTTCACGCCGGCGAGCCTCGACTTCGGCCCCGTCGAGGTCGGCGACACCGGCGCGCCGCAGACCGCGACCCTGCACAACACCGGCAACGCCGACGCCACGGGTCTCGGGTTCGACCTTGCCGCCGGCGATTTCGCCGCCAGCACAGCCGGCTGCGGCACCACCCTCGCCGCCGGAGCGAGCTGCACGATCGAGGTCACGTTTTCGCCGACCGCCGAAGGGCCGGCCGCGGCCGAGTTGGAGGTCACCAGCGACGAGGGCGCCGGCGCCACCCTGTCGCTGATCGGGGAGGGTGTCGTCACGCTCCCGCCGACCTCCGCCTGCGTCTGGGATACGACGCTCGGCAACCCCGGCGGCAGCCTCAACGCCATCGGCCTATGGGGCGGCACGCTCTACGCCGGCGGCAGCCCCGGCACGCCGTTCAACGGCGTCTCCGGCGGCCTCGCTCAGGTCGACCTCGACGCCGGCACCACGGCGCCGCTCGGCACCACCGAGCTGACCGACGGCTTCGTCGGCGCCCTGGTGCCGTTCGACGACGGCGACGGCGAGCGGCTGATCATCGCCGGCGCCTTCAACGGCATCCGCTTCGACGGCGAGGAGCTGCCCGACTCGCGCGGCGTGGTGGCCTGGGACGGCAGCGCGACGACGACCCTCGAGGGCTCGCCGTTCGCCGAGCCCCTGGTGTTCGCCCAGACGGCGACGGTCTACGACGGCCGCCTGGTGGTCGGCGGCGCCGGCGGCGTGGTCGATCCGCCGCAGCGCCCGGTGTTGACCTTCTGGGACGGCGAGGAGTGGCTCACCTTCCGCGAGGAGTTCGACGGCCTGGTCGCCCCGGTGGTGCTGGCGGTCGCCGAGTTCCAGGGCGACCTGTACTTCGGCGGCCGCTTCGCGTCCATCGAGTTCCCCGCCGGCAACGTGGTCGAGTCGATGAACGTCATGGGCTTCGACGGCGAGGGCTTCTTCTCGGTCGGCGGCGGCGTCAAGCGCAGCACCAGCCCGATCTCCCAGGTGCTGGCGCTCGCCACCTTCGACGACGGCAGCGGCGAGGCGCTGTACATCGGCGGCCGCTTCGACGCCTCGGTCGACGACGTGCCGATGTTCGCGGTGGCCAGGTGGGACGGCAGCCAGCTCTCAGCGGTGGGCAACGGCTTCCCCATGCCCAGCGAGGTGCGCGATTTCGCGGTGTACGACGATGGCAGTGGCCCGGCCTTGTACGCGGTCGGCAACTTCACGCAGGATACGGCGGGCCAGCCCATGGAGCGCATCGCCAAGCTCACGGACGGCGAGTGGGTGGCGGTTGCCGACGGCGCCGGAGAGAACCCGAGCCGCGCGCTCGCCCTGCCCGACGGCAGCCTCGGCTTCGCCGGCAACTTTACGCAGGTGGGAGGCGGCTCGGGCACGCCGGGCGCCGGCCCGTCGAACGGCTTCGCCCAGCTCTCCTGCCTCGCCAACCTCACCGTCACACCGTCCGGCCACGACTTCGGGGTCATCGATCCCGGCGATAGCGCCAGCGTCCTGTTTACCCTGACGAACCAGACGGACACGGCCATCGCCATCGGGCCGGCCGGCACCGCCGGCGACTCGGCGTTCGCCATCGGCGCCTCCGACGGTTGCTCGGACACGGTGCTGGGCGGCGGCGCGAGCTGTCAGATCGAGGTGGTCTTCGATCCGGCCGGCGCCGCCGGCTCCTTCGCCGGCTCGCTGGGCGTGCCCAGCGAGGCGAACAGCGTGCTGGCGCTGCTCACCGGTGCCGCCGAGGCCGAAGAGCTGTCGGTCACGGCGGTGGGTCTCGACGTCGATACCGGCGGCGGGGTCTCGGACGGCAACGGCGTCTTCGAGCCCGCCGAGCTGGTCACCGTGGCACCGGCCTGGCGCAACGACGGCGCCTCCGCCACCGAGCTGACCGGCGGCGCCGCCGGGTTCGGCGGCCCGGCGGGAGCCGTCTACAGCCTGGTGAATGGCACGGCTGCCTACGGCCTGGTCGCTCCCGGCGCCACCGCGAGCTGCCTCGACACTGGCGACTGCTACCAGATGGGCCTGAACGACCCGGTGACGCATCCGGCGGCGCATTGGGATGCGATCTTCGAGGAGACGCTGGCGGGAGGGCCGACCCGGATCTGGACCCTGCACATCGGCGACAGCTTCACGGACGTGCCGCGGGCGAGCTCGTTCTACCCGTGGATCGAGACGCTGCTGCACCACGGGGTGACCGGCGGCTGCG
>JBOGJI010000049.1:0-45218 GCA_050747865.1 Thermoanaerobaculia bacterium
CGGCGAGTCGATGGACCGCTTCCTCGACCACTACAGCATGCGCATCGCCGACCGCCTCGGCCTCGAGCTCCCCGACACCGAACACCTCCGCTGGCGCTGAAGGGGAGCGCACGAAGTCCTGACTAAGGCTCGACCGAAACCAGCTCGGTGGTCGCGGTGCCTCCTCCCATCTCGGGCGGAAGCTCCGACTCCGCCTTGACGATCCGGTGTGGCGCCTCACGGCTCACCCACAACGTCTGGCCGCCCGACTCCCCGTCCAGCGGCTCGACCGCCACGCGCAACGTCTCGAAGCTCCCCGCCGGGACCGCGACGCTCTCGGCCGCCCCCACCGCGACCGACCAGAAGCGCACCCGCTGCTGCATGCCGATCTCGACGCTGCGCACTGTCGTCCGGTAGCCCTCGGCCAGCGGCAGGGCGCTGATCGCAGTGTCGAGCGCCGCGGAGTCGCCGAACACCGGCGCCTCGAGCTCCACCTGGATCGGCGACTCCTGGCCGGACATGCTGAACGTGCCGGTGACCTCCCGGGCGCCGTATTCGATCTCGATCGTCGCCGGACCCTGCTCCGCCCGCCGGCTCACCGGTCGCAGCGAGTCCGCCTCGAGGACGTAGCTGTCCTGGCCCGCCGCCGGCCCCTCCACGGCGTCGGTGATGCGGAGGATCGACTCCCCGTCCTCCTCGCCCTGCTCCACCGTGCGGCGCGCGGTCAGCTCCATCTCGCGCCCCTGGACCGGAAACTTCGACACATAACTCGCCGTGCCCAGCGCCAGACGGGCGGCATCCACCGCCGGCAGCGGCGCCGTCTTCGCGGCGTCCAGTCCGGAAGCGAGCTTCGGCATCTCGACGCTGGCCACGTCGACGGTCAGTGCCTCCAGCCTCCCGGCGATGTCGGGCGCCACCTCGTCCTGCACGCGCCCGCCCAGGTGCTGGGCGAAGAAGCGCTCGGCGGCAACCGAGAAGGCCAGCCGGTTCTCGCGTCCGCGGAAGCCGTGACCCTCGTCCGGGGCGACCAGGTACTCGACCTCGCGACCCAAATCCCGCAGCTTGACCACGATCTGGTCCGACTCGGGCTTCTTGACCCGCGGGTCGTTGGCGCCCTGGACCACGAGCAGCGGCGCGGTGATCCGTTCGGCGTGAAAGAACGGCGACTGGGCCTCCAGCATCTCTCGGTCCTGCGGGTCGTCGGGATCGCCGACGCGCAGCAGGAAGAACTTCTTGAACGGCCCCCAGTAGGGCGGGATGGAGTTGATCAGGGTGATGATGTTCGAGGGGCCGACATAGGAGAGGCCGCAGGTGTAGAGGTCGGGGGTGAAGGTGACACCGGCGAGAGTGGCATAGCCGCCGTAGGAGCCGCCGAAGATGCAGACTTTCTCCGGGTCGGCGATCCCCTGCTCGAGCAGGTACCGGACGCCGTCGCTGATGTCGTGCTGCATCGCCCCGGTGCCCCACTCCTTGTTGCCGGCGTTCAAGAACGCCTTGCCGTAGCCGGTCGAGCCGCGGAAGTTGGGCTGCAGGACGGCATAGCCGCGATTGGCGAAGAATTGGGCGAAGGGGTCGAAGCGCCAAGCGTCGCGCGACCAAGGGCCGCCGTGGGGCAGGACGATGACGGCCAGGTCCTTGGCCTCGACGCCCGGCGGCACGGTGAGGTATGCGGGGATCTCGAGGCCGTCTCTCGCCGTGTAGCGGATCGGCTCCATCGGCGCGAGATCCGCGTCCGCCAGCTCCGGCCGCAAGTCGTAGAGCTTCTGCACCGTCATCTCCTGCCAGTCGAACAGGAAGATGCGGTCCGGGATCACATCCGAAGCAATCTGGACCTTGGCATAACGGTCGTCGTTGGTGAAGCCGTCGAAGGACAGATCCCCGTCCGGCAGCTCGGAGCGCAGGAACTCGATCGCGTCCGCGAAGCGTTCCGTCTTGGGATAGATGCGCACGCGATCGCCGACATAGGTCGTGGCCAGCAGCTCGTCGGTGGCGTCGGAGAAGACGGCGCCGGAGAGGTCCACCTCGCCTTCGGGGTCGGTCTCGATCAGCTCGGTCTCGCCCGTCTCCGAGTCCATCCGGTAGAGGCCGGCGAGGTCCACGTCCTCGCCGCGGTTGCTGAGGAGAAAGGCGTGCCGGCCGTCCTTGTCGAACTGCAGCGGGTTGCAGGTCTCCTCGAAGCCGCAGGTGTAGATGGCGTCGCCCAATGCCCCGTCCTCGACGCGCAGGATCTCGGTGCCGCCGTCGGGAGTCTCGCGCACCGCCAGGCGCACCCTGCCCTCGAGGTCGGCGACCCAGCCGGCGACGTTCTGGTCGTTCTCGATCAGGAGCTCCCGTTCGCCGGTCTCCAGATTCAGCCAGTAGACGTCGTGCAGCGCCGGATCCCGGTCGTTGAGGCCGATCAGGATCTCGTCGGGTGTCGCCTCGGGGACGGCGTAGATGTACGCGCGCACGCCCTCCAGCGGTGTCAGGTCCCGCGCCGGCGGCACCCCGGTCTCTTCCCCCGCCTCAGCGGTCGGATCCACCGCGTAGATATGGAAGTCCTCGTTGCCGCCCTTGTCCTGGACATAGAGGACGTAGTCGCCGTCTTCGCTCCAGAAGTATCCGGGGACCGGGCGCTCGTCGGCGGAGAGCGGCCGCGCGGTCTCGAACGGCGCGTCCAAGGCCTTGATCCAGATGTTACGCACGCCCTCGTAGGGCTTGAGGAAGGTCAGGTAGGCGCCGTCGGGCGATAGCTGGCCGCCGGAGATCTCGGGGTCGCCGAAGAACAGCTCGCGGTCGATGAGCGGCGGCAGCCGATCGAGGTAGCCAAGCGGGGCCGCTCCCTCGGCCGCCGTTGTCGCCGGCGATGCCGTCTCGCCGCTCGGTGCCGGCGCGGCGGTCTGCGCCGCCGGGCCGGTGGAGCAGGCGGCGAGCAGCGCGGCGCAGAGCAGGGCGGCGAACAGAATGGGGCGAAGCACGGTTCGTTGCATCACGAAACTCCTTCCACGGGAATCAGGGGACGGGGCATTGTACGCGCAGCCCCGCCTCAGGTTGCTGGTTGCCCATCGGGCTCGAAGATCTCCTCGATCGGCCGGCCGAAGGTGCGGGCGATGCGGAACGCCAGAGGCAGGCTGGGGTCGTATTTGCCGGTCTCGATCGCGTTGACGGTCTGGCGCGACACCTCCAGCTCCTCGGCCAGCCGCGCCTGGGTCCAGTCGCGCTCGGCGCGCAGCACTTTCAGGCGGTTCTTCATGCGTAGCGCCTCGCACCCAGGAACACGCCCACCGCGTAGCAGACGCACATGACGACGATGGGATCGCCGATGTCGACGTTCATGATCCCCGCCCGCTCGATCAGCGAGAAAGCGAACTCCGCGACGAATCCGCCGGCGAAGCCCCAGGCCAAGGCCTCGAGCTGGATCTTGCGCTGCAGCTCGTCGGCCTCGCGGACGAAGCGCACATAGGCCAGGACGACGACGATCCCCAGAGCGGTCGAGGCGGCGATCGCGAGGTAGGTCCAGAGACCGCTCGGAAGCGCCTCGGTCCGGATCGCGAACGTCGTCGCGAGGAAGCTCACCATCCACACGAACAGCCATCCGGTCGCTCTCCACGAGTTGCGGCGATCGCGCGCGGTCATCGGGCGGCAGGTCGTCAGGAAGCGCGCGAGCGCGCCCGGCTTGCTGGTCTGGGTCTCTTCGTTCATAGTCAACTCTCCTTTTCTTATAGACAATTCTACTTGATATCTCGCATTGTAATGCCTCCTTGTCTTGATGTCAAGTGTGCAAGACAATCAGGTTTTCGGTCGCTCCGCCCCGCGGGAGCTCCCGCGCACGGAGAGCAGCCGGTTGCCGGCCACGGCCAGCGCCGCGGTCACGACCAGGGTGGGCACGGTGGCGCCCCAGCGCCAGGGCAGGTGGGTGAGCGTCTGGTAGGTGGCGACGCCAGCGAGCCAGGCGGCCATTCCCGCCCAGTTCCACGGCGTCGTGCCCTCCGAGCGCCGACTCGTGAAGAAGTGCACGATCGCCACCGCCAGCAGCGGCAGCAGCAGGGTCGCGATCCAGCCCATGAAGTCGGCGTAGCGGTCGATCAGGCGAGGGGAGACGAGACCGAGCAGGGTGCCGAGACCTCCCAAGAGCAGCACCGTGCCGCGCTCCGGGGCCCGCGGCCAGAGATTCTTCAGCGCCAGCGAGGAGAGGTAGATGTTGACGAAGTTGGTGGTGATGGTGGACAGCGCCATCAACAACAGGGCCGGCGCCGGCAGCCCCACACCGAGGATCATGGCGGTGGGGCTGGCGCCGCCGCCCGCCAGCCCGGCGCCCGCTCCCAGGGTCATGAGCCAGAGACTGGCGGCGGCGAGCCCGAGACCGCAGGCCCAGGCCGCCTTTGTCTCGCTCCTCTGGTGGCGCGTGTAGTCGGCGAACATCAACGCCCAGCTCACCTGGTAGCCGACCACGATGTCGAGGCCGGCGAGCCAGGGCAGCGCCCCGGTGCCGCCGCGCTCCAGCACCTCGCGGGCCGGGCCGGCGAACAGCGCCCAGGTGATCGCCACCCCGACCACGGCCAGCGCCGGCACCGCGATCTTGTCGAACGCCGCCATCGCCCGCGGCCCGAACAGCGCGATCCCCACCGCCACCACGCCGACCGCCAGGCTCCAGGCCCATCCCGGGCCGCCCATCAAGGCCGTGCACGCCGCCGCCGCGATGACGTTGTTGAGCGCGATCCAGGCGAAGTTGGTGACGATGAGCAGCAGCGAGATCGCCGCCGCCCCGCGGCGGCCGAAGGGCCGGCGCAGCAGCACCATGGTCGGCACCCCGAACCGCGGCCCCAGCCTCGCCAGCACGGCGATCGGCAGCGTGCCCAGCGCCACCCCCAACACGATCAGGAGGACCGCCTGGCGCAGCGAGAAGGCCGGCGCCAGCGCCCCGCCGGTGACCAGCGTCGTGGTGACGACGTTGGCCCCCGCGAACAGCGCCAGCACGTCCCAGAACGTCGCCGTACGCTGCCCCTCGGGCACGGGCCGCAGATCGAGTCCGGGATCCATGGGTTGGCCGCCGATTCTGCCAGCCCGGCTTCAGGGTGGCTACAATCCCATGGTGACCGAAGCGGTTCTCACCGAGGCTCGGCGCCTACCGGAGGCACGCAAGCTGCGGCTGACCTGGTCGGACGGGCATTCCGCCGAGCTCGACTACGACTACCTGCGCGGCTGGTGCCCCTGCGCCGGCTGCCAGGGCCACGTGGGCGAGCCGCGCTTCCGCCCCGTGAGCCGGCCGGTCGACCTGCTGGAGATCCAGCCGGTCGGCAACTACGCCATCACCTTCCGCTGGTCGGACGGCCACGCCACCGGCATCTACCGCTTCGACTTCCTGCGCCAGATCTCTGCTCGGAAGCCGGACGAAGAGCCCGACACCCACTCGCCATGAACGCGCACCCCAGCGCGGGGCCCGCAGTGCCGCCGCGTCATGGAGTAATCGGTTCGTCTTGCAGCACGTTGAGGTCGAAGCAGTGGTGGCCCGCCGGGTGGTTCCAGCGCGGCTGCATTCGTTCGCCGCGCTTGCGGTCGAAACGCGCGCAGAGGCGGTAGCGATCTTCGCCCAGGACCTGGTAGCCGTAGGGCTCGCCCGTTTCCGGATCGCGAATCTCGGGACGCACCGACCGTGCCTGGCGCATGAGCTCGTCGAGGCTCTGCGGTAGCGGACGGAGCATCCGACGATCGCCCCGCGTCCACCGCGTCTCGCCCAGCGTCATGTCTTGGACCTCGTTGTGGATGACTTGCAGATGCTCCACACGGCGCTGGTCCAGCCTGCGGGTCCGGCCCGCCGCCGGCGAGCCGATGTAGATCGCACCCCAGATGACGGCGATCGCCGTCAGGCCGGCCGCAAGGGATCCGAATCCGAGGTGCAGGCGGGCACCCGCGCCGCCGGCTCCCGGCGCGCGCAAGGTGCGCAAGTAGTAAACGAACGTCGCCGCGGCAATGACGCCCAGGACCACGACCTTGAGCAGGAAGCGCAGCGAGAGCTCTCCCTCGAGCAGGTGGTAGACGAGCACGATGAGGTCGCACATTAGGGTCGCCGCAGCGACGAACAGCGTCAGGTACGTGAGCCACCGCCGGACACCGCTGGTGGCCTTCTCGGGCTTGGCCCGTTGCTCGCGCACCAGGAATCGCGTCAGCCACAGGTACAGAGGGAATGCCACGATCAGCGCGGCCAGCGAGCGGCGAATCCCCGACAGCACCGGGCTGAGGGATGTCGGGTGATCGACGGCTGGATCCGGCAACGCGAGCCCGATATAGGTGAAGAAGAGCACGATCAGCGACACCGCCGCGGTGTAGAAGGCGGCGAAGGTCAGGAGGTGGAGGAAGGCGTCGCGGGCGCCGCCGGTGTCGGGCGGGGCGGGGATGGGGAGCTCCAGAGCCTGAGCGGACAGGGCCTGGGCGATGTCGCGCTCCTTCCAGCCGGCCGAAAGCAGCAGCATGCGGATGGCCATGGGGTCGAGGCCCCGCTCGCGGGCATGCTCGACGAACGCGGTGAGCTCGGAGCTCAACATGGATCCCTCCTCTCAGCCGGCCGCCGGCGTCGCCGCGAGGATCGCCACGTCGACGCGCGCGTCGTTGAAGCAGGCGCCGCCGGCGGTGCCCGTGTGGTCGGGGCAGAGGGCGACGGCGGTCAGGCCGTTCGCCGAGGCGCGGCGCCAGGCGCCCTTGGGCAAAGCCGCGGTGCCCGGGCGCAGGTGCGGATCGACACGCGCCGTGCAGCGCACCTCGCCCAGGTCGTTGAAGACGCGGACCGGATCGCCGTCTCCGATCCCGCGGCTCGCGGCGTCGTCCGGATGGAGCGATAGCTCGAGCCGCGGCAGGCTGTATTCGCCCATGGTGCTCGAGATGGTGCGCGAGGTGGCGGGCGAGATCAGGGCCAGCGGGAAGCGCTGGTCGGGCGGCTCGAAACGGAAGGGATCGGATCCCAGCACCGGCGGGGTGAGATGAATTCGGCCGTCCGCGGTGCGCGGCAGGACGTCGCCAAACTGGATCGGTGATGGGCCGGGAAAGTCGGCGCTGTGGTTGCGGCCGGCCAGCAGTGCCTCCACATCTGGCCGGCCCCCGGGCCACTCGATCGCCTCCGTCGCCCGGCGCAGCGCCGTCTCCTCGTCCCAGCCGAACGCTTCGTCCTCGAAGCCCATGGCGAGTCCGAGGGCGGCGAAGAGCCAGACGTTCGACCGCGCCTCGCCACGCGGCGGGATCACCGGCGCCACGCCGCCGAGCACGTAGGCACCGTAGCCGCCCTGCAGGTCGCGGTGCTCGAGGAAGGTGGTCGCCGGGAGCAGCAGGTCGGCGTAGCGCGCGGTGTCCGTCATCACCTGCTCGTGGACGACGGTGAAGAGATCCTCGCGCGCCAGACCCGCGAGCACGCGATTCTGGTCCGGCACCGTGGCGACCGGGTTGGCGTTGTAGACGAACAGCGCCTGCACCGGCGGATCGAGGTCGCCGGTCAGGAGCTCCCCGAGCCGGGTCATGTTGAGGACGCGGCGGGACGACGGGCCGATCCCCAGGAGCCCGTCGGCGTCGAGCCGGTGCGCTCCCGAGTTGGACATGGAGTAGCCGCCGCCGCGGACCCCGAACTTGCCCACCAGAGCCGGCAGGGCGAGGATCGCCGCCGCCGCCCGGCCGCCGTTGCGGTTGCGCTCCAGGCCCCAGCCGCAGCGGATCACGGCCGGCGCGCTCTCGGCGTAGAGCACGGCCAAGCGCTCGATGTCGCCCGCCGGCACGCCGCAGGCTTCCTCGGCGCGCTCGAGCGGCCAGCGGCGCGCCGCCTCGAGCAGGGGCTCCAAGCCCTCGGCGTGGCGCTCCAGGAACTCGCGATCGAGCGCCTCCATCTCCTCGAGCCGCCGGATCAGCGCCAGCGCCAGGGGCAGGTCGGTCCCCGGACGCGCGGGCAGATGCAGGTCGGTCTCACCCTCGGCGAAGGTGCGGCGCGGATCGACGGTCACGAGGAGGGCGCCGCGCCGCCTCGCCTCGCGCAGGTAGGGCACGAGATGGATGTTGGAGGCCCGCGGGTTCGCCCCCCAGACGACGATCAGGCGCGCGTGCGGGTAGTCGGCAAAGGCGACGCCCGGCATCTTCCCGTACATCTCCGTCGCCACCGCGGTGGTGGGGGCGGCGCAGATGGTCTTGCCCAGGTGCGAGGCCCCCAGGCGGGCGAAGAACAGCGCGTCCAGGAAGCCGTCCGAGAGCTTCCCGTTCGAGCCTCCGTAGTGGAAGGGCAAGATCGCCTCGGCGCCCCAGCGCCGGCGCACCTCCTCGAGCCGCGCCACGATCTCGTCGATCGCCCGCTCCCAGGAGATCCGCTCGAACCGCCCCTCCCCCTTCGGCCCGACCCGAACGGCCGGATGAAGCAGCCGCTCCGCGTGGTCGACCCGCCGCGCGAACTTCGCCACCTTGGAGCAGATGAACCCGGCCGTGTCGGGGTGATCGCGCCCGCCACCAATGGCGGTGATGCGCTCGCCATCGACCGTCACCTGCAGAGCGCAGCTATCGGGGCAGTCGAGCGGACACGTCGTGGCGTGCTGCGTCGCGGTCACTGCGACCAGTCTACGGCAGTCCCGCCTCCGCCGCCCGTAAAATGACGTCATGAGGTTCTGGCGGCGGCTGCGGGTCGTGCTCGAGATGATCAAGTTCGAGCATACGGTGTTCGCGCTGCCGTTCGCGCTCATGGGGATGATGCTGGCGGCCGAGGGGTGGCCGGCGTGGTCCACGGTGGGCTGGATCGTGGTGGCGACGGTGGGCGCGCGGTCGGCGGCCATGGGGTTCAACCGGCTGGCCGATCGGCGGCTCGACGCCGCCAACCCGCGCACCGCCACCCGGGCGCTGCCTGCGGGGCTGGTGAGCCCCAGGTTCGTCGCCCTGTTCGTCGCCGCGAGCTGCCTGCTGTTCCTGCTCGCCGCCTGGCGGCTGAACCCGCTCTGCCTGGCGCTCTCGCCTCTGGCGCTGGCCGTCTTGCTGGGTTACTCCTACACCAAGCGGTTCACTGCGCTGTCCCACCTGGTGCTCGGCCTGGCCCTGGCTGGGGCGCCGGTCGGGGCCTGGATCGCCGTGCGCGGCGACGTCGCCTGGACACCGCTGGTACTGGCCGGCGCGGTGCTGCTCTGGGTGGCGGGCTTCGACGTGCTCTACTCGCTGCAGGACACCGCGTTCGACCGCGGGCTGGGCCTGCACTCGATCCCCGCGCGCCTGGGTGAGGTGCCGGCGCTGGTGGTCTCCGCGGGCATGCACGTCGGCACCCTGGCGCTGCTGGCCTGGCTGCCGCGCGTGTACCCGCCCGGCTTGGGGAAGCTCTACTGGAGCGGCTGGATCGCCTGCCTGGCGCTCACCGCCTGGCAGCACTGGATCGTCCGGCCCGGCGATCTATCGCGCCTCAATGCCGCCTTCTTCACCGCCAACGGGGCGCTCTCCATCGTGCTCTTCGCGCTCACCGGCGCCGACCTGCTCATCCGGTGAGCTCCGGTGTCCGGTGGACATCAGCGGGAACCGTGGAACGGACGGGAAGCACCCCGGTCGCGTATGCGGCCAGCCCGGCGGCGGCCGCGAGCAGGATCCAGCCGGGCGACATCAGGCTGTTCCCGCCCGCCAGGACCAGGCCGACCGAGGCCACGGTCAGAGCGGCGGCCAAGAGCCGGCGCGAGCGGCGGCGGGCGGCCAGAACGGCGAGCACGCCGCTCACGGCGATGGGCACACGCGCCCGGTGTTTCGTGCCAACCAGGTCTTCGTCCCGGATGCCGGGCACCATGAGGAGCGTAGAACCGATCCAGTCGGGAACCTCGGTCGTCTCCCTCACCAGCGCGTCGTACGTCAAGCCATCCCAATCCACCTGGCTTCGCCACATTGTGTGGCTCTCGAGCTTCCACTTCGGGGTGTAGAGCACTCCCGGCGGCAGGGGCTTGGCGAGACGCGACCAGGGCGCGCCGAGAGACAAGAGCAGCAGGCCGCCCGCAACGCCGAGGAGACCGCGCCGCAGGGGAAGCGGCCGGCGGTCCGTGAGCCAGCCACGCCACGCGAGCAGCGGACGGATCCTCATCGCGGCCGGCCAGGCGCGAGCCACAGGGCACCGCCGGCCGCGGCGACACCCGCCGTCAACAAGAAGCCCGCGTTCGAGGCGATGGAGGGCAGCACGACGAGCAGCCAGAAACCCGCGAGGCCGGCCGTGGCCACGGCCGCCACCTTCCACGCCTTGCCCTCGCGCGACCCCAGGAGAGTCAGCAACTGGGCGAAGACACAGCCCAGGGCAAAGAGCGCCCACAGAGGCGTGCGCCACATCCAGCTGCTGCGCAGGCCCCAGATGAGGCCGACCGACACGGCAACGACCGCCAGCACGGCGAGAATCCGGTCGCCGGCACCACGCGACGCGGCTGCCGGGACGCCGGAGGCGACCGCGGTCGGCCCGGTCTCTCCCGCCGCCGGACGGCTGGCTCCGGCCCCCCCGCCTTGCCGCCCCGGGTTGGGCTCCGGCCGAGGCGTCTCACCATGACGCAGGGGGAGATCGGCCAGCTCATTGTCCATATGCGAATCGTATCCCAGCTTCTCTCTCCGCCCCGGCGCCCTGCCGGTCCGAGCCGCGGGGACTTCGCTATACTCCCGCGGTCCACGAGGCTGCCGTGTCACCTTCCCCGCGCCCCATCGAGCCCGAACGCTTTCCCTCCGAGCTCCAGGACCTGGCGGCCAAGGTGCGCGACGGCGCGCGCCTCGACGCCGACGACGCGCTGCTCTGCTACACCACCCCGCACCTGCTGCATCTGGGCAAGCTGGCCGACCACGTGCGCCGGCGGCGCCACGACGCGGTGACCTACTTCAACGTCAACCGGCACATCAACCCGACCAACGTCTGCGTCTACACCTACAACTGCAAGTTCTGCAGCTTCGCGGCCCTGCCCGGCGAGGAGCACGCCTGGGAGATGAGCCACGAGGACGTCTACCGGCAGGCCGCCGAGCAGGGCGGCAACGCGGTCACCGAGTTCCACATCGTCGGCGGCGTCCATCCGACCCTGTCTCTCGAGTGGTACTGCGAGATGCTGCGGGGCTTGAAAGCGCGCTTCCCGGACGTGCACCTCAAGGCCTTCACGGCGATCGAGGTCGGCTGGTTCGCGCAGAAGGAGAAGCTCTCCATCCGCGAGGTGCTGGAGCGCCTGCGCGACGCCGGCATGGGGAGCCTGCCCGGCGGCGGCGCCGAGATCTTCCACCGCGAGGTGCGAGAGGTCATCTGCGACGGCAAGCTCGACGCCGACGAGTGGCTGGAGGTCCACCGCACCGCCCACCAGATGGGGATCCCGTCGAACTGCACCATGCTCTACGGCCATGTGGAGGGGCCGGAGCACCGGGTCGACCACCTGCTGCGCCTGCGCCGGCTCGAGGACGAGGCCCCCGGGTTCAACGCCTACATCCCGCTGCCCTATCACCCGGAGAACAACTACCTCGGGCTCACCCACCACACCACCGGCACGCGGGATCTGCGCGAGATCGCCACCGCCCGCCTGGTGCTCGACAACATCCCGCACATCAAGGCGTATTGGATCGGGCTGACCCCGAAGTTGGCGCAGACGGCGCTCTCCTTCGGCGCCAACGACCTCGACGGCACGGTGGTCGAGGAGACCATCTATCACATGGCCGGGGCGGTGAGCGAGCAGCAGCTGACCCGCGCCGAGCTCGAGCGCATCGTGCGCGAGGCGGGATTCGTGCCCGTCGAGCGGGACACCCTCTACAACCCCATGACGCGGCCGGCGGCCGAGCCAGGAGCCTGTCCGACAGATAGGCGCCGCGCCGCGTGTTGAGCTCTCCCGACTCCCTCCCCTTCCACTACATCGCGGTCGACGGCCCGATCGGCGTCGGCAAGACCAGCCTGGTGGAGCTGCTGGCCCGGCGCTTCGAGGGGGTCAAGCTCCTGGAGGACGTCGAGAATCCGTTCCTGACCGACTTCTATAACGACCGCGCGGGCTCGGCCTTCCAGACCGAGCTCTATTTCCTGCTCACCCGCTTCAAGCAGCAGCAGGAGATCCAGCAACGCGGCCTGTTCGACCGGCTGCTGCTGGCGGACTACACCTTCCCCAAGAACCGCATCTTCGCCTACCTCAACCTCTCCGACGCAGAGCTGATGCTGTTCGACAAGCTCTACGCCCTGCTCGAGCCGCAGATCGCGGTGCCCGACCTGATCATCTACCTGAACGCGGACTTGAAGACCTGCAAGGAGCGCATCCACCGCCGCGCCAGGAGCGCCGAGCGCCAGATCGCCGACGACTACCTCGCCGAGCTGCTCGACGCCTACGCCCACTACTACCACCACTACGACGGCTCCCCGGTCCTCGCCGTCGACACCCGCAACTTGAACTTCGTCGACCGCCCCGAGGACTTCGAGGAGCTGGTCCACCAGCTCGCCCAGCCCTTGAAGGGCACCCGCTACTACGTCCCCCGCGGCGCGGCGTAAAGCCGCTCGTCGTCAGCCGGCGGAAGCCTGCGCCGCCGCCGCCGCCACGTCGCTCGAGTTGATGTCGAGCGTGATCATGAAGCCGTTGGTGCCCTTGAACTCGAACGGCTTGTCGCCGCCCCGGTAGGCCTCGATCTCGTTCTTCATCAGCACGAAACCGGCGTTGCGGGGAGCCCCCCAGTATGCGAGATTGCCGATCACCGGCGGCTTGTCGCCCATGCCGGGAGAGTTGGCCAGCACGACTTCGGCGAGCTTGCCGTCGCCGAGACGGGCCGCGGCGCGGCCGCCTTGAGCCTGCCATGACATCTCGGCATCCTCGCCGACGGTGAACGACTTCCACTCCACCGGATAGAGGTGGGGCAAGACCGCGAGGACGCCCGTCCGCTGCGCCTCGCTGACTTGTGGATCGAAGTGCAGCACGGCCCAGTCCATGGTGCCGTCCCCGAACTCGGCCCCCAGGTCACCGGCGATCCAGAACTTGGCGCCCCCAAGGTCTGTCTTCCCGTGGTGGCCGCGGTTGACGTAGAAGGCGTTGTTGAAGCGGCAGAAGTGCTCGCCACCCCCGTGGGCGTGCTCCGCCGGCTCGGTGTTGAAGTAGCACTGGCAGAACATGGGGCAGGAGCAGGCCTCGATGATGGTGGTATTCATCGCCCAGTCCGCGGCCTCTCCGCCGGTGCCGGCGAGCAGAGCAGCGCCGCCGGCCAGCGCCACGGCGCAGGCGGCAAGAACGAGCTTCGTCTTCATGACTGTCCTCCTTTCAACAGATCCCTTACGTCGATGAAGACACCTTAGGGACAGCTCGAGGCTCACGGCAACCTGCATGTTCGTGCGGGTGGTATCCTTGACCGGTCCGCCTGGATCCCCGCGGGGACCGGGACGGAGGTGACCAGCCGGTTGCGTCGCCCGACTAGGCGGCGGGGCCCCGCGGGCCCGAGCTCTTCGAGACGGGCACCGCGCCACGGGTTCCGCCGGATGCGGGCTTGGCCGCCGCGCTGCTGGAGCCCTTCCGCCCCTCCCGGGTGGAAGGGTTCTTCGCTTATGGAGGATGGAGACGAGGAGGTCGAGATGAGCGAGCGCAAAGAGAGCGAGCAGGCCACGCCGGTAACCGTTCCCCGGGTGAGCACCGCGCCGGAGCGTGGCGAGAAGCTGGTCGTGCTCACCGCCTACGACTACCGCCAGGCGCGGCTGGTCGACGCCGCCGGCGCCGACATCACGCTGGTCGGCGACTCGCTGGCCATGGTCGTGTTGGGGCACGACGACACTCTCTCGGTGACGATGGAGGAGATGCTCCACCACGTGCGCGCCGCGCGGCGCGGCACCGAGCGGGCGCTGCTGGTGGCGGACATGCCGTTCGGCTCGTTCCACCTCGGCGTGGAAGCGACGGTGGCCAACGCCGTCCGCTTCATCAAGGAAGCGGGGGCACAGGCGGTCAAGATCGAAGGCCCGCGGCCGCGCCTGGTCGAGGCGCTGACCGGCGCCGAGATCCCGGTGATGGCGCACCTCGGGCTCACCCCCCAGTCGGTGCACAGGCTGGGCGGCTACAAGGTGCAGGGCAAGGGGGCCGAGGCCGCCGCGCGCCTGGTGGACGAGGCGCGAGAGCTCGAAGACGCCGGCGCGTTTTCGCTGGTGCTCGAATGTGTGCCTTCGGAGCTGGCGCGCGAGGTCAGCGAGAAGCTCGAGATCCCCACCATCGGCATCGGCGCCGGCCCGCACTGCGACGGGCAGGTCCTGGTCTGGCACGACCTGCTGGGCTTCGAGGACCGCTTGGCGCCGAAGTTCGTGCGCCGGTACGCCGAGCTGGGCGCGGCCGCGCGCGAGGCCCTCGAGACCTTCGCCGCCGATGTGCGCGCGGGCCGCTTCCCCAGCGACGAAGAGAGCTTCCACGATCCCGCGCCGTGGGAGGCGATCCGCAAGATCTATGGCTGACACCCTGCGGCGGCCGGCCGCCGCCGAGGCCGCGCCGCCCGCCATGAGGACCGTCGAAGGCGCCGACGAGTTGCGCGCCGCCGTTGCCGCATGGCGGCAGGCGGGCCAGCGGATCGGCTTCGTGCCGACCATGGGGGCCTTGCACGAGGGGCATCTGGACCTCGTCCGCCGTAGTCGCGAGCTCGCCGAACGAACGGTCGTTTCGATTTTCGTCAACCCGACGCAGTTCGGTCCCGGCGAAGACTTCGAGCGCTATCCGCGCGACCCCGAGGCAGACGCCGCGCTGCTCGCCGGCGCGGGGGCCGATCTGCTCTTCCTGCCGCGGGTCGGCACGATCTATCCGCAAGGCGCCGTCACCCGCGTGCGCCTCGACGGCCCCCCGGCGGCGGGCCTCGAGGCGGCCCACCGGTTGGGCCATTTCGAAGGCGTCGCCACGGTGGTCACCATCCTCCTCGAGCTGGTCCGCCCCGACCTCGCCGTCTTCGGCGAGAAAGACGCCCAGCAGCTCGCCGTCGTGCGGCGGCTGGTGCGCGACCTCCACCTGGCCGCGGAGATCGTGCCCCACCCCACCGTCCGGGAGCCGGACGGCCTGGCGATGTCGTCGCGCAACGCCTACCTGTCCCCGGAGGAGCGATCGGCGGCCACGGTCCTCCACCGGGCGCTCGCTGCCGCCCGCGAGTCGATCGCGCGGGGAGAACGGGAGGCCGACGCGATACGGCGGCGGATGCGCGAGACCCTCGACGCCGAGCCCCTGGCCCGGCTCGACTACGCCGAGATCGTCGACGCCGAGACCTTCGAGCCGCTGGAGCGCATCCGTGGACGCGTGGTCCTGCCACTCGCGGTCCACATCGGCAAGACCCGGCTGATCGATAACATCCACCTGACAGTAGACGCCTGAACCCCGCGAGGCACGCCATGCGACGCACGCTCCTCAAATCCAAGATCCACCGCGCCACGGTGACCGAGGCCGATCTCCACTACGAGGGCTCGATCTCCATCGACCGCGACCTCATGGACGCCGCGGACCTGAAGCGCTTCGAGAAGATCGAGATCTACAACGTCACCAATGGTGAGCGCTTCGCCACCTACGTCATCCCGGCCGAGCGCGGCGGCGGCGACATCGTCATCAACGGCGCCGCCGCCCACAAGGCCTCCCCCGGCGACATCGTCATCCTCTGCTGCTACGCCGAATACGACGAGGAGGAGGTCGAGCGCCACCGCGCCCGCCTGGTCTACGTCGACGAGCGCAACTACATCACCCGAACCATCCCCGAAGACCTCGCCCGCACCGCCTGAGTCGATCTCGACGCTTCTTGAAATTCTAAAGGCAGGCTCCTGGATTTCAGTTTTGAGGCGATGTGCCCGTGCGGACGGGTGGATCCGAGATCTCGATGAGATCTTGCACCTTGAAATTACAAACCGGAGCGTTCATAATTCAAGGCGAATCATGCTCGAACGGTCGCGACATCTCACCGAGCTCGAGGCGCTCCTGCGCCAGTACCCGGTCGTCGCCCTCCTCGGTGCTCGACAGGTCGGCAAGACCACGCTCGCGGCTCAAGTGGCGCAGCGATTCGACGGGCCAGTCACTCGATTCGACCTGGAGCGGCCTCGCGACCTGGGCCTGCTCGAGGACGCCGAGCTCACTCTAGACCCGCTACGTGGACTCGTCGTTCTCGATGAGGTCCAGCACCGCCCGGATCTCTTCCCTCTCTTGCGTGTTCTCGCGGACCGACCGCAACGCCCGGCACGCTTCCTCGTGCTGGGCAGCGCCTCACCTGAGTTGCTGCGGCAGGGCTCAGAGAGCCTCGCCGGCCGTATTGCCTTTCACGAGCTGCGCGGGTTCTCGCTCGGCGAGGTCGGCCCGGAGCACCTTGACCGGCTGTGGCTTCGTGGCGGATTCCCACTGTCCTACCTCGCCCCGAGCCATGCCACGAGCTTTCGCTGGCGCCAGGACTTCCTGCGCGCCTTCCTGGAACGCACGCTCCCCGAGTTTGGGGTTCAGACCCCAGCCCCCACGATGCGGCGCTTCTGGACCATGCTGGCCCACTATCACGCCCAGACGTGGAACGGCGCCGAGCTGGCACGAGCGCTGGGAGTCTCGCAGCCCACCGTCCGGCGGTACCTTGACCTCCTCACCGCCGCATTTGTTGTGCGCCAGCTCCCGCCGTGGCACGAAAACCTCTCGAAGCGACAAGTCAAGTCGCCCAAGGTATACATCGCCGATGCCGGACTGCTCCACGGCCTTCTCGATCTCGAGTTGCGTGAGCAGCTCTCGAGACACCCCAAAGTCGGAGCTTCCTGGGAGGGGTTCGTGATGGAGGAGATCATTGGCCGACTCCGAGCCCGCCCCGAGCAGTGCTACTTCTGGGCCACCCACACCGGAGCGGAGCTAGACCTCCTGGTGTACAGCCGCGGACGCCGGTTTGGATTCGAGTTCAAGCGCACTGTGGCGCCCCGACTGACGCCCTCGATGCGAATCGCGATGGAGGATCTGCGGCTCGACCACCTCGACGTCCTCCATGCCGGCGACCATACGTTCCCGATGGCCCAGAACATCCGCGCCGTCGCCGCCCATCGGCTGCTGGAAGACATCGAGCCGCTCGACTGAACCACCATGACGAGCAAGATCACCGCATAGGGGACCGTCAGCAGCACGAGGCCCGCCATCACGAGCGACGCACGCCACTGATCCAGTGCCTGCCCGCGCAGCGCCAGAGCTTCGGCGGAAGCTTCCGCCGCGGGCAGAAGGAAGGCCAGACAGAGCCGCTGGAAGAGCTGCGTCGCGAGGAACAGGCAGATGCATGTGGCCGCGATCCGGAGGTGCTTCGGAGTCATGCGCATCTGATGTCTTCGTTGCGACGTGGACGACAGCGAGTCCGTGGTCGTCGCGCGCCTGTATGCCTGCGTGGTCGTACGCATGCCCCTCGCGGAGGTTTCCCACTGCCGCCAGAAGAGCTCGACGGCACGCGGACAAGACGTACGGCGCGAGGCCGAACCGGATTGCGGTTCCGTAGATAATGGTGCATGATTCGATCTACTGCGGGCCGGCGGGCGCCGGCTGAAGGACGCGGGGGAGACATCACCGTGGCATGGGTCGAAGGAACACAGGGCAGCGTAGGCGGCGTCACGGCGCAGAGCGAGCCCGAGCCGACGCCGCAGCCGCCGTCGACCACGCCCGCGCCGCAAGAGCCGGATCCCGGATCCGGCAGCGCACGCGAGACCGCGCAGGCGCAGGCGGTGCGGCACTCCTTCGAGGAGCGGCAGCGCGCCCTCGGCATCCTCGATCGGGACTTCCTGATCTTCGACACCGCCGGCGGCCGGCCGCAGGACGGCCTGGTGAGCCGCGAGGGCCTGAGCGCGGTCGCCGATGGCTCCGGGTACACCGCCGAGCAGCGGGAGGCCGCGCGGGTCCTCCTCGAGGACGCGGCGCTCTTCGAGCAGCTCGACATCGGATGGTCGGGCGCCGTCGACGACGGGCTGGTCGGGCAACAGGCGGTCGAGAATTTCCTGCAGGCGGAGAGCGCTCCCACCGGCGACGAGGCCGTGACCCTGGTCGTCGACGACTTCGACGCCGTCGACACCGCCGCCCAGCGCCGCGACGGCGACACGGACGCCGAAACCGACAACCGGGTCTCGCAGGAGGATCTGCGGGCCACGGCCGAGGACCCGAACGCCGACCCGCGGCTCCGGGCGGCCGCCCAGTATCTGCTCGACAATCCGACCCTGCTGCAGCTCGTCGATACCGGCAACGACGGACGCGGCCCGTGGGCGGCCGACGACAGGATCACGCGGCAGGACCTCGCGGCCTTTCTCGAGACCAACGCCCACCTACGCAACCTCGTGGGCTACGAGGATCGGCTCGACACGGCGGCCAAGGGAGGCGACCCTGACGGCTACGTGTCGTCCGGGGATCTCGCCGCGGCGGCCGATGATACGGCGCTGCCGCAGGAGGTGCGGGACGCCGCCCGTTACCTGCTCGAACACGACGCGGCGCGCAACAGCGTGCTCTATCCGCGAGGGCCGTACTCCGGAGGCTTCGACTTCCAGCACCTCCTCGCCGCCCGCCTGATCAACGGCCAGGCCTACGCGCACGACCCGGCGGCGGCGGCCGAGTTCGTCAATCAGCTGCCGGTCGCCGACAACGGCGAAGAGGGCATGCCGATCACTCTCACCAGCGACGACGGGTTCAAGGCCCTCGCGAACGCCGCCCTGCGCCACGCCGCCGGCGACCTGACCGAGACGCAGTCGATCATCGCCCACCTGCCGGAGACCGAGTCGGCGCTGCGCAACGAGATGATCACGGCCTATTACGACCTGCTGGCACAGCGCGCCGACGCGATCTTCGCCGGAGCCGCCGGGGCGGCCCCCGGCGACCCGACGTCGGCCGGCCACCCCGGCGTCAACTGGCTGATGTTCGCGCCCTGGGCCTCGAACGGCGTGCACGACGTGATCACGGGTGACTTCACGGTGTTCGGGCTCATCCACCCGAGCATGGGCGCCCGCCAGGGTGCGGCGGACGGCAACCAGTGGATCTTCAACGACATCACCTCGCGTTTCGCCGCCTTCGTGGAGCTCTACGAGTCGAACGGCGGGAGCCCCTCGACCGAGCAGCTCGAGACCTTCTTCCAGGACAACTTCGGGGACGGCGACCTGCAGATCCGCACGGGCTTCCAGGCCTATGTCGCGGCCTTGAACGAGCCCGACCCAGCGCGCCGCCAGCAGCTCATGTTCCAGGCGAACACCCTGGTGGCGATCCACGAGCAGGCGGGCGCCGACCCCTACCTATCCAAGGTGGCGACCGGACCCGACACGCTGGCCACCGAGTTCATCGACGTACAGATGGGCCGGTTCAAGATCGAGGTCAACCACGACCTCGATCCGATGGCGAACGACGCCAACCTGGTGGACGAAGCGCCGATCCTGAGCCTCGATCCGATCCTTCTCGGTGACAGCGATCTCTCCGGCAATGGCGTGACCTTCCGCACGGGCTCCACTTCGACGACCGGCGTCGTGGACCTCCCCGCGATCAGCGGCTGGGAGGGCGACTTCGAGCTGTCGACCCAGGAGTGGTGGCGGCAGGAGGGCCAAGGGACGGAGTACATCTACACCGGTCCTTACAGCCCGCCGGCCGCGCTGCCGGTCGAGATCGACCCCGATGTATCCTTCGACGGTTCAGGGGCCGACAGCTGGCCCGACTATGAGGACCGCATGTGGACCATCCACCGCCTCTTCGAGCAGCTCCACACGGAGCGGTCGCTGTACGAAACCGATCCGATGATCGGAAACCTCGAGCTCAACTGGCTCGATGATTCGATCCAAGGTGCGGTCGTACGGTGATCGGCTGGAATTGCCCTACCTCGGCACCTCCTCCCGCCGGCTGGCCACAGTCGGCCTCGGCATCGCGCTGATGGTCGCCTGCGTCACCGATCCCAGGCTACCGGGGGAACTGCGCCGACGCGTCGACGAAATCTGGCGGTTCGGCGGCGTAGATCCTGGCGATGTGCAGGTCTTCGGCTACGCCCCATGGATTCGACCGCGCTCCCCCAGATGCGCCGATCTCCCAGAGGAGGACCGTTGGTGGGCGAACCAGGCTTCGAAGCTGCCGTCAGACAAGATCGCGGGAGCCACCCTCCTTGCCAACTGGGAGCGAGAACTCCGCCATCAAGGCTACGAGCTGCGCCGCTTCCGCTCCACCGCCTCCGAGGGTCGCATCTTGGTCGCCGTGCACGCTGACGACGGGGTCTACATGGAGGCGTTCGTGGAGACCGACGGGAACACGACGCTTGATGTCATGATGGGCCCCTGCGCCACACGCCAGATCTCCGAGCCCGATCCACCCTACATCCCCGAGGCGTGACCTCAACCGCCTTCGGCTGCGTGCCGCCACCCGTCAGGCGGTGCTGGCGATGCGCATAGCGTCCCGGCGCTTGATCCAGCATGGTCGAGCGACTTGCAGGTCTTGGCCGCAGCAGAGCTCTTTGGGCTCGCTGGACCCGAGGCCGCGATAACATGAGGGTGGCATGACGACTACGGTGGACACGGCGGAACGGGTCGGCGTCGAGCCGCTTGCGATCGGCGACCGGACGTTCACCTCGCGGCTCATCCTCGGCACCGGCAAGTACACCGACGCCGAGACCATGCTCGCCGCCTTCGCGGCCTCGGGCGCCGAGATCGTGACCGTGGCGCTGCGGCGAGTGCCGCTCGACGAGATCGGCAAGGGCTCACTGATCGACCAGATCGAGCAGGAGAAGTACCTGCTGCTCCCCAACACCGCGGGTTGCTACACCGCCGACGAGGCGGTCCGCACGGCTCGCCTGGCGCGCGAGCTGGGCGGCTGGACATGGGTGAAGCTCGAGGTGATCGGCGACGAAAAGACGCTCTTCCCCGACAACGTGGAGCTCCTGCGCGCCACCGAGACGCTGGTGGCCGAGGGCTTCACCGTGCTGCCGTACACCAACGACGACCCCGTGGTATGCAAGAAGCTGGCGCAGGTCGGCGCCGCCGCCGTAATGCCGCTGGGGGCGCCGATCGGCTCCGGGATGGGCATCCGCAACCCCGCCAACATTCGCATCATCGTCGAGCAGGCGCAGGTCCCGGTGATCGTCGACGCCGGCGTCGGCACCGCCTCCGACGCCGCCATCGCCATGGAGCTTGGCGCCGACGGCGTGCTCATGAACACCGGTGTGGCGCAGGCCGAAGACCCGGTGCGCATGGCCCGGGCGATGCGATTGGCGATCGAGGCGGGCTGGCTCGCCGCCCACGCCGGTCGCATCCCCAGGAAGCTCTACGCCACCGCGTCCTCGCCCACAGAAGGCCTGATCGACTGACGCGGCCGCCCAGCCACACCCCTGAAGCGGCCGGCCTCCGTGCCGGCCGGCGCCATCGGATATCCCCGGGATACGCACATCAACCGGCAGAGGGCACAAGGGTGTTGTGTTCTGCCACCAATCTGTGGTACCCTGGCAATCGCTATTTGTTTTTCTGTCCTGATCGTGGAGGGAGTTCGTTCTCGGGTGGCGACACGCGCGCAAGCGGCGACCGCGAGGAGGGACCGACCGATGGCCACGAGCTTCTTCAACCGGTTGCGACGGGACACCCGCGGCCAGTCGGTGGCGGAGTTCGCCTTGGCGGCACCCGTCCTGATCCTCCTCCTCATTGGCATCGTCGAGTTCAGCCGCCACTACTACGCGCGCCTCGGCATCCGGCAGGCGGTAGCGCAGGCGGCGCGCTTCCACGCCACCGGCCAGTCGCACCCCGACCCGGATGACCCTGGCGGCGGTTCCTTCGACGATCGGGCCGACTCGATCAAGCACACCATCGAAACCCGCGCCGCAGAGCTTGGCCTCGACGTAACTGGCATCGACGTTTCGACGCTCGGCGCCGACGGCAATCCGGTACCCGGTTCGGGTGCCGGCGCTGAGGGGGACGTCGTCCGCATCCAGGCCGATCTCAGCTTCCATTTCCTGGCTCTGAGCATCCTCGATCCGGACGGCGCCTTGAACTTCACGGTTGTTACGACATACAAGAATGAGCCGCGTTTCTGAGCACTCTGAAGACTTCCAGGACCTCGACGCGATCCGGCAGCAGGTCCGTGGAACCAGGCCACCTCGGCACCCCGCTGCGCGCGGGCAGAGCCTCGCGGAGCTCGCGCTCGTCCTCCCCCTCCTTCTCGTCCTGGTCTTCGGCATCCTGGAGATCAGCCGGCTGCTCGAGACCCGGCACACGATGTCCGCCCTCACTCGCGAGGGCGCGAACCTGGCGTCCCGGGGCACCTCGCTGGAGCGCGCCCTCACCGCCACAGAGGGCAGCACCTTGCTGAGTCTGGGATCCGGCGCCTGCGTCATCGTGACTGAGCTCGAGGTGAACGGCGGAGGCATCGAGATACCACGCCAGCTACCCGGCGACGGCTGTGAGGAGTTCAGTAGCAGAGTGGAAGGCGCCTACAACGAGGCGGGGCTTCGCGAAGGGAATACCTACTATGTCGTCGAGATCTTCGTGCGGTACGAGCCGTTCACACCATTTCGCCACCTCGAACTAGGGGTCGCCATCCCGGGGACGCTTTATGACCGCTCGCTCTTCTGATCCGCACCAGCGCGCTGTTCGCGCCATCGTTGGCGACGAAAGAGGAGCGGTCCTCGTCCTCGTCGCACTGGCTCTAATCATCGTCCTCCTCGCCTCGGCCGGCCTGGCGATCGACCTGGGACGCGGCTATGTCACGAAAGCCCGCCTCTCCCGTGCCGTCGACGCCGCGGCGCTCGCAGCAGCGCGAGCGCTCCGCACCGGCGAAGACGTCGCCCGGAGAGAGGCTCTGGCCGTAGCACTCGCGAACGAGGTGGTCGTCGCGGACGGAGACATCGGTTTCGGAACGAACGACCGAGGCGAGGACACCGTGGCGGTCTCGGCCCTCCAGAGGCTCCCCACGATATTCATGAAGGTGGTTGGGATCGACCGGATGGACGTGCGCGCCTCCGCCGAAGCCGCCGTGCCACCGCTCGACATCGTGCTCGTCGTCGACATATCGAACTCCCTGTGCCTGGCCGATGCTTGGGGCAGCCTCGAATCTGCGGCCACGGGTTTCGTCGACCGATTCAATGACGACATCGACCAATTCGGACTCGTCTCCTTCCAGATAGTTGCAGCCGATCTCGTTGAGCTCGACCAGCCATTCAAGAATGAGGTGACAGGCCAGCTTGAGGCTCTACGCACTGCTGGTGACACCAACATCCAGGAGGGTCTCCGTCTGGCACGACTTCAGATCACCAATCCCGCGCTGACGCGGCCCAACGCCGCCAAGGTCGTGGTCTTCTTCACCGACGGCCGTGCCACCGCCATGCGCGGGAACTTCGGTGGCCAGGAACAGATCTTGGCGGCTCGCGGAACGACTCTGCACCGATTCGAAGATCCAGACGTCATTCCCCATGACGCTGTCGTGTACACCGGTAATGCCCCATCTGATGTCTGTCCGGAAGGAGAGGGCGGAGAGAACACTATTGGCAACTGGCCCGGTGGGTGTGGCGGTTCCTCCTGTCTGGGTTGGACGCTGAGCGCGGCGCGGCAGGAGATGGGCCACCGAGGCCTTGAGGCGGCGGAGGCCATCCGTCAGGAAGATGTCCTTATCTATGTGATCGGGCTCGGCAACTTCGACGCGCCAAATGTTGAGCCGCCCGACCTCGACTATCTCTGCCAGGTGGCAAACACCGACGAGATCGCCAACCCTTCCGAGAACGCGGAGGACTGCGACGCGACCGTGAACAACAGCCAACCAGAGGGCAAGGTCTACTTCGCCCCGACCAGCGCCGAGCTCCAGCAGGTCTTCCAGGATGTCGCGCGCGACCTCATTGTGCGGCTCGCGAGCTGACCAGCGAACAGGGGAGACCAAGATGACCAACCTCACAGGCAGCTTCCCGCCGCCCCGTCGCGACACCAACGCAGTGGGCGGCGGCGCAGCATCCGGCAACGTTCCCGCACGCGGCGCGATGCCCCCTGAGCCGCGGAGCGGAGTCGATGAGGTTGAGCGGCTGCTTGCTGACGCCCGGGCACAGGTACAGCGGACCCTCGACGAGTCGATGACCAGGGCCGAGACACTGTTCGCGCAGCGCTGGAGCGCCTTGAGCGACCCCATGCTGGCCGCGATCCAGCACACCGTTGCCGACTTCACCGGCATCTTCGAGGAAGCGGGCGGCGCGCGCCGGCGCCTGGTCCGCTTTGAGGCGCTCCTGCAGGAGCCGACGCCATGGATCGCTTCGGCAGACGCGGGGGCGCCGGAGGCGCTCCCCGCCCACGCAGAGCGCCACGAACGTCCGGCGGTGACACCTCAAGTTGTGGGGACCGAGCCGGCACCGGCAGCCGTGCCCGCACAAGAGGCGCGGCCGGGCCTTTGGTCCAGGCTCAGGCCGCAGCCCCAGCTCGCGGCGGCCCCTCCTCCGGCGCCCGTCGGGCGAGCGACAACGGCCGTGACAAACGATCCGCTCGGGCGGGTCGTGCGCCAGAAATGGCGCGGGGAGCCAGCGGCGCCGGCTCGACCCGCGACGGCCATCCGCTCGGATCGCTCCGGTGGCCGCGCCTTGCCAGTCGCGACAACCTTGCCTCGATGGCAACGAGGCCCGGTGACAGGATGGGCCGTCGCCGCGGGGCTGGCGATCCTCATTGGTGTGCCCACCGTCTACGGCTCGTGGCGCTGGCGCGCGGCAAGCGCCGGCGCGAGGCGCCCGTTGCTGGTCCAGCATTACCGCCCATACGGGGCGGTGCTCGCAGAGGGACTCCAGACGGACTCCGACGTCGTGCTGCTGACGTCGGAGCGGCAAGCCGCGGACACCGCACAGCTGCCGGTCGAAGGAGAGGGCGGGTCGACACCGGCACTCCCGGTTGCCACCGTCGTCGGCGGGCCGACGACGGTCCCGACAACCCCGGAGACGGTGACTCCGACCGCCGACGTCATCACGGTGAGCGGCCGAGAGACCGTGAGACTCGGGCGCGATTCGGCCCCGCTAGTGGTACCCGCCGAACCCGACCGAAGCGAGCCAGACTCCCGCCAGGCCGCCCTTACCCCCGCCCCAGTCCCGAAAACCGGTATCGTTGCAGAGCAGCCTCCAACCGCCAGCCCGGCCGCACCCACCTTGGTCGTGGAGGCGCCACGGGAAACCAGCGTCGAACTCCCGACACGGCCGGAGGCGGCGGCCGCAACCGCGGTGCCCGAGCCAGCGAGCTCGATCTCCGAGGCCGTCGCGGTGACCAGCCAGGAGACCGAGGAGCCCTGGCTCGAAGCGGTGCGTGCGCCGCAGCCCGCGGCACCGGCCGTCTCCGTCAACGACCGCGAGCCACCGCCGGTCACGCCAACGACATCCTCCGAGGCCCGCGCGGCGGCGCCGCAACCTGCCCCCGAAAGGCCGGCCGCGCGTCGGGGAGATCTGGTGAGCCTGACGGACGCCGGCGTCGTGCCTCCCGTCCGCACCGTCGAGCCGCGACCCGCGTATCCGCGCACCGCACTGGCCATGCGGCGCGAGGCCACCGTCGAGCTGCGGGTGCTCGTGGATGAGAATGGAAGGCCGCTGCAGATAGAGCCAGTGGGAGACAGGGCTGGCCTCGGCTTCGATGAAGCAGCTCGCCGGGCCGTCCAGGACGCGCGCTGGCGGCCGGCCACCCGGCAAGGCGTCCCGGTCAAGGTGTGGATCCGGACGACCGTGTCTTTCCGGCTCCGTAGCGAATGAGCAACGCCCGTGTTAGCATTACCGAATTGCCGCAGACCAAAGTACTTGTCCTAGAAGCGATCTGAGGGAGACGAACGTGAGCAATCCCACGAGTAGCGTTCCACCCCCACGCCGCGACGTCACCGCCGGAGCCTCCGGCGACCCCTCCGGCGATCAGCCAACCCTGGGCAACCTGCCCCCGCCGCGGCGCGACCACGACGAGGTCGAGCGTCTGCTGGCCGACGCGCGGGTGCGCGTCCAGCAGACCCTGGATGAATCCGTGGCCAAGGCCGAGGAGCTGCTCGCGCAGCGCTGGACCACTGTGCGCGGGCGGCTGCTCGCCGAGATCCGGCGCACCCTCGCCGACCTCGCCGACCTCCTCGAGGGCATGGCCGAGGTACGGGATCGCTTGGTGGGGATCGAAGCGCTGCTCCAGCAGCACGATCCCGCGGCGGACCAGTCGCCGGAGCCCCTGCCGACCGGCCGCCGGCTCGCTTCAGTTCCACCGCTGCCGGCGCGACCGGACCGACCACCGCCGAGCGTGGTCTCACCGGAAGCGACCGAGGCATCGGCGCCGCCTGCACACCCAGGGCACGGCCAACCGACCGCCAGCCTGCCCCGACCCGGTGGAGCCGAGCCGGCCCCTGCGGCGCCACGGCAACCCCAGACTGCCGAGTCGGAGCCCGCCACGCAGACCCAACCGGCACCAGGGTCGACCCCCGGCGCCGACGCCTTCCAGCCAGACCGCGGCGCCGTACTGCTGCGCGTCGATCCCGTGGCCGGATTCCAGGAGCTGATGCGGGTACAGGACGTCCTCGGCCGCATCGAAGGCATCCGCCAGGCGACCGCCGAGGCATACGAGCAGGGCGAGGCAAGGCTGCGCCTGGAGCTCTCCGCCCCGATGCGGCCTGCTGAGATCGCCACCGGCCTCCGGCACGGCCTGCAGCAACCCGCCGAGGTGCGCAACGCCTCGATCGAGGAGCGCACGTTGCAGATCACCCTGGGGGCCGGCTCAACCGCCCCTTGAACACGTCAGCAACGCCACAAGTCGTACAGAGTGCAAAGGAGGAACGTATGTCGACCAAGTCGCTGGGCGCCGGGTTCCGCTACTCGCGGGTGATGGCGTGGGCACCTGCCCTCATCCTCGTGGTAGGCCTTGTCTTCGTCCTCAGGGGAGACATGGTCACCGGACTCCTGGCAGCCGCGGCCGCAATCGTCTTCTGGTTCATCATCCGCCGCCGGAGGGTGGAGGTGGTATCGGAGGCTCCTCCAGCCGAGTGATCTCTCGCGCCGGCGATGCGGAGACTCCTCGCCGAATCAGGACCGACCAGATAGAAGATCGCTGGTCTGTCCAGAGCTCGCGCCTGTTCGGCAGCTCGCTCCATCCCGCGATGCGCAGACCCTGAAGGGACTGCCGGTGGCGCGCCATGGCCACCCAGTGGGACGGCACGGCGCCCTCGCCATCGCCACGACCGTTGCGATGCAGGGCGGCCAAGCCCAGCTCCTCGGCGGCGGCGCGGAGCACCGGAGCGAGGTCGAGGTGACGGTTCGAGATGTTCAGGACGATCGTGCCGTTGCGCTCGATAGCCTCCAGATAGCGTTCCAGCGCCTCGAGCGTCAGGAGATGCACGGGGATCGCATCCGACGTGAAGGCGTCTATCACCAGGAGCCCGTAACGAGCGTGCGCATCGGCGAGGGTGAGGCGGCCGTCACCGAGCACGAACTCGACACTTGCGGCCGTGTCCTCGAGATAGGTGAACCTCTCCTTCGCAATCCGCACGACTGCGGGATCGATCTCGTGAAACACGATGGTCTGCTCCGGTCCGCCATATGCGGCGACGCTACCGGCCCCTAGCCCGACGACCCCCATCACCTCGATGTTCTCGCGCAGCCGCATGACGTCGCCGAACGGCTCGTCGGGATGGTAGTAGCTGACGGCGCGACGCCGCGACGCCTCCGACGTCAGGTCCTGGCTGCCGTGCACTGTCGTGCCATGTAGAAGCTTGAGCAGGGATCCTGCCCGCGTCACCCGATACACACCGAAGAAGGTTCGATCGACGAGCTCGGCGTCTACGGCTTGCACGATCTGCGGCACCAACGCAACCAGGGTCACAGCGAGCCCAACGGCGCCGCTGCGCCCGAAACGCGTAAGCAGGGGTGCCAGGAGCGCGGCGACCACCGCGACCCGCAGCACCGCGCTGGCGGGCTGGGCTTTCAGGGAGCTCAGGAACAGAAGCGCCACCGGGATCGAGGCCAGGAGCATCGCCGCGGCCAGGCGTCCCGCTCGCGGCCACAGCGCAGCCCCGCGGACGATCTCCCGCCACTCGATAACCAGGCCCATGAACAGGGCAACGACGAGGCCGTATTCGATCACTGTGGGGAATACCAGGGGCGCGACGAGCCCGTTGAACAGTCCTCCGAGGGCGCCACCAACGGCCACCACGAGATAGAACCGCGTGAGCTGCGAGGGAGGGGGGCGGTCCACCGCGAGCCGGCCGTGCGCGACCAGACCCCCAACGGCGACGAGGAGCACCTGGAGCGTGACCGACGTAGGAACACCGAACGTGGCTGGCGCCATCGCGACCGCCAGAGCCACCACTGCGGGGGCGAAGAAGTCCGCCGCGCGGAGAGCCGCAGGCCCGAAACGCGAGAACGCCGTGGTGAAGGTGAGCAGGTAGGTCGCCAGGGGCAGCACCCACAGGAGCGGTACGGCCGCGATGTCGGTGGAGAGCAGGCTGGTGGCGCCGAGCATGAGGCTAGAGGGCACGAACGCCAGGAGCAGCCAGCGGCCGAGCCTGCGAGCCGGGATCGCTCTGCCTCGTTCCTGCGGGGTCCCTGGCGTCGGTTCCGCCGCACCGGGTCGTCTCCGCATCACGAGCACGCAGGCCGCGACAAGGAGGAACGCCAGGACGTAGCCCACCGCCCAGAGGTGGGACTGCTCTTGGATGTCGAGGTATGGCTCGACCGCGAACGGGTACAGGAGGAGTCCGCCCATGGACCCCAGGTTGCCCGCCGCATACAGGAAGTACGGATCGTGCGCACGACGGTGATCCGTCCACGAGAACCAGCGCTGCACCAGCGGGCCGGTGGTGGCGATCACCATGAAGGGCCCGGCGACCCCGACGGTCAGCGCCGTCAGCAGCTCGATGCTCGGCGCGATCACGGCACGGCCGGAGGGCACCACTGTGAGCCCGATGGGAAGGAGCGCCAGCGGCAGCGCCATCATGACGAGATGAACCCATGGCTGAGCCCGCCGATCGAGGCGGGTCGTCGTCACGTGTGTGTATCCGTAGCCGGCGAGCAGCACGCACTGGAAGAAGAGCATCGTGGTGGTCCAGACCTGCGGCGAGCCCCCGAACGCGGGCAGCATCATGCGGGCGACCATCGGCTGCAGCAGGAAGAGCAGCGCGGCGGAGAGAACGGAGACTGCCGTGAACAGGATCGTCATAGCACCACCTTGGAGTGCGAATCAGCACGATAACTCTTTGAAAGGCAGACACTTGCGGTAAGCATCACAGACCTCCATGGTTCCACTTGACATCAGCACGCGGAGTCGCTACTATATTGGTCCAGCTACAATGGTATTTGCGTAGACACGCAATCCGGGGGGGACAAACCGCGGTCGGGGGAGGACGGAGCCTGCTCGCTCTTTGATCGAGCGCTCTCTTCCACCGGACGCAGACAGAGGCCGCAAGGGCCCCAGGAGGAAACGATGCAGAACCTCAAGAACCTCATGCACTCATTCTGGAGGGACGAGTCCGGCCAGGACCTGGCCGAGTACGCGCTCCTGATCGTGCTGATCGTCGTCGTCACGGCGGCCGCGATCCGCGCGTTGGGTCCCCCAATCAAGGCTGCGTTCGAAAGTGCCACGGGTGAACTCGAGGGTGGTGGCTAGGGCGTAGTTCGACACGCCTGATCGAGGGTAGCCCGGTGCGCGGCGGCGGGACGACACACCGTCCCGCCGCCGTGGCCTTCCGATCCCGACGGGCCAATCGGACATGGACCGCATCGTCGAGCTCGCTCCGGGACTCGGTACCGGACTGCTGGTGGCCGTATGCGCGGCGGCTGTCGTTTCCGACGTGCGCCGTCGGCGTCTCGCAAACTGGCTGACCATCGGGGCGCTCGTGGTCGCGCTGGCGCTTCGGTCGCCAGGAGGTTGGAGCGCGGTGGGCGCAGGACTGGGCTCGGCCGCGCTGGCCTTCGCATTCGGATTCCCGTTCTTCCTCCTCGGAGGATTGGGCGGCGGGGACGTGAAGCTGATGGCCGGCCTTGCGGCGTTCCTGGACCCGGACATGCTGGTGCCGGCAGCTCTGGTCATGGCGCTCACGGGGGGAGCGATGGCCGTGTTCGCCGCGGCGCGCAACCGGTCCCTGGGTCGGGTGGTGAGGAACGTCGGTACGATGCTCTTGACGTTCGTGACGTTCGGCCGGGGGGTCCTCTGGCTTGGGGAGAAGGAGGAGAGCGACGACGGCGCCTCCTCACCGGAGCCCTCTGCACCCGACGCGGTGACCAGCCCCTACGGCGTCGCGATCGCCGCAGGAGCCCTGGTGGGATGGTTTATACGATGAGGAGAACCGATGCGTAACCGGGCTGGGTTGTTGATCCTGGTGGCCCTGGCGGCCGGCGGGCTGGCGGCCATCTTGGCGTTCAAGTTCCTGCGCTCGCCGGAGGCGCCCGCCGTGGCGAAGGGGGCGCAGGTGAGCACGCCGGTAGTCGTCGCGGCCCGCGATCTCGACGTTGGCACCACCCTCGAGCCCGCGGACGTGCAGGTCCTCGACTGGCCCGGCGGGGCGACGCCCGCCGGCTATGCGGCGGCGCCTGACGAAGTGGTGGGCCGGGGAGTGGTCCAGCCCATCCACGCAAACGAGCCGGTGCTGCCGTTCAAGCTGGCGGCGGCGGATCTGGGGCGTGGGCTCGCGATGCTCGTCCCCGAAGGCATGCGAGCTGTGAGCGTGCCGGTCGACGATGTGGTGGCCGTAGCGGGTTGGGTACGGCCGGGGACCCGCGTCGACGTGCTCGTGACCCTGGATCGCCTGCCGAATCAAAGCGAGCCGATGACCCAAATCGTACTCCAGAACGTCGAGGTGCTCGGCAACGACCGGGTCATCGCCCAGGACGAGGAGGGTGAGGCGGTGGATATCTCGGTGGTGACGCTGCTGGTCGACCCGGAGAGCGCGGAGAAGCTCTCGCTGGCGCAGGGCAAGGGCGACATCCAGCTCGCCCTGCGCAACAACCTGGATCTGGCCACCGTCGAGACGCCCGGGATCCGGGCCAGCCAACTCGTGCGCTTCGCCGCCCCTCCGGCGCCCGTACGGGCCTCCGGTCCGCCGCCTCCAACGCGGCCGCGGGGCTTCACCATCGACGTCTACCGCGGACCCGAACGCAGTGAAGTCAACATGGGGGGGCAGGGAGGGTGAGCAAGATCCGATCCCGTCGAAGCAGTGGTACCGCCTGCGTGTTGCTGCTCTACTGCCTTGCCGCCTCCCGTGGCGAAGCCCAGCTCGTCCAGCAGACCGCCGAGGTGGTCACGGTGCCCCGTGGGGGCTCGCAGATCGTCCGCCACCCGGCGACCCTCGAGCGGGTGTCGATCGCGGATCCGGAGATCGCCGACGCGGTTCCGGTCTCTCCGCATGAGGTCGTGGTCAACGGCGTCCAGGCCGGAACAACGAGCTTGCTCCTCTGGGGCGTGGGTGGGAGCTCGGCCGCCTACTCGGTGCGGGTGGTCGCGAACGCGCCCTACGTGGAGGATGAGCTGGCCCGTCTTCTCCCCGGTGCGAATATCCGTGCGACGGCAGCAGGCAACACGGTGATCCTGTCCGGCACGGTCCGCGATATGAGCGTTGCGGAGCGAGCCCTCGCCCTCGCGACCACTCTTGCGAACGGGTCCGAAGTGGTGGACCACATCGTGGTTCCGGACCGACCCCAGATCCTGCTCCAGGTGCGCTTCGCCGAGGTGAGCCGCTCGGCGGTAAAGGAGATCGGCGCTAGCCTCCTCCGCGTGGATCCCCTCGCACCTCGCGGTGACGATGAGGGCGCACTCGGTACCGGAGGACCCGGGAGCTTCGGCGGTGAGCTGCTGGACTTTCAGGACATCGGTCCCGAGTTCGCCTTCTCCGACCTTGTGAACTTCTTCCTCTTCGACAAGTCGTCGAACGTCTCGCTCTTCCTGCGGGCGCTCCGGCAGGAGGGCGACTTCCGTTCCCTCGCGGAACCGAATCTCCTCGCCTACCCCGGCGAGGAGGCGTCGTTCCTCGCCGGCGGGGAGTTTCCCTACCCGGTGCTGCAAGGGGCGACCCAGGCGGTGACGATCGAGTTCAAGGAGTTCGGAATCCGCCTGAACTTCCATCCCGAGATCACGGGCTCGGGGGCGATCCGGATGCGCGTCGCGCCGGAGGTCTCGCAGCTCGACTTCAGCTCCGGTATCCAGGTTTCGGGCTTCCAGGTTCCCGCCTTGCTGACGCGCAGGGCGGAGACCGTGGTGGAGCTACAGGAGGGGCAGACTTTCGCCATAGCGGGTCTGATCGACAGCTCGACGTCGCGTTCAGCGAGCAAGATCCCCTGGCTGGGAGAGATCCCTATCCTCGGCGCGCTGTTCCGATCCAAGGACCACAGGGACAACCGGACGGAGCTCCTCGTCCTCGTCACGCCGCAACTGGTACACCCTCAGTCTGTAGCGCCGGCGCTGCCCACGGGAGAGCCGAGCGAGTGGCAATGGGATCGGTACATGCGAAAGGTGATGCCCCAGCATTCCCCACCTGCACCATGAGTCGGTCGCGATGAGTAACGGGGACCAAGTCAAGGCCGTCCTGATCTCCAGCGACGGGGAATTCCGGAGCGCCTGCCGCGAGATCCTCGCGGATCCCGGAATCCCCGTGGAGGCGGATCTCGAAATCGCACGGTCGTTCACCGAGATTGGCGATCCTGAGCTCGACGAGCTGCGGCGCGCCGACCCCGGGCTCATCGTTGTCGACCTCGAGTCGGACCCCCACGTCGGGCTGCTGTTCATCCAGTACCTGGTCGAATCCGGGCAGCCGGGCGCCATGGTAGCCGCCGGGCGGGAGCTGTCGCAGGAGCTCCTACTGCAGGCCATCCAGGCCGGCGTCACCGAGGTGCTCGCGAAGCCCCTGGACCGTGACAAGGTGCGGGAGGCACTGCGCCGCGTGCTGCGCAAGACCGGCCGGATGGTGGCGAAGGAGGAGCGGCGCGCGGACCCCGGACACGCCATCACGCTCTTCGGCGCCAAAGGCGGCGTGGGAACCACGACGCTCGCCACCAACCTGGCGGTGGCGATCCACCGCCTCACCCGGCAGCGCACCCTGCTGCTCGACCTCGACGTGGAGCTCGGCGGTACGGGGTTCCTCCTCGGCCTGGAGCCGAGATTCAGCCTTCTGGACCTGCTGCGTAACTTCCACCGCCTCGACTCGGGGCTGCTCGACTCGTTCATCGCCCATCACGGCTCGGGCATCGAAGTGCTGGCGGCCCCCCACCAGCCGGTGGACTTCGACGCGGTCAACGGCGACCGCATGCGCCAGGTGCTCGGCCTCGTCCGCGAGCACTACGACTGGGTGGTCATCGACCGGCCGCGCACCTTCCACGCGGCCCTCCACTGCATCCTGGAGGACGCCGACGACGCCCTCCTGGTGACCACTCCGGATCTCCAGGCCCTGCGCAATATCGTCCGCTCGCTGCCCCTCATCCAGAGGTTGCAGGGGTCGCGCAGCCGACAGCCGCCGCGCCTGGTGGTGAACCGTTACCGGCCGGACCAGGCCGTCACCCTGAAGGAGATCGAGGAAACCGTCGGGCTCGAAGTCTTCGGCACCTTGCGCGACGACTCCCGCGCACTCGACGAATCCATCAACGAAGGCTCGCCGGTGGTACTCAAAGGGTCGTCAGGCTACGGCGGTGACGTGCGCAAGCTGGCCGGTGCCGTCACCGGGCTGGCGCTCGGCGAGGCGCAGCGGCAACGGGGCGTGCGCGGCATCGTCGGGCGGTTCGCGGCCGGGCGCACCAGGATGGCGTCGATCTAGGGAGCTGTCATGGCCGAGTGGACGCGCAGCACAGGCAACGCCTCAGGGCAGGGTACGGAGGGGGACGCGCACGAGACGTCGCAGATCTTCTTCGAGGCCAAGACGCGCGTCCACCGCCAGCTCCTGGAGCGCCTGAACCTCTCCTCACTCGCCCGCCGGCAGCGCGAGGAGGTCGACGCGGAGATCCGCAAGATCGTCCGGGGGTTGCTGGCGCAGGACGAGGCGCCGCTCAACAGCGAGGAGAAGGGGCGCCTGCTCGACGAGATCCTGGACGACGTCTTCGGCCTGGGACCGCTGCAACCCCTGATCGACGATCCCACGATCTCCGACATCCTGGTCAACACCTGGAACCAGATCTACATCGAGCGGCACGGACGGATCGAGCCCACCAGGGTGCGCTTCCGCGACGATCAGCACCTGATGCAGGTCATCGACCGCATCGTCTCGGCGGTCGGCCGGCGCATCGACGACTCCTCGCCGATGGTCGATGCGCGGCTCGCCGACGGCTCCCGCGTCAACGCCATCATCCCTCCCCTGGCGGTCGACGGGCCGCACCTGTCGATCCGCAAGTTCCGCCGCGACGTGCTGTCACAGGACGACCTCCTGCGCAACCAGACGCTCACCGAGCCCATGCTCGAGCTGCTCCAGGGGGCGGTGCGGGCGCGGCTCAATACCCTCGTCTCCGGCGGCACCGGCTCGGGCAAGACAACGCTCTTGAACATGCTCTCCGAGTCGATCCCCCACAGCGAGCGCATCGTGACCATTGAGGACTCGGCAGAGTTGCAGCTCCGCCAGCCCCACGTGGTGCGGCTGGAGACCCGGCCGCCAAACATCGAGGGCGTGGGGGCGATCCGCCAGCGGCAGCTCGTCATCAACTCGCTGCGCATGCGGCCTGACCGCATCATCGTCGGTGAGGTGCGTGGCGAGGAGGCGCTGGACATGCTGCAGGCGATGAACACCGGGCACGATGGCTCGCTCACGACGCTGCACGCCAACACCCCGCGCGACGCCCTCGGCCGCCTGGAGACCATGGTGTCGATGGCGAGCAGCCAGATGCGCGAGCGGGCGATACGCCAACACATCGCCAGCGCCATCGACCTGATCATCCACCTGGCCCGCCTGTCGGACGGCAAGCGCAAGGTGATGGCGATCGCGGAGATCGCCGGAATGGAGGGGGACGTCATCACCTTGCAGGACCTTTTTGTCTTCGAGCGGCAGGGGCTGGACGAGGCAGGGAACGTCCTCGGCCGCTACCAGCCGACGGGGGTGCGTCCCACCTTCGCCGAACGGCTGGAGGCCTACGGCGTCCGGCTCGACGAGACCCTCTTCGCGAAACCGGTCGAGGTCGGCGGCGTCGCCAGGGGGTGGCGGTAGCGTGGAGGCTCTCACCGCTTCGCGCATCGCGGCGGCCCTCGCCGCCTTCGTCGCCGTCGCCCTCGCGGTGCTCGCCCTGGCGCTGTTCTGGGAGGGCGTGCGGGGGCTGCTCCGGCGGCGCGCAGTGGCCCGACAGCTACGCCGGCTCGCCGAACGATCGGAGCCCGGCGAAGGGGAGGCGGCAGGTGGGCTGCTGCGGGAGGAGAAACCACTGCCCGGCTGGCTCGCACCGATCGCCGGCCGGCTGCCGCGTCTCGCCGACCTGCAGCTCGTGCTGCAGCAGGCCCGCTCTCCCTGGTCGGTCGGCACGTTTCTCCTCCTCACACTGGGGCTGGGGCTCGGCTTCGGCGTCATGGCAGCCATCCTCGGCCTCCGGCTTACCGGCGGGGTGATTGCCGCGGCCGTCGGGGCGCTCCTTCCTTACCTGCTGGTGGCACGGCGGCGGCGGCGGCGGGTGCGCAAGTTCGAGGAACAGTTTCCCGACGCCATTGATCTCCTCGCCCGCGCTGCCCGCGCCGGGCACGCCTTCCAAACCGGCTTGCGTGAGGTGGCGGAGGAATCCGAAGACCCGCTGGGCGAGGAGTTCCGCCAGGTCTTCGAGGAGCAGAAGTTCGGCCTCCCATTGGCCGAGTCCCTCGTCGGGCTCGCCGACCGCATCGACCTGGTCGACCTGCGGATGTTCGTCACCTCGGTGGTAATCCAGAAGGAGACCGGCGGCAACCTCGCAGAGAACCTCGACAACCTGGGCCGCCTCATCCGCGAGCGCTTCCGCTTCCAGCGCCAGATCAAGGTGCACACGGCGCACGGGCGGATGACGGGGGGAGTCCTCGCGGCCGCGCCCTTGTTCGCCATCCTGGGCCTGTCCGTTGTGGCACCGGACTACATTGGCAAGATGTTCACTGAAACCGCCGGTCGCTGGATGCTGGCCTTGGCGGTCACCCTGCAAATCGTCGGCTTCCTGGTCATTCGGCGTATGTCGGACCTGGAGTTCTGAGGCGGCGATGATCTATCTGGTGGTGTTGCTCGCCGGTCTGTCGGTCACGCTGTTGACGGTCGGGGTGGCGTCCGCGGTGATGGGCGGGACGCAGGGGCGCGTCGTCCGCCAACGTCTCGCCGGCCTCCAGGGCGGCGGGGCCTGGGGCGACGCGGACGCCCGGCGGCGGCGGTTGAAACGGCGCGAGCGCATCGAGACCCTTCTCTCCGGCCTCGGGGAGCGAGTCTCGCGTAAACGCGTGCGGCAGCCGCTGCTGCGCCGCCAGCTCCGGCAGGCGGGGTACCGGAGTCCGAAGGCACCGGCGCTCTTCATGGCGATCCGTCTACTCCTCGCAGTCGGGCTCTACGCGATCGCCGCGTTCTTCGTGAGCTTTACGGAAGTCGAGGCCTCGACGAGGCTCCTCATTCTCGTCATGGGCGGGCTCCTCGGCTGGATGCTCCCGTTCCTCGTCCTCAAGCGCAAGATCCGCGAACGGGCGCGTGCCCTACAGCGCGGCCTCGCCGACGCCGTCGACCTCCTGGTGGTCTGCGTCGAGGCCGGCCTGGGGCTCAACCAGGCCCTCATCCGGGTCGCCGAGGAGATGGAGCGGGTGAGCCCGGAGATCAGCGAGGAGCTCGAGACGGTAGTGCTCGAGATGCGCGCCGGAACGCCGCGGGAGGTAGCCCTCCAGAATCTCGCCGAGCGGACTGCCCTGCAGGACATCCGCTCCTGGGTCGGCATGATGGTGCAGACCGAGCGCTTCGGCACCTCGATCGCCGACTCGCTGCGCGTCCACTCCGACAGCATGCGCACCAAACGCCGCCAGCGCGCCGAGGAGGCGGCGGCGAAGTTGACGGTGAAGCTGCTCATCCCCCTCGTGGTCTTCGTCTTCCCGGCGCTGCTGGTGGTCATCTTCGGGCCGGCGGTGCTCCTCCTCAAGGAGTTCATGGGCTCGTGATTACACACCATCTCCGAGTTCATAACCGCACCCGCGGCACCCTGCTCGGCGACCACATCGCCGTGGCGGACGGCTTCTGGACGCGGCTGCGCGGGCTGCTGGGCCGCGATGGGCTGGAAGAGGGCGAGGGGCTGCTCATCGCCCCCAGCCGCGGCGTCCACATGTTCGGCATGCGGTTCCCCCTCGACGTGCTCCTGCTCGACCGCGAGCAGCGCGTGCAGGCCGGCTTCGCCGGCCTCGCTCCCGGCAAGGCGACGGGGATGCGCAAAGGAGTCCGCTATGCGCTGGAGCTTCCGAGCGGCACCATCGCCGCGACCGGCACGCACAGCGGGGACACCCTGGAATGGGAGACCGCATGACCGCAATCGAAGGACAGTCCCGGACCGCCACGGAGGAGGCGCCCACGGACGCTCCTCCCACCTGGCCGCCACGAGAGGAAGCGGACGAGACCGCCGGTGAGGCCCCGAGCCGACCGGCACGAGCACCCGCGCCCATTACCGAGCGCGACGCCGCGGCCCAGGCGCCGGCGCCGCCGCTGACCCAGGAGGACCTGGGGCTAGACCGGGCCTTCCTCGACGGGCTGGTCTTGAAGACCCTCTACACCTCGGGGGCCCTGTCGGGCGACGGGCTGGCCGAGGCCCTCGACGTCCCCTTCTGGTCGTTCGACACCTCACTCCTCTCCTTCCAGCGGCGCAAGCTCGCCGAGGTGATCCGCTCGCAGGGAATGGGGCGGCGCGGCTACACCTTCGAGCTGACGACCGAAGGGCGCCGGCGCGCCCGCGAGCTGATGGAGTCGGAGCGCTATGTGGGCCCCGCTCCCGTCCCCCTCGAGCGTTACCGTTACTGGATCGCGCGCCAGAGCGTGCGCCACACGCAGATCCACCCCAAGAAGGTGCGCGACGCGCTCGAGCACCTGGTCCTCGACCCGCGCACCGTCGAGCTGCTCGGCCCGGCGATCAACGCCTCCCGCTCGATCTTCCTCTACGGCGAGGCCGGCAATGGCAAGACGACGATCTCCGAGGCGGTGGTGGAGATCTTCGGCGACCACATCTACATCCCGCGGGCGGTCTACGCCGACGGGCACGTGATCCAGCTCTTCGACCTCACCGTCCATAACCCGGCGGGGGTCCGCGGCGGTGCGGGGAGCCAGGCGGACGCCATCGTCCACCCCGCCCCCGAGCTCGACGACCGCTTCGTCGAGATCGAGCGGCCGATGGTGATGACCGGCGGCGAGCTGACGTTCGACCAGCTCGAGCTGCAGTACGACCGCCGGAGCGGGGCGTACCAGGCGCCGCCGCACATGCGGGCGAACGGCGGCGTCTTCGTAATCGACGACTTCGGTCGCCAGCGGGTGCCGCCGCGCGAGCTATTGAATCGCTGGATGATCCCGCTCGACCGCGGCGTCGACTACCTGAGCTTCGCCTCCGGCCGCCGCGCCGCGATCCCCTTCGACTGCGTGGTGATCTTCGCCACCAACCTGAATCCGTCCGACCTCATCGAAGAGGCGTTCTTCCGCCGCATCCGCTACAAGATCAAGATCGGCAGCCCCGAGCGCGCCCACTACGAGGAGATCTTCCGGCGCGTCTGCGAGACGATGGAGATCCCGTACCGCCGGGAGGCGGTGGACTGGATCTACCGCGAGTACTACGAGCGCCATGGGATCGAGCCCCGAGCGTGTCACCCCGGCGACATCCTCACCGATCTCTTCGATCTTGCCGTCTACCATGGCGAGGATCCGGCGCTGAGCCAGAGGATGCTGCGGCAGGCCTGCGCCTCGTACTTCATGGATGCCCCCACCCGCCGGGGGAACCGCAATGGAAACGCGAACGGGGAGAAGCGCAATGGCATCTGAAGGCAGGCAATCCTGGACCGCGCGGCGGGGCAGGCGCAGCGGCGTCCCGCCGACCTGGCCGCCGAATGAGCTGGCGGAGGCGACGGTCTCCACGGCGCGCTGGAACGGCGACGGCAGCGCGGAGCCCGACCTCGTGGAGGCGGGCATCGAGCGCCTGCGTGCCGACGCCGTCCGCATCGCCCGTGCGGACGCCGAGTGCAGCGTGCCGGCGATGGAGCGCAGCGAGCCGCCGGAGTCCGAGTTCGACCTGAAGGAGCGCTGCCGTGCCTTCGTCCAGCGGCTGCGCGACGCGGATCGTCGGCGGGCGGCGGAGGAGGCGAGCCGGCTCGAGGAGACGATCACCGCGGGCCTCGGCCATGCCGCGCTCAAGGTCGACCGCTTCGAGCGCCTGACCAACGACCTCACCCGCCTGCGCGTGCGGCGCGAGAGCCGCAAGCGCGAGGTGGACCGCGAGCTCGCCAGCGAGCGGCCGAAGCGCGCCCGCGGCATCCCGACCAAGGTCTACGTCGGCGCCATCAGCTTCCTCGGCATCGTCGAGTTCCTGGCCAACGCGCCGGTCTTCTCCTCGCTCTTGCCCCGCGACCCCTTGACCGAGCGGCAGATCCGCCTCCTGGGCGAGACCTCCGACGGCTGGATCGCCGGCGCCGAGCGGGTGCTGGCGCACATCCTGCTGCGCCCCGACGCGGCGCTGCTCGCCGCCGGCGTCATCGTCTTCCTGCTGGTGACCGCCCACTTCTTCGGCCACGCCCTGCGCTCGCTGGTCATCCAGCAGGACCGCCTTGCCCGCAAGGACACGGTGGCCCCCCGCTCGGCGCTCGAGAACCTGGTGCCGATCGTCATCACCGGCATCGGTCTGGCGCTCGCCCTCGGGGTGCTCTTCGAGGCACGGGTGATGCTTGGCGGGGTAGGTCAGGAGCGCTATGTGCAGGACATGGCGCAGGTCGAGGAGCTGCGCCGCCAGGCCGGCTGGCTGCGGACCGAGGGGGATCTCCTCGCCGCCAACCAGCTCACCAACCGTGCAGACGACATGGAGGCCGCGGCGCTGGCACTGCGCGAGTACTCCGGCGCGATGTCGCGAATGAGCTTCCAGATCCTGCTCTTGAACCTCACCCTCGTGCTCTGCGCCATCGCGGTGGCCTACTTCCACACCCGCGACTCGCGAATCGAGAAGTTCAACGAGGACGCCTTCGAGGAGGAGCGCAAGGAGCTGGTCGACGCCGCCGAAACGACCGCGGCGGAGATCGCCACGGGGCTCGCCGAGCTGATGCGCGACGTCCAGCGGCTGCGCACGACGCTGTCGGGAGGCGACGCCCACGACCTGAAACCGCTGGTGCACCAGCTCGAGGCGGTCGTCGCCCTCTACCGCGCCGAGAACGGGCGCGCACGGGGGCTCGATCCGGGCGAGATCACGGCGTTTCGCAAGCCGATCTCCCTGGGCTTCGTCCCCGCCGACCTGAAAGTCGGCCACCGGTCGACGCGCACCCAGCACCTGGTGCGCGAGTACGGCAACGAGCGGAGCGCGGTCCAGGAGCGCTTCGAGGTGGTCCGCGCCCGCTTCTCCGAAGAGGTGCGGGGGTGACGCCTTGCCGGAGGACGGGGACGCGCCCCGGCCTCCTCCTCGCGGTGCCGCTCCTCACCGGCCTGGGGCTCGCGTGCCTGGGCTGCGGAGGCGGCGGCGGGCCAGGCGCCGCCTCCGCAGCGCCCGCCACCGCCCGCACCCCGCGGCAGCTCGTCCTCGTCTACGACCGCTCGACCAGCATCACCGGCGGCGAGCTCCATCTCTATCAGCGTCTCACCGACCAGGTCCTCGACTTCCTCGACCACGGTGACCGGGTGGCGGCGCTCGAGATGCTCCAGCTCTCCCTCGAGGAGGTGCCGCGCCGCTGGGCGCAGCGCGTGCCAGATCGCGAGTTCCAGGGCAGCGCCATGGAGCGCGATGCCGAGAACCGCCGGCGCTTCCTGCGCGACGTCCGCGATTACCTGAACGCGTACACCGACAGGGAGGGCCGCGACAACTACCTGGGGACCGACATCCTCTCCACGCTCCACGACGTGGCCGCCGAGGTGCGGGGCTTCCCCGATCACCGCACGACCGTCGTCCTCTTCTCCGACATGCTGCAGGCGACCCCGGAGATCAACATGGAGGACATGATCCGCATGCCGCCTCCGGAGTGGGTCGCGGAACACGCCGCCGCCGGCCGCCTCTCCGACTTCTCCGGCGCCTGCATCGTCGTTGCCGGCGCCCGCACCGACACCGTCGAGGGCCAGCGCGTCAAGGCGTTCTGGCAGGAGTACTTCGCGGCCACCGGGGCCACATTGCTGGAGCACAACTATGCCTACAGACCCGTACGAATCCCGCAAGATCCCTGCTAGGGCGTGCCCGGCTCGTGTGCCGGAGCCGTCCCGGCTCTGCAGGCGAGTCCATCGCCGCAAGAGACGGTTCCCCCTCGACGCCACCGCGTTCCGGGTCGGCCTCGAGCGGCGCGAGGACGAGATTCCACACGACCCCTGCCAACTTGACCCGCATGAATTGGCCTCTCTGCACTCCCCCATCTCCGGACGACCCAAGAGCTACCGCTCCGAGTCGCATCTCGATTGCTGGCACGCATTGTGCTTCTTGCATTTGTCCGCAGGGAAGGGTGGTGGTGAGCACATGATAGGTAGTTGGCAAGAGGCGACCCGGCTGGTGCGCGAGGCGATGCGGAAGTACGGTCTGACCCAGACCGCGATCGCGTCCGCCATGGGCGTCAACCCGAGCAACCTGAGCCAGTGGCTCAACGGCCACGTGGAGCCCAAGCTAGGCGGATTCTTGGCCCTGCTCAAGACGGCCGGCATGACGCTGTCCGACCTGGAGCCGGAAGGCCCCGCGCAGGGAGTGGATGGTCGGCGCGGCACCGGGACCAGCAAGAAGAGTCTGCGCGAGTTGCTCGCTCAGTGGATCGGAGAACAGGTGCTGGAAGACCGCCTGCGCGTGCAACCCGCGGAAGGCGGGCAGGGCGAGGCCGAGATCCTGGCTCGCGTCATCGAGCTGATCGGAGCCGCCGGGTCCGGCACGCAAGCGACGGGTCATTCGCGCTCCCAGAAGCCGAGCTGACGACCGCGAGACCGGCCGGGACGGTACACGTCGGTCGGGGGAGCGACGATGCACCCGAGGCCATCGCGGTTGCGCTCGAAGCCACCCCTTCTCTAGAATCGGGTTCGGCCCGCCGCAGACGGACCGTCGCGTGCAGCCATAGCTCAACTGGACAGAGCACCAGACTACGGATCTGGGGGTTGGGGGTTCGACTCCTCCTGGCTGCACCATCTCTCTTTCGTGACCCCCGCATGGTAGGGTGCGGCCCGACATCCGATGAACGCGCTCGAGGGTCAGCTCGCCGCCTCGCTGGCGGCGGGGCAGCCGGTGGCCCGGGCCCGCCTGGCGACTGGTCCCGGAGCGGGCAAGGAGATGCTGATCTGGCCGGCCGGTGAGGTGTTCGGGGACCTCGGCTCGCCCCGCCTCAACCAGCGGATCGCGCTCTACGTCGAGGCCCAGTTCACCAAGGGCTGGCGCAGCACCGCGACCAAGCAATTCCAGCACGGCGGCGAGACCTACGAAGTGGAGTTCACCGTCCATGGGGTGACATCCTCGTGAGCATGGAACCGGCGGTCGAGCTGTCCGGGGTCGAGAAGAGCTACGGCGACTTCCGCGCCGTCTCCGCGCTGTCACTCACCGTGCCGGCGGGCACGGTGTACGGGATGCTGGGGCCGAACGGCGCCGGCAAGACCACGACCCTGCGCATGCTCATGGATATCGTGCCGCCGGACGCCGGCGAGGTGCGGCTGTTCGGGCACCGCCGCACACGCGCCGACCTGCAGCGGGTCGGCTACCTGCCCGAAGAGCGCGGCCTCTATCGCAAGATGAGGGTGGCGGAGCAGCTCGCCTTCCTGGGTGAGCTCCACGGCCTGGCTCAGGCCGAGGCCCGCGCGCGCGCCGAGCGCTGGCTCGAGCGGCTCGGGCTCTCGCAGTGGGCGCGCAGCAAGGTGGAGGAGCTGTCGAAGGGCATGCAGCAGAAGGTGCAGCTCGCCGGCACGGTGCTGCACGAGCCCGATCTGCTGATCCTCGACGAGCCCTTCTCCGGCCTCGATCCGCTCAACCAGTCCCTGCTCAAGGAGGTGCTGGCCGAATACACGGCCGGCGGCCGCACGGTGGTCTTCTCCACCCACGTCATGGAGCAGGCCGAGAAGCTGTGCGACCGCATCTGCCTCATCTCGCGTGGGCGGGTGGTGCTCGACGGCGAGCTCACCGACATCAAGCGGCGGCACGGCGGCAACGCCTGGCGTCTCGCCGGCCGCGGCGACCTGGCTCGCCTGCGCCAGATCGCCGGCATCGAGGACCTGCAGATCCACGACGGCGCGGCACGGCTCTTCCTGGTCGACGGCGTCGCGGGACACGATGTCCTGCGCCGCGCCGTCGAGGTCGTCGAGGTCACGGAGTTTCGCTCCGCGGAGCCCGACCTCGAGGAGATCTTCGTCAAGGTGGTGCACGATGCGGGCTAGCCAGGTCGCCACCATCACCAAGCGCGAGTACCTCACCCGGCTCAAGACCAAGGGCTTCTGGCTCGGCACCCTGATGGTTCCGATCTTCATGGCCGCCTGGGGGCTGATCCCCGCCCTGCTGATGAGCCACTCGCGCGCCCGGCTCGACCTCACGGTGGTCGATCTGTCGGGTCGTCTCGCGAAGCCGCTGGAGGCGCAGCTCGAAGGCCGCGATGACACGGCCCCCGGGGCGCCTCGCGCCGCGTTCGACCCCGCCGCCGCCGAGAAGGCGGCCAAGGAGATGACCGGCACCCGGTTCTCGATCGAGGTCCTCGAGCCGGCGCCGGCAGAGGATTTCGACGGGCTCCGCGCCACCCTAGACGCCCGGATCCTCGACGAGGAGATTCAGGCGTGGCTGTGGATTCCCGAGGACATCCTGGAGGCGGAGGAGCCGCGCGGCGAGTACCACGCGGCTTCGGTCTCCAATGTCATGACCCAAGGGGAGCTGCAGAGCGCGCTCGCCGACGCCGTCCGCGAGCAGCGCCTGACTGCCGCCGGCTACGACAGCGAGGAGATCGGCTCGTTGACGCGCGGCGTGGAGCTCAGGCTCTACCGCACCACGACGCAGGGGAGCCGCGCGGAGGGAGGCGCCGCGGCGTTTTTCCTGCCCGTCGCCTTGATGGCGATCCTCTACACCACGATCCTGATGTACGGCACCCAGTTGATGAACGGCGTCATGGAGGAGAAGGCGTCGCGCATCGTCGAGGTGATGTTGGCGACGGTCTCCTCCACGGAGCTCATGGCCGGCAAGTTCCTCGGCATCTGCGCCCTCGGGCTGACCCAGCTCGGCATCTGGATCACCAGCGCGCTGGTGGTCACCGCCCCCGGGGTGGTCGCCAGCGTCGTCGCCATGCCCGAGGGCGTGACCCTGCCGACTCTGAGCCCCGCCGTCCTCCTCCACTTCGTGATCCTCTTCCTCCTCGGCTTCCTGCTCTACGCCAGCCCCTACGCCATCCTCGGCGCCGCCTTCAACACCCAGGACGAGGCGCAGCAGATGTCCGGCGTGATGGTGGTTTTCTTCATCGCGCCGTGGCTGCTCTTCATGCCGGTGCTGAACGACCCCGACGGCACGCTGGCGATCGTCACCTCGCTGATCCCGCCGCTGACGCCGATGATCCTGATGCTGCGCATCGCCGCCAAGGTGCCGCCGCTGTGGCAGATCCTGCTCGCCGAGCTGCTGCTTGGCGCCGCCTGCGTCGGCGCCGTGTGGCTGACCGCCCGCATCTACCGCGTCGGCATCCTCATGTACGGCAAGAAGCCGACGCTCAAAGAGATCGCCCGCTGGGCGCGCTACGCCTAGCTCGGGAAACGGTACGGAGTGCGCGCCAGGAAGTCGCCCACGGCTTCGAGGACCGCCCACGAGGTGCGCAACGGGCGATCTCCTGCATCAGATCCCGCAGTCGCTCGCGGGTGAGGCTACGACGCAGGTCGGCCTCGGTCGCGACGCACGACGCGACAAGCATCTGCGAAAGAAGCGACCCGGCGCAGCCAGGCACCGTATCGCGCGTGCGCCAGATCTGGGCTGCTGTGCGACAGCAACTCGAACAGGCGGTCCTCGGGTTCCGCGTGTACGCGTCCGATCGGAACCCCTTCCCGGCGCAAACGTGGCGCGGCGAGTGACACCAGGAGGCTCTCCACGGTCACCTCACCCGCAGCCAGGTCGGCGAGGCCGGCGTCGACGACGTCTCCTCCCGGCAAGCCCAGCGTCGCGAAGTCCGAGGCCCCGAAGCGCTCGCGAATCCAGCGTGCCGTGGCGGCGCGACGTGCCACGACCTTTCTCCGTTCGGGGCTCATGCGGGCGGCACGCGCCAGACCGCCGGCACGACCGCAGCCGCGAAACTGCTCACGAATCTCGTTCGGTAGCCTCATTCTCCCCGTCCTTTCTTAGGGGGTAAGCATAGCCGACTCTGGTCGAGAGGCGTCCAGAAA
>JBOGJI010000050.1:0-43701 GCA_050747865.1 Thermoanaerobaculia bacterium
TGGCGGGATGTCAATCCGGCACCCAACGTCTGGGACTTCAATGGCGTCAACGGCGTCGTGACGGCGGCGCAGAGCCAGGGTCTGCAGGTTCTGGCGGTCTTGAGCACGGCGCCGGAGTGGGCCGGAGGGGGGCCGCTGGGGACCGTTCCGCCCGGGAACGTTGGGCTGTGGCGGGAGTTCGTGCGGCGCACGGCGGCGCAATTCGCCGGCCGGATCGCCGCCTACGAGATCTGGAACGAGCCGAATCTGCGCGATATCGGCATCCACGGCGTTGGCTGGGACCGGCCGCTCGACGCAGCGCCGTTCTACACCGACTACCTGGTCGCCGCGGCGCAGGAGATCCGTGCCGCGGCGCCCGGCACCCTGGTCGTCGGGCCGGTGAGCTCGAGCGAGCCCAACGACCGCACCGAGACGCTGTATCAGCAGCTCGAGACGCGCGGGGCGTCGCCGTTCGTCGACGTGGTCTCGTTCCACGCCAACGGCGCGGGTCGGGTCTTCTCGGAGGTGCGCGCCAATATCGACCGGTCGCTGAGCATCCTGAATTCCCGTAACCCCTCCAACGCCGGCAAGCCGATCTGGATCACTGAATTCGGCTGGTTCGGCGGCAGTGCGGGCCGTGAGGGAGTCGGGGGCGAGGTCGCGCAGAGAGACCTGATCCAGCGCCTCGTCGAGCGCATGGCCGGCGCCTACGGCTGCATCTCGCCGATCGGGTTCGCCGTCGAGCCCGACAACGGCTGGTCGGAGCACGCCATCACTCACGCCTTCATCTACACGCTGATCGATCTGGAGGACGACCCGTCGGGCGTCTATCGCGCCGACCATTCGCCGAAGAGGGTGGTCACCGAATACCTCCGCGCGCTGTCGTTTCCCGCCCGCCAGACCAGCGAGCCCTGGCACGTCGCGGTCACCCCGAGCTGTTCGGGGACGACATGCACGTTCGCGGCCGGCTCCGTGGAGCTCGCCGGCGGCCCGGTCCAGCCGGTATATCACTGGTTCTTCGGAGACGGCTCGCGCGGCGAGGCGGCCGGTGCCTCCATCTCCCACACGTTCCCGCGGCCGGGCCGATACTTCGTGCGTCTGGGCGTCGAGGAACGGACGACGCATATCTCGCTCGGCGGGAGCGTGATCCTGGTGCGCGTCGGTGGATCGGCGCAAGCCGGGGAGCCTTCGCAACGGCCCTCGCCCGTCGTGAGCGTTCGCCGACCTGCGGAGGCGACTGCGGCGGCGGTACCGACCGCCGCCGCAGTTACCCGTCCGCCGCGCTCTCCTCGCTAGCCGCGCCCGTCGGCGGAGCAGTTTCTGTTCACAGGCTCTCAGAAGCTCACGGACACGCCCACGCCCACTTCACGGCTCGACAGGTCGAGCTCGCCGAATCCGATGAAGTCAGCCCCACCGAGCTCCTGGTCGGCGTTGTGCCAGCGGGCCTCGGCGAACGCCGCCCAGCTCCAGCTCAGCGGCACCTCCAGACCGACGATCCAGTAGTGACCGAAGGCGTCGCCCTCGTCCTCGAAGGTGTCGGTGAAGATGAACGGCGGATCGACGTTGAAGTTGATGAAATCGCCCGACTCCGTCAGCCGCCACAGGTAGGCGCCGAGACCGCCGCCGAGGTAAGGGGAGACGACCGCGTCGCGGCCGAGCGGATGCACCAGCAGGCCGACGGTGAACGCCGCCCGCTCGAGCGTGGTGCGGTGGACGATGTCGTTGCCGAGATCGTCGATGAAGTCGAGGTACGCCTGGTCCTCGGCGCCTTCGAAGAACCCCGCGGACAGCATCACCGAGATCCGGTTGGTGACCAGGCGCTGGTAGTCGAGGGTGAACGAGAGGTCCTCGAAGTCGTCTGCGGAACCCGTGAAGGTGAGCTCTTTCTCGGGCCAGTAGTTGCCCTCGCCTCGCGGCGTCAGGCGGGCGAGCTGGAAGCGCAGCACGTTGTTCTCGCCGACGTGGCCGCGGACGGTGCGTCCGTGCTGGTGCGTCTGGGCCTGCACGGCGGTCGAGCCGAGGCCGGCGGCGCTGACGACGGCCAGTGCAAGGAAGAGCCTCTTCATGAGCATTGCGTATCTCCGGGGTGCGTTTCGCGTGTCCATGAACCCGCAGCTACAGCAATGCCGGTGCCAGCCCCCACCCAACCGGGGGTCTGGGGTCAGGAACCCTGACCCCTGATCCCTGGGCAGGTGGGGGGCGGCCGGGTCAGAGGACGGCGCGACCCCCGGGGACTACAATTCCGCCCCCATGGTCACGGCGCAGCAGATCGAAGCCGTCCGGCAGTACCTGCGGGAGCTGCAGCAGCGCCTGGCGTCGACGCTGGAGGAGGTCGACGGCGGGGGGCGCTTCCGGGTCGATTCCTGGGCGCGGGAGGAGGGCGGCGGCGGCGAGTCGCGGGTGCTCGCCGACGGCGCGCTGTTCGAGCAGGCGGCGGTCGGCTTCGCCGACGTGCGGGGACGGGAGCTGCCGCCCAGCGCCAGCGTCGGGCGCCACGGAGTCGCCGGCAGGCCGTGGACGGCGCTGGGCGTGTCGACGGTGCTGCATCCGCGCAATCCCCACGTGCCGACCGCGCACATGAACGTGCGGCTGTTCGTGGCCGGATCCGGGGAGAGCGATCCGGTGTGGTGGTTTGGCGGCGGGTTCGACCTGACCCCCTACTACGGCTACACCGAGGACGCCGAGCACTGGCACCGGACGGCCAAGGCCGCCTGCCTCCCGTTCGGGATCGATGTCTACCGACGCCTGAAGGACTGGTGCGATCGCTACTTCTACCTGCCGCACCGCGAGGAGGCGCGAGGCATCGGAGGGCTCTTCTTCGACGACTGGACCGAAGGGGGGTTCGAGACCAGCTTCGCCCTGACGCGCAGCGTCGGCGATCACTTTCTCCCCGCCTACCTCCCGATCGTCGAGCGCCACCGGGGCATGCCCTGGGGCGAGCGGGAGCGGCGCTTCCAGCTCCTGCGCCGGGGGCGCTACGTCGAGTTCAACCTGCTGTGGGATCGGGGGACGCGCTTCGGCGTCCAGTCCGGAGGGCGGACGTCGTCGATCCTGATGTCGCTGCCGCCCCTGGTGGCCTGGAGCTACGACTTCCGGCCCGAGCCGGGCAGCCCCGAGGCTGAGCTGGCCGGGTTCCTTCAGCCGCGCGACTGGCTGGCGGACGACCTCTGTTAGAGTTTCCGTCGTCATGCGGATCAAGCGCGCCGCCAAGTACGGCTTCTGCGCTGGAGTGCGGATCGCCGATCGCAAGGTGCGGCGGTTCGCCCGGCTCGGGGGCGGCGATGGCAGCATTCTCGGCCAGGTGGTGCACAACGAGCGGGTGGTGGAGGAGATGGACCGGCTCGGGGTCCCGACGGTTGACACGCTGGACGAGGCCCCCTCCGGAAACAAGGCAACCGGCGGAGACAAGACAACCGGCGGAACCGTCGTCTTCTCCGCCCACGGGGTGCCGCCGTCGTTCCACCGCGAGGCGCAGAGCCGCGGCCTGAAGGTGCTCGACACCACCTGTCCCTTCGTCTACGACATCCACGAGGAGGCCGATCGGGCGGTCGCCGCCGGCGCGCACCTGGTGTTCATCGGCGAGCCCAACCACCGGGAGGTGATCGGGTACACGCACGACCGCGATCCCGAGACCTACCACGTGCTCTCCACGCTGGCCGAGGCGCGGCAGGTGGACTGGAGCCGCTATCCGCTGCTCAAGGTCCTCTATCAGACGACGTTGAACGCCGAGGAGTACGAGCCGGTGGTGCGCTACATCGAGGAGCACAACGCCCGGGTGGAGCGCGCCGACACGATCTGCTACGCCACCAAGGAGAACCAGGACGCGGCCCGCGAGCTGGCCGACGATCCGGAGATCGGCGTCATCCTCGTCGTCGGCGGGCGGCGCAGCGCCAATACCCGGCACCTGTGGGAGATCTGCCAGGAGCACAGGCCCTCCTACCTGATCCACGGGCCGGAGGACCTGTGCCGCGAATGGTTCGAGGGCGTGGAGACCGTCGGCATCACCGCCGGCGCCTCGACTCCCGACTTCCTCATCGAAGAGGTCGAGGCGGCCATTCAGGATCTCACTGCCCCGGCGACCGTGTGAGGACGCCTTCCCGTCCGCATCTCGGGCACCCGGTATTGGAGACACAGCGATCCCGGCTCGTGACGAGTACCTCCCGAATCGTGTATCCGGAGGCGACGGACGGTCGCGTCCTGGCGGCGGCTAGCCGTGTCCGGGACGAGGGGATCGGGGTTCCGATCCTGGTCGGTTCGCTGGCGGAGGTCGAGACGGCGGCAGGGGTGGCCGGAGTTCCGGTGGCGGGGGAGGTGCGCGAGCCGGCGAGCGATCCTGACCGGGAGATGCTCCAGATGGTGCTTGCCGAGCGGCTTACGGCGCGGGGGAAGGATCCGCAGGAGGCGGCGCGGCTGGTGCTGGATCCCCTGATCTATGCCGCGCTCCTGGTGGCGTGTGGACGTGCTGATGCGGCGGTGATGGGGGCGGTGGCGACCACGGCGGAGACGGTGCGTGCGGCGTTGCTGGCGGTGGGGCCGGCGCCGGGGATCCGCACCGTCTCGTCCTGCTTCCTGGCGGCGCTTCCAGACGGTAGGGCCCTCGTATACAGCGACTGCGGGGTGGTTCCGGATCCCGACGCGGAGCAGCTCGCCGACATCGCGCAGGCGGCGGCGGAGAGCTGTCGGACGCTGGTGGGCGAGAGCCCGAGGGTGGCGCTGCTGTCGTATTCGACATTGGGCAGCGCCGAGCATCCGAAGGTCGCCAAGGTGCGGGAGGCGCTGCGGCTGCTGCGGGAGCGCGGCTTGGACTTCGCCGTCGACGGGGAGCTGCAGGCGGACGCGGCGCTGGTGCCCGAGGTGGCGGCGCGCAAGGCGCCGGGCAGCCCGGTGGCGGGGCGGGCGAACGTGCTGGTCTTCCCCGATCTCGACGCCGGGAACATCGCCTACAAGCTGACCGAGCGCCTGGCGGGCGCGGTGATGTTGGGGCCGCTGCTGCAGGGACTGGCGGGGCCGATCCACGACCTCTCCCGCGGCTGCTCGGCGGCGGACATCGTCGACATCAGCGTCATCGCCGCCCTGCAGGCGCAGGGTGCCGCTGCGGTGGAGGCCGCGAGGTGAAGGTCCTGGTGGTGGGGAGTGGGGGGCGCGAGCACGCCTTGTGCTGGAACCTGGCCCGGAGCCCGAGGGTCGATGCGCTGTATTGCGCGCCCGGCAATCCGGGGACGGCGCAGGTTGCCGAGCGGGTGGCGATCGGGGCCGAGGACCTGGAGGGGCTGGCCGTGTTTGCCGAGCGCTCACACATCGACCTCACCGTGGTGGGGCCGGAGCAGCCTCTGGTGGCCGGCATCGCCGAGGCCTTCGCCGCTCGCGGCCTCGCCTTGCTGGGCCCCTCGGCGGCCGCGGCGGCGCTCGAGGGCAGCAAGGCGTTCGCCAAGGAATTCCTGGTGCGCCAGGGCATCCCGACCGCCCGGTCCGAGATCGTGACCAGCGAGGACGTGGCGCGGCGGGCGGCGCGCGAGCTCGGGCTGCCAGTGGTGTTGAAGGCGGACGGGCTCGCCGCCGGCAAGGGGGTCCTGATCCCGGAAACCGAGGAGGAGCTGGAGCGGGCTCTGGTGGTCTTCTTCGCAGAGCGGCGTTTCGGGGACAGTGGCGACACGATCGTGGTGGAGGAGCACCTGACCGGCGAGGAGGTGTCCTCCATCGCGGTGAGCGACGGTGAGAGGCTCCTAGTCCTGGCGACGGCCAAGGACTACAAGCGCATCGGCGAGGGCGACAGCGGGCCCAACACCGGGGGCATGGGGGCGCATAGCCCGTCGGGGTTGGTGGACCAAGGTCTGGCACGACGCATCGAGGAGGAGATCCTGCGGCCGACGGTGGCCGGCATGGTGCGGGAGGGGCGGCCCTTCCGCGGTTTTCTCTACGCCGGGCTCATGCTCACCGACGACGGTCCCAAGGTGCTCGAGTTCAACGTGCGGCTGGGGGATCCAGAGGCGCAGGCTCTGCTGCTGCGGCTCGAGTCGGACCTCGTGCCGGTCCTGGCCGGGGCCGCCGCCGGGCGCCTGCCGCCGGAGCCGCTGCGCTTCCTGCCGGCGGTAAGCGCCTGCGTGGTGCTGACCAACGAGGGCTACCCCGACAAGACGATAAGCGGCGACGTGATCGAGGGCCTCGACGGGCCGTTTGGGGCGGACGTGGAGGTCTTCCACGCGGGTACGGGCGAGCGGGACGGCGGCATCGTGGCGACCGGCGGGCGCGTGCTCAACGTCTGCGCGCGTGGCGATGATCTCGCCCAAGCCCTGGAGCGTGCCTACGCCGCCGTGGCGGGGATCCGTTGGCCCCGCCGGGTCCTGCGCCGGGACATCGGACGCCGGATGCTCGAGCGCCCCGGATTCGCCGCCCTGTAGTGACGCGCGGCGCTTGCCGACCTCCGGGGCTGCTGCCATAATGATATCGAGTCCCCCGGGGACCCGAAGCTGGTATCCAACCTGCATGAAGGGCGGGCGCGTATGAGCTGCTCAGGGTGTCAGTTCCGCGGCATGTCCACTGCCGTCGAAGACGCCTTCGTCGGTGTGCGCTTCGGCGAGGAGACCAACCTGACCCTCTGCTCCACCAAGGGCACGATCTACGGCCAAGGGGACGCCGTGGTGGTGGAGACGGAGGCGGGACCGGCGTACGGCCGCGTCGAGCGCTCCCCGATGCCGGTGTTCAAGCCGTGCCAGAAGTCGTCGGCGCGCCCGGTCCTGCGCCTGGCGACAGAGGAGGACGGCCGCGACTACGACCGCAAGGTCACCAACGAGGAGCAGACCCGCCTGTTCTGCCGCCAGCAGGCGCGTGAGCTCAGTCTCGACATGAAGATCTCCCGCGTCGACTTCAGTCTCGACGGCAGCCAGGCGACCTGCTACTTCACCGCCGAGCACCGCGTCGACTTCCGGCAGCTCGTGCGCGCCGTCGCACGCCGTTTTGACACCAAGGTGCGCATGGTCCAGGTGGGGCCGCGCGACGAGGCCGGTCTCCTCGGGGGCATCGGGATCTGCGGCAAGACGCTGTGCTGCTCGACCTGGCTCCATGACTTCCGGCCGATCTCGATCCAGATGGCGAAGCGACAGAACCTGAGCCTCAACCCGTCGAAGATCTCCGGTCAGTGCGGACGGCTGCTGTGCTGCCTGGCCTACGAAGACGATCAATATCGTGCCTCAGCGAAGCAGAGAAAGGCAGGAGCCGCCGGTGCCGACTGACGTTACGCAGCGCAAGCTCATCCGACCCGAAACCGACCTGCGCCGGGAACAGGTGAGCCGCGGGGTGCGCCGCAAGCAGGCGCCCCCCGAGCACACGCATGCCGAGGAGTTCTACTACCTCAAGCAGATGAACGCCAAGACGCCGATGGTCGTGGTGCTCATCGACGGCGAAGAGCTGCGGGGCTGGATCGAGTGGTACGACAAGCGAGCCATCAAGCTGAACCGGCACAGAGAGCCCAACCTCCTCCTCCTCAAGGACAAGATCAAATACATGTTCAAGGAGGAGGAGCTGAAGCGCCGTGGCCGCCGCGAGCGGGTCGCGCGCTCGGCCGGATCGTCAGACGATTGAAGCGTCGCGGATCGCATCGGCTTGCGTTGACGCAAGGAGATCCGGCCGGAGTCGGTCCCGAGATCGTTCTCAAGGTCTTGCCAAACGAGTCCGCGGAGACCGATTGGCGGCCGTTGGTGATCGCTGAATGGGCCGCCCTGGAGCCGCTGCGGCCTGTGGTGCCGGGGGCGCCTTGGGAGCGGCTGGTACAGGTAGGCGTGCCGAGCGCGGAGCGGCTGGCGGCGATCGAGGATAGTGGCGGCATCCCTGTGATCGATCCGGTGGAGGAGGCTCGCCGGGTCGAGCCGGGACGGTCTGGGCCGGCGGACGCCGCGGGGGCCCTGGCAGCGCTGGACTCCGGGATCGCGGCGGTGCGGTCTGGGTTGGCCGCGGCGCTGGTCACGGCGCCGGTCAGCAAGGCCTCGATCGCTCTGCATGTGCGCGCCGACTTCCGCGGGCACACCGAATATCTGGCGCTCGCCTGCGGTCTGGAGCGCTACGGCCGCGACTACCTGATGGCTTTTCTCGGAGGCGATCTGCAAGTGGCGCTGTTGTCGACGCATCTGCCGCTCGCGGAGGCGATCGCGGGGGTGCGGCGGCAGGCGATCGAGGAGGCGCTGGCCTGTCTGGCGCGGCACGCCGGCGGGCGCATCGCGGTGGCGGGCTTGAATCCGCATGCCGGCGAGGGCGGCCTGATCGGCGGCGAGGAGCGGACGGAGATCGCTCCCGCGGTGGAGAGCGTGCGCGGGGAGGGCGTGGACGCCCACGGACCGGAGAGCCCCGACTCCCTGTTCGCACGGGCGCGTCGCGGCGAGTTCGACTGGGTGCTGGCGCTCTACCACGATCAGGGCCTGGTGGCGGTCAAGACGGCCGCCTTCGGCAGCGCCACTAATTGGACCCTCGGCCTTCCCTTCCTGCGCACTTCGGTCGATCACGGGACCGCCTTCGAGATCGCCGGCTCGGGCCGCGCCGACGCCACTCCTCTGGCGGGAGTCATCGAGACCACCCTCGGGTTCCTGCGCGGCCGGCTGCCTCGGCGGACAGGCTGCTAGACTCCGCGGCCCATGTTGCCGCGGGAGCTGCTGCGCAGCGACGATCCGACGCTAGTCGCCCGCCTGGCGGCGCGCGGCGTCGATCCCGACGCCCTCGCTGAGTGGCGCCGGCTCGACACGCGCCGCCGCGAGCTCCTGGTCGAGGTGGAGGAGCGCAAGCGCCTTCGCAACGAGGCGAGCGAGGCGATCGCCCGCCTGAAACGCGAAGGGCGGGAGCAGGAGGCGCAGCAGGCCATCGGCGAGGTCGCCGCGACCAAGACCCGCATCGAGACGATCGAAGGCGAGCTCCAGGAGGTCGAGCGGGAGCTGGGGGAGCGCAGCCTCGCGCTGCCCAATCTGGCGCATGAGAGCGTGCCCGAAGGCGCCGACGAGACCGCGAACCGGGTGGAGCGCGTGGTCGGCGAGCCGACCGCCTTCGAGTTCGAGCCGCGCGCCCACTGGGATCTCGGTCCGGCCCTCGGCATCCTCGACTTCGAGCGCGGCGCCAAGCTCGCGGGGGCCCGCTTCACGACCTATTTCGGCGCCGGGGCGAGGCTCGAGCGTGCGCTCATCCAGTTCATGCTGGATCTCCACACCGCGCAGCACGGCTACACCGAGGTTTTGCCCCCCTTCGCGGTCAACCGCAAGGCTTTGACCGCTACCGGACATCTGCCGAAGTTCGGTGAAGACCTCTTCCACCTCGAGGGCACCGACTACTTCCTGGTCCCCACCGCCGAAGTGCCGCTGACCGGGCTGCACGCCGGCGAGGTCCTGAGCGAGGCCGACCTGCCTCGACGCTACGTCGCCTACACACCCTGCTTTCGCGCCGAGGCGGGCTCCCACGGCCGGGACGTGCGCGGCCTCATCCGCCAGCACCAATTCAACAAGGTGGAGCTGGTGCAGCTGGCGCATCCGGAGCGCAGCTATGAGGCGCTTGAGGAGCTCACCGGCCACGCCGAAGAGGTGCTGAAACGCCTGGAGCTTCCCTATCGCGTGGCGACCCTTTCGACCGGCGACCTGGGATTCGCGGCCGCCAAGACCTACGACCTCGAAGTCTGGCTCCCCGGCCAGAACGCCTACCGCGAGATCTCCTCCTGCTCCAACTGCGAGGCCTTCCAGGCGCGCCGCGCCGACCTCAAGTTCCGCCCCGCCGACGGCGGGAAGGCGCGCCACCTCCACACTTTGAACGGCTCCGGCCTCGCCGTCGGCCGCACCCTCATCGCCATCCTCGAGAACTTCCAGCAACCCGACGGCTCGGTCCACATCCCCAAGGCCCTCCACCCCCACACGGGCTTCGAGAGGATTCCCGCCGAAGCTTGACACGCTATGCTGGCCGCCGCGGAGGGGTGCTCCGAACGGTAAGGAACCGGTCTTGAAAACCGGCGCCCGCAAGGGCTTGTGGGTTCGAATCCCACCCCCTCCGCCAGGATCTGTCCCCTAGAATCGGGCTCGAATGGAAGTCGCGTTCTTACGCGAGGCGGTTACCGTGCTGGCCGCCGCGGTCGGGGTGGTGCTGGTCTGTGCCCGGGTGCGGGTGCCGGCCGTGGTCGGGCTGCTGCTGACCGGGCTGCTCATCGGGCCGGGCGGCCTGGGATGGGTCGGCGACACCGAGCGGGTGGCGATCTTCGCCGAGCTCGGGGTCGCCTTCCTGCTCTTCGCCATCGGCGCCGAGCTGCGGCTCTCCGAGCTCAAGGAGCTGGGGCGCCCGTTCCTGCTCGGCGGGTCCGGGCAGTGCGCGCTGACCGGGGCGCTGGGAGCGGCTGTCGCCCTGGCCCTGGGGCAGCCGCCGGCCACCGCGATCTTCCTCGGCCTGGCCCTGTGCCTCTCCAGCACCGCCGTCGTGCTCAAGCTCTACGAGGCGCGGCGGGAGACCGGCACGCCGCAGGGCCGGATCTCGCTTGCCGTCCTGCTGTTCCAGGACCTGCTGGTCGTCCCGATCGTGGTCCTCACACCGCTGCTGGCGGCGGGACCGTCGCTCTCCGCGGTCGGTCCCCTCGTCGGACGCCTCCTCCTCGCCGTGCTGGTCCTGCTGGTGCTCTCGCTCGTCGCCCGTTACCTGATGCCCCCGGTTCTCGACCTGATCGTGCGCAGCCGCGTGCGCGAGCTCTTCGTGCTCGGCGCCGTGACCCTCTGCCTGGCCCTCTCCTGGATGACCGGCGCGCTGGGCTTCTCGCTCGCCCTTGGCGCCTTCCTCGCCGGGCTCCTGGTGGCCGAGACCGAATACAGCCACCAGGTCCTGGCCGACGTCGTCCCCTTCCGCGACCTCTTCGCCAGCGTCTTCTTCATCTCCGTCGGCATGCTGGTCGACGTCGCGTTCGCCGTCGAGCACCTGCCCGAGCTGGTCGCCCTGGCCCTGCTGGTGATCGCCGGCAAGGCCATCGCCACGGCCGTGGCGCTGCGCCTGATCCGCTATCCCATCCGCATCGCCGTGCTCGTCGGCCTCGGTCTGGCCCAGATCGGCGAGTTCTCCTTCGTGGTCATGGAAGTGGGCCGGCGCGTCGGGCTGCTCGGCGCGGAACAGTTCCAGGCCCTGCTGGTCACCGCCGTCCTCACGCTGGTTCTCACGCCTTTGCTCGTCGGCGCGGCGCCCAGGCTCGGTCGTTGGGCCGCCGACCTGGCACCGGGTGACCCCTCCGGGCGGTCGGCGGCGGAGCGGCTCGAGGGTCACGTGATCGTCATCGGCTTCGGCATGAACGGCCGCATGCTGAGCCGCGTGCTGCGCCAGACCGGGATTCCCTATGTGGTCGTCGAGCTCAATCCGACGGCGGTGGCGGAGGCGCACCGGGAGGAGGTCCCGGTCCTCTTCGGCGACGCCACCCGGAACGCGATCCTCGAGAGCGCCGGCGTCGAGCGGGCGCGCGTCGCCGTCTTCGCCATTTCCGACCCGGTCGCCACCCGGCGCTCCGTCCGCCTCGCCCGCGAGCTCAACCCGGCCTTGCACATCCTGGTCCGCACGCGCCAGGTCGACCAGATCGAGGCGTTCCGCCGGGACGGGGCGGACCAGGTGGTGGCCGAGGAGTTCGAGTCCGCCATCGAGATCTTCACCCGCGTCCTCGCCCAATATCACGTGCCCCGCAACGTGGTGCGGGCCCAGACGCGGGTCCTGCGCGCCGAGGGCTACCAGATGCTGCGCGCCGAGCCGATCGGGCGGCAGGTGCCGGAGGCGGTGCTCGACGCCCTGGCCGCCGGCACCACCGACCTCTACCGCGTCACCGCGGACGGCGGCCTGGCGGGCCGGACGCTGCGCCAGCTCGACCTCCGGCGCGCCGCCGGAGCGACGGTCATCGCGGTGGTGCGCGGCGAGGAATCGTTCCCCAACCCGGCGCCCGACGTCTCCCTCGCGGCCGGTGACTGTCTGGTCCTCGTCGGCAGCCACGAGGAGATCGATCGCGCCTTCGCCTACCTCGACGGCACTCCGAAGGAGTAGAATGGCGGCAGGTGAGAACCACGCCTGGCGATCATCCGGTCCGCCTGGTGGCGAGACCGGCCGTTGAACCGGGGCGGGGCCGTACGGCCGCGCGCCAGAAAAGGAGGAGGATTCCATGGAAGGCGCACTCGGCAGCTGGCTGATCAGCCTGATTAGCGGAGGTGTCGGCGGCAACGTCGGCGGGTTCCTCAACAAGAGCCGGAGCCTGGGGCCGGTGCTGAACACCATCCTCGGCGCGGTGGGCGGCGTAGGTGGCGGCCAGCTCCTGCCCCAGCTCATCGAGGGCCTCCAGGGCATGGGCGCCGGCGGCAACGCCGGCCTCTCCGCCGTGGTCGGCCTCCTGCTCCCCCTGATCGTCGGCTTCTTCAAGAAGAAGTAGACGACCCGCCGGACCCGGGTCCGGCCCGGCGAGGGCATCCTCCGGCCGGCGGTCGGCAGGGGATGTCCTCGCCTTCCCTTTTCCACCCGCCGCCTTTCCGATCGATCAGGGGGTCGATAACGGAAAGTCCTGCCGAATCGTCGTGTGAAACGAAGCCCGCCGCGGGCCCGTAGTAGTCATTGCGTGGCTGGTTGATCGGGTGTACCAATGGAATGGAGGGCAGGGGTGAGGGCGCGCGGGGTAGACACGCCATGACAGACGAAGAGCGGATCGAAGAGGAAGCCACTGGCGAAGCGCGGGTCACGGCGAGACGGCGGTGGCGGCGGTGGAAGTGGTTGTCGCTTGCCGGCGGAACCGTCCTGGCCGCGGGCCTGGTCGTGTTCGCCTTGAGCATGGGCGCCGACGGGGCGAGCGGCGCCGGGGAGCAGGAGGCCGAGGCTGCGGAGGACGGGGAGGCGAAGGACGGCGAAGACGAGAAGGCACCGGTGCCGGTGGAGGTCGTGAGCCTCGAGCGCGGCGAGGTCTCCTCGTACATCTCCGCCACCGCCAACCTGGTCGCCGAGCGGGACGTCACCGTGGTCTCCGAGGCCGAAGGTCGCGTGACGGCCTTGAACGTCGAAGAAGGGGATCACGTAGGCGCCGGGGACGTGCTGGCGGTGCTCGACAGCGAAGACGAGCAGATCGCGACGCGCAAGGCGGAGGTCTTGCGGGACAAGGCCCGGGTCGCCTATGAGCGGGCCGCCGACCTGCTGCAGCAGCAGCTGGTGAGCCAGCAGGAGCACGACCAGCTGCAGGCCGACCTCGAGGTCGCGGAGCAGGAGCTCATCGACGCCCGCTTGCGGCTGCGGCGCACCAGCTTCCGGGCGCCGTTCTCCGGCCGGGTGACGTCGCGGCGGATCCAGGTCGGGCAGCACATCCGGCCGGGCGACCAGCTCTTCCAGATCACCGACTTCGATCCCCTGATCGCCGTCATCCACCTGCCGGAGACCGACGTGTTGGCCTTGACCCCGGGACGCGAGGTGCGCCTCGCCTTGAACGCCGACCCGCGGGTCCGTTTCGCCGGGCGCATCCGGCAGATCAGCCCGGTCGTGGACACCGCGACCGGCACCGTCAAGCTGACGATCGAGGCCCAGGAGCCGCCGGAGGGCGTGCGCCCCGGCGGCTTCGTGGCCGTCAATATCGTGCGCGAGAGCCGCCCGCGCAGCCTGCTGCTGCCGAAGCGGGCAGTGGTCCGGGAGCTGCAGGCCAGCCATGTGTTCGTGGCGCAGAAAGACGTCGCCAAGCGGCGGCGCGTCGAGTTGGGGATCGAGGAAGGCGAGTGGGTCGAGGCACTCTCCGGCGTCAAGGCCGGCGAGCGGGTGGTGGTCGCGGGGCAGGGGGGTCTCAAGGAGGGCGCCGCGATCCGCATCCTCGAGCCCGGGGACGACGAGGCCGGCGGACAGGGCTAGGGTGCCGGCGCCATGAAGCTGATCGAGTTCTCGCTGCACCGCCGCGTCACCATCGCCATGGCGTGCGTGGCGGTGGTGCTCTTCGGCCTCGTCGCCTTCGGCCGGCTGCCGATCAATCTGCTCCCCGATCTCTCCTATCCCAGCCTGACCGTCGAGACCCGGCTGCCGGGCGCGGCGCCCACCGAGGTCGAGTCGCTGGTGAGCCGGCCGATCGAGGAGGTCGTCGGGGTGGTCGGCGGCGTTCAGCGCCTGACCTCCCGGTCGCGGCCGGGGCTCTCGCAGGTGACCCTGGAGTTCGAGTGGGGCCGCAACATGGACTTCGCCTCGCTCGACGTGCGCGAGAAGCTGGATCTCATCCGGCTGCCGGAGCAGGCCGAGGATCCCCTGGTCCTGCGCTTCGACCCGGCGAACGATCCGGTGATGCGGCTCTACCTGACCGGGGGGACGAGCCTCTACCAGCTTCGCTACGTCGGCGAAGAGGTGCTGAAGAAGGACCTCGAATCGACCGAGGGCGTGGCCGCGATCAAGGTCAACGGCGGCTACGAGGAGGAGATCCAGGTGCGCATCGACGAGGGCAAGCTGGCCCTCGTCGGCCTGTCGATCGGCGATGTCCGGGAGCGGCTGGGGCGCGAGAACGTCAACCAGGCCGGCGGCAGCCTCTACGAGGAGGAGGCACGCTACCTGGTGCGCTCGAACAACGAGTTCCTGGACGTCGGCGACGTCATGGAGACGGTCCTGCTGTCGCACGCCGGACGCACCGTCAAGGTGGCCGACGTCGCCGAGGTGCGGCGCGGCCACAAGCGGCGGGAGGTGGTGACACGGTTCGCCGGTGAAGAGGCCGTGGAGCTGGCGCTGTACAAGGAGGGCGACGCCAACACCGTGCAGGTGGCGCGCGCGGTCCTGGCGCGTCTCGAGGCCGTCGAGAGCGAGCTGCCCGAAGGCATCGAGGTGGTCAAAGGGGTTGACCAGTCGGAGTTCATCCGCGCCTCGATCCGCGAGGTGCTGATGAACGCGCTCATCGGCGGCGCCATCGCCATCCTGGTCTTGCTGCTGTTCCTCAAGAACCCGGTGAGCACGCTGATCATCGGGCTCTCCATCCCGATCTCCATCATCACGACCTTCTTCCTCATGTACCGCACCGGGACGACGCTCAACATCATGTCGCTCGGCGGCCTGGCGCTCGGCGTCGGCATGCTGGTGGACAACGCCATCGTCGTGCTGGAGGCGATCTTCAAGCACCGGGAGGCCGGCGAGGCGCCATTCGAGGCCGCGCACCGCGGCGCCTCGGAGGTCGGCAAGGCGGTCACCGCGTCGACCCTGACGACCGTCGCCGTGTTCCTGCCCGTGGTGTTCCTGAGTGGCATCGCCGCCCAGCTCTTCCGCGACATGGCGCTGACCGTCTCCTTCTCCCTGCTCGCCTCGCTGGCGGTCTCCCTGACCCTGATCCCGATGCTCGCCGCGCTGCTCGGCGGGCTCGGTGCGGGGCACTCCGCGGTCGCTGGCGAGGACGTCGCCGGCGGCCGTGTGCGGCGCGGGCTGCGCTTCATCCTGGTGACGGCGCCCGCGGCGGTGATGAAGCTGCTGCGCGTCGTGGGGGGATGGCTGGGACGGGGCCTGGCCGTCGTCGCGCGGCCGATCTCGCGCCTCTTCGATGCGGGATTGGGGGCGGTATCCCGAAGCTACCCGGAGGTCCTGCGCTGGGCGTTGCGCTCCCGCGCCCTGGTGCTGGGCGTGGCGCTGGCGGCGTTCGTCGCCAGCCTGCTGCTCGTTCCGCGGCTGGGCTTCGACCTCATCCCGGCGTTCTCCCAGGGCGAGTTCAGCTACCGGGTCGAGCTGCCGGCGGGTGTGCCGCTCGAGGTCACCGACCGCTTCCTCGCCGCCACCCAGGAGGTGCTGGCCGGCGACGAGCGGGTGGCCAGCTACTCGAGCGTCGCCGGCGGCAGCGGCCTCTCCCTGGCCAACACCGGCACCGAAGGGGAGAACGCCGGTCGGATCCAGGTGCGCATGGCCGCCGGCAGCGGCGCCGAGGCGGAAGAAGAAGTGATCACGGCGCTGCGGCGGACCCTCGCCCGCACCGACGGGGTGCGCTTCGAGTTCGAGCGGCCGACCTACTTCAGCTTCCGCACCCCGATCGAGGCGGAGGTCTACAGCGACGATCTGAACGAGCTCCATCAGGCCGCCGCCGGGCTGCGCTCGGCGCTGGAGGAGATTCCGGGTCTCGTCGACGTGCGCTCGTCGGCCGAGCTGGGCAACCCAGAGCTCACGATCGTCTTCGACCGCAACAAGCTGGCGCGGCTCGACCTGGCGCTGGCCGACGTCGCCGCCACCGTGCGCAACAAGATCCAGGGCGAGGTCGCCACCCGCTTCCTCGAGGGCGACCGCGAGATCGACATCGTGGTGCGCTCGGTCGAGCCCACCGCCGCTTCGGTGGATAACGTCCGTCAGTTCATTGTCACGCAGCGGAACGGGGTGCCGATCTACTTGAAGTCGGTGGCCGACATCTCGCTCGCCGAGGGTCCGTCGGAGATCCGGCGCCTGGGACAGAAGCGGGCCGCGGTGGTGTCCGCGAACGTCACCGGCCGCGACATGGGCGGCGCCGCGGCGGCCGTGCGCGAGGCGATGGCGGGCCAGGTCTCGCCGGCGGGCGTCACCATGGAGCTGTCGGGCCAGGAGGAGGAGCGCGCCCGCTCGCTGCGCAGCCTGTTGCTGGCCATGGGCCTGGCGATCTTCCTCGTCTACCTGGTCATGGCGTCGCAGTTCGAGTCGTTCCTGCACCCCCTGGTCATCATCTTCAGCCTGCCGCTGGGCGCCATCGGCGCGGTGGCGGCGCTGCTCTTCACCGGTCACAGCGTCAGCATCGTCGTCATGATCGGCGTGGTGATGCTGGCGGGGATCGTGGTCAATAACGCCATCATCCTGGTCGACGCGGTGAACCAGCGGCGTCATGCCGGCATGGCGCGGACCGAGGCCCTGGTCGCGGCCGCCGGCGATCGGCTGCGCCCCATCCTCATGACCTCGGCGACCACCGTGCTCGGTCTGCTGCCCATGGCGCTGGGCCTGGGCGAAGGCGCCGAGCTGCGCGCGCCGCTGGCGATCACGGTGATCGGCGGCCTGACGCTGGCGACGCTGCTCACCCTGGTGGTGATCCCGGTGGTCTATACCTTGATCGACCGCGGCAAGGAGGCTGTCGAGCCCGAACCCGAACGTGCCGTGGTCGGTGAGCCCTCCGTACTCGGCGGCGCCACTCCGACCGAGGCCACGCAATGAGCCTGCCGCGCCTCGCCGTCAACCGCCCGGTGACGACGGCGATGTTGCTGGTCAGCGTCCTGGTGCTCGGCGGCATCGCCGCCTTCCGCCTGCCGCTGGCCTATCTGCCGGAGGTCGATTTCCCGTTCGTCGGCGTGGAGATCCCGTACCCGAACTCGAATCCGCAGCAGATCGAGCGCGAGATCACCAAGCCGGTCGAGGAGGTGCTGGCGACCCTGCCGGGCATCAAGAAGCTGAGCTCGCGGTCGACCGCCGACGAAGCGTCGATCTTCCTCGAGTTCGACTGGGGCAACGAGCTGGACGTCGTCCGCATGCTGGTCTCCGAGAAGATGGACCAGGTCAAGCGGGAGCTGCCGGCGGGGATCGGCGAGATCGTCATCTTCTCGTTCAACACCTCCGACATCCCGGTGGTCCAGGGACGGGTCTCGTCCCGCGGCGTCGACCTGGCGGCGAGCTACGAGCTCATCGAGGCGCGCATCTTGAACCGCCTGCGCCGCGTCCCCGGCGTTGCCCGCGTGACGCTCGGGGGGGTGGCGCCGCGGGAGATCTTCATCGACCTGATCCTCGACAAGGTGAAACTGCACAACGTCGATATCGGGGCGCTCATCACGAAGCTGCAGGGCGCGTCCGGCAATCTGGTCCTCGGCCAGGTCGACGACTCGGGGCTGCGCTTCACGGCGCGCGCCGTGGGCCAGCTCGTCTCCGTCGAGCAGATCCGCGAGCTGCGCGTCGACGAGCGCGGCCTCAAGCTCGCCGACATCGCCGAGATCAATTACGAGCAACCCCCCCTCGACCATGGCCGCCATCTCAATCGCACCTATGCCGTGGCGCTCGAGGTCTTCAAGGAGTCGACTGCGAACACGGTCGAGGTGGTGGAGAGCGTCATGCGGGTGCTCGAGGAGGACGTCGGCCGGGATCCACTGCTCCGGGGTATCAACGTCTTCGTCTGGGAGGACCAGGGCGAGATCATCACCGACGGCATCCAGGGACTGCTCCTGGCCGGGCTTGCCGGTTCGTTGCTCGCCGTCTTCAGCCTCTACTTCTTCCTGCGCCGCTTCGATTCCACCTTTATCGTCTCGCTTTCGATCCCGTTTTCGGTGATCGCCGCCTGCGGGATCCTCTACTTCATGGGCGGCACCCTCAACATTCTCTCCATGATGGGGCTGATGCTGGCGGTCGGCATGCTGGTGGACAACGCCGTGGTCGTGCTCGAGTCAATCGACCGTCGCCACCGCACCGAGAAGAGCCGCCACCAGGCGGCCCTCGACGGCGCCCGGCAGGTGGCGGTGGCGGTGGCCACCTCGACGCTGACCACGGTCATCGTCTTCCTGCCGCTGTTGGTGGGAGACAAGACCGAGCTCGGCACCTGGCTCAAGGAGATCGGCGTCGCCATCACCATTGCGCTCGGCTGCTCGCTGTTCACCGCGATGACGCTGATCCCGCTGATGGCGCCGCACGTGCTCGGCCGCCGGCGCTCGCGGCCGATTGCGGCCGTCGAATGGCTGGAGGAGCGCTACGTGCGCATCCTGCGCTGGACGCTCTCCCACCGGCTGGCCACCTTCGGTCTGCTGGTCCTGGTCCTGGCGGCCGGTCTGGTGCCGTTTTTGACCGGCATGGTCGAGGCGGCGATGTTCTCGGGCACCCGCAACGAGCGGCTCTTCCTGAACTACGAGTTTGCCGACTTCACCTACAAGGGAGATGTCGAGCGGGTCATCGACCGGGTCGAGACGTTTCTCACCAACAGGAAGCAGGAATACGGGATCGAGTCGCTCTACAGCTACTGGGAAGAGAATTCCGCCTTCACGACGCTGACGCTGCAGCGCCGGGACCTCGACGACGACGAGATCAAGGAGCTACGCCAGCGAGTGCGCGATGAGCTGCCGGTGATCCCGGGGGTGCGCCTGGTCTTCGACGACGACTCCGAGTCCGGCGGCAGCTCGACCTTCTTCGCGGTGAAGTTTTTCGGCCAGGACACCGGGCTGCTCGAGGGCTTCGCCACCGAGGCGGCGCGGCGGTTGGAGACCGTCGAGGGCGTGCAGGACGTGCGCACGCCGTTCCAGTCGGCGCAGCGCGAGATCGAGGTCACCATCAACCGCGACAAGGCGGCGCGGCTGGGCCTCGCCGCCGGCGACCTGGCGGACGTCTTCTCCTTCACCCTGGGCTCCCTGCGCCTGCCGCGCTTCAACGCCGGCGAGCGGGAGGTCGACACCTGGCTCGGTCTGCGCCTCGAGGACCGCGAGAACCTCCAAGACTTGAAGGCCATTCCCGTGGGCGGCGGCGAAGGCAGGGCACCGGTCCTGCTGGGCGACATCGCGAGCTTCCGCGTCGTCCCGCGCCCGAAGGAGATCGTGCGCGAGAACCGCAAGGTCCGCATCGAGGTCCGCGGCACCTACGAGGGGGACGACTGGGAGAGCGCCAAGACCGAGATCGAGGGACTGATGAACGCCTTCGACATGCCGCCCGGGACCTCCTGGGGCTGGAACGACCGCATCATCGAGCAGGAGGGCGAGAGTGAGCAGATGATGGTCAACCTCCTGCTCGCCCTGATCCTGGTCTACATCGTCATGGCGTCGCTGTTCGAATCGCTGGCCCAGCCGTTCGCCATCCTGGCGTCGATCCTGTTCGCCCTGCCCGGCATCGCCTGGGGGCTGGCGCTGACCGGCACCAAGTTCAACATCATGGCCCAGATCGGGATCCTCATCCTGATGGGCATTGTGGTGAACAACGGCATCGTGCTGCTGGACCAGGTCAACCGCCTGCGCCGCTCGGGGTTGGCGCGCGACGAGGCGATCTTCCAGGCCGGCCGCGAGCGCCTGCGCCCCATCCTGATGACCGCCGTGACGACGATCCTGGGCCTCCTGCCGCTTGCCCTGCGCGGCCCCAACGCCGCCGGCATCTTCTACTACCCCCTCGCCCGCACCGTCATGGGCGGCCTCTTCACCTCCTCCCTCCTCACCCTGCTCGCCCTGCCCTACATCATGATCGGCGTCGAAGCCGTCGCCGCCTGGCTCCGCCGCATCTGGCGCACCTCCGCCCCACAGCGCTCTGTTGGCCAAGCCGTGCTCGAACGCTGAACGGCCGCAGGAGACGCGGTGCCGGGCGGAGCGGTCGGGTTTCAGGACGCGAGGGCCAGCACGTCTTGGTCGCGGAGCTGAGTGCGGTAGAGGGCGGCGTACGGCCCGTTGGCGGCGAGCAGCTCGGCGTGCCGGCCGCGCTCGACCACCCTGCCGCCATCGACGACCAGGATCTGGTCGGCGTCGCGCACCGTCGACAGGCGGTGAGCGATGACGAGGGAGGTGCGGCCGGCGAGCGCCGCCCGCAGCGCCCTCTGCACTGCCGCCTCGGACTCGGAGTCGAGGTGTGCGGTGGCCTCGTCGAGCACCACGATGCGCGGCGCCTTGAGCAGCAGGCGGGCGATGGCGATGCGCTGCTTCTCGCCGCCGGACAGGCGGTAGCCCTTGTCGCCGACGACGGTGTCGAGGCCGTCCGGCAGGGCGGCGACGAGGTCGGCGATGTGGGCCGCGCGCAGGGCGTCCCACATCTCGCCCTCGCTCGCCTCGGGACGGGCGTAGGAGAGGTTGGCGCGCAAAGTGTCGTGGAACAGGTAGGGGTCCTGCGGCACGACGCCGATCGCCCGGTGCAGCGACTCCTGGCTGACCTCGCGCACGTCGACGCCGCCGATCCGCACGGCGCCGCCGGTGACGTCGTAGAGCCGCGACACCAGGGCTGTGATCGTCGTCTTGCCGGCTCCGGAGGGGCCGACCAACGCCACCGTCTGGCCCGGCTCGGCGCGAAACGACACGTCGTGCAGCACCGGCTCGTTCGGCGCCGCGGAGAGCGCCGCCACCGCCTCGAGGGAGGCGAGCGAGACCTCGGTTGCCGCCGGGTAGCGGAAGGCGACGCGGTCGAGCTCGACCGCGGCGGCCTCGGCGGGCAACGTCCGGGCGTCGGGTGCGTCGGCCACCATTGGCTCGAGGTCCAGCACCTCGAGCACCCGCTCGAAGCTGACGAGGGTCGTCATCACGTCGACCTGCAGGTTGGACAGCGAGGTGATCGGGCCGTAGAGGCGGCCGAGGTAGGCGGTGAGCGCCACCACGGTGCCGACGCCGAGTGAGCCGGCGATCGCCATCAGCCCGCCGACGCCGTAGATCATGGCGGTCGCCAGAGCCGCCAGCAGCGCCAGCGAGGTCGTCAGGACGCGCGAGTAGACGGCGGCGGTGACCCCGATGTCGCGCACGCGGCCTGCGCGCTCGGCGAACTCCGCGGACTCCGCTTCGGCGCGGCCGAAGACCTTGACCAGCAAAGCGCCGGCGACGTTGAACCGCTCGGTCATGGTCTGGCCCATGTCGGCGGTGAGCTCGTAGCGCTCGCGCGTCAACGCCGCGAGCCGGCGGCCGGCGAGCCGCGCCGGCAGCACGAACAGCGGCACGACGGCCACCGCCACGAGGGTGATCTGCCAGGAGAGCGCCAGCATGGCGGCGAGCACGGCGACGGTGGTGGCGAAATTGCCGACGACGCTCGACAAGAGCGAGGTGAACGCCTGCTGGGCGCCCTGCACGTCGCCGTTCAGGCGGCTGACCAGAGCCCCGGTCTGCGTGCGGCTGAAGAACGCCAGCGGCTGCCGCTGCACGTGGGTGAACACCCGCGTCCTGAGGTCGTGCACCAGGCCCTGCCCGATCCTGGCGGAGACGTAGCGCTGAGCGAGCCCGATGGCGGCGCCGGCGACGGCGAGGCCGGCCGCCACGGCGGCCAGCCAGAGGACCAGATCGCCGCGGCTTCGCAGGATGCCGTCGTCGATGATCGACTTGAACAGCAGCGGCTGGGCGGCCCCGACCAGGGCGTTGAACAGGATGAGGCCGAGGAAGACCGCGATGCTCGCCCGGTGGGGCTGGGCGAAGCCGAGGATGCGCCGGACGGTGCCCGGCGCCAGCTCGTGGCCGGCGACGGAGCGGTCGTGGACGAAGGAGCGGGCCGCGCGGCCGCCCTGCAAGCGCGATATATCGGTCATGTGGGATCTCTCTTGTCTCGAGGCGCGCTCGCGGACCATCCGGGCAGCCGCTCGGAAACAATAGGGAGTTTATCTCAATATGAGCTTGCAGCGCAAGATCCCGGAGCCGACCCGGCAGTGAGCCCTGCCCCGGTATGCTCCCGCCCCATGAAGCCGGACGCCGCCGCCCAGCTCGCCGACCTCCTGAGCCGGACGAACCGCCGCCTGCGCCGCCACGCCCGCCGGGAGCTGGGGCCACTCGGCGTCACCCCGAGCCAGCTGCGAGCCCTGCGGGCGCTGCTCGACGGCCCGCTGCGGGTCAGCGACCTGGCCCGCTGCCTGGGCGTGGTGCCGCGCTCGGCGACCTCGGTGGTCGACGGTCTGGAGGCGGGGGGCTTCGTGGAGCGCCGGCCCGACCCCGCGGACCGGCGGGCGACACGGGTCGCCCTCACCGAAACCGGCGCCGGCGTCCTCGGCCGCTTGCGCGCCGGCCGGCGGGCCGGCGTCGCCGAGCTGCTCGACCGCTTGAGCGCCGCCGAGCAGAGCGAGCTGATCCGCCTCCTGGGCCGCCTCTCCGAGGACTGACGAGCCGGTCCGTTGGGCTCGGGCGACGCCCTGGCGCTGTCGACGTCCGATCTGGTGCCCGTCGATCTCACGTTGCCGGACGGCAGCCGCTACCGTGCGGTTCCGCGCGAGATCGTCCCGCGCGGGGGGACGGGTCTGCTCTGGCGGGGTCGTCTGTTGGGGGACGACCCGTTCAAGGACGTCTACGGCGACCACACCGGAGCGGCCCTGCGCTACGGGCGGCGCCTTGGATCCCGATTCGGTGTCGCCGTGGAGGTGGGTGAGCGGTCGGCAAGCGGCTCGACGCCGGTGACCGACTCCCCCGCCGAGGTCGACACCACCCATGCCGCGGTCACCGCCCGCTGGCACTTCAAGAGGGATGCCGCGAGTCCCTGGGATTCCTGGCTGGGTGCCGGCGTTCTTTACCAGAGCGTGGAGGAGACGATCCGCTTCCCCGGCGACGCCGTGTCGGGCGACGACACGGCCACGGGGGCGCTCCTCGGCCTGGGTCTGCGCTGGACCGGTCGTCGCGGCTGGGGCTTCGGCGGCGAGCTTCGCTTGACCCGCCTCGCGGTTTCTTCCGACGTGGGCGAAGGCGTCGACCTGGATGCTCTGGAAGTGCTTGCCGGGCTGGGCTACTCGTTCTGAGCGCCGAGAGGGCCCTCACGCTCGCCGCGATCAGCGTGCCGCGCCATCCGTGAGCCGGCGTAGCCGCGCGACGATCTCGTCGGCGGTGAAGCGAAAGTGGGCCGCCAGATCCTGCCAGGGGGCGGAGGCGCCGAAGCCGGTCATCGCCATCACCTCGCCGTGGGGGCCGACGTAGCGATCCCAGCCGAGCGGGGAGCCGGCCTCGATCGCGAGCCGCAGCGGGACGCCGGGCGGCAGCACTTCTTTGCGGTAGGCCTCCGGCTGCGCCTCGAACAGCTCCCAGCTCGGCATGCTGACCACGCGGACGGCGAGGCCGTCGGCGGCGAGCCGGCGTCCGGCTTCCAGGGCGATCGGGACTTCCGAGCCGGTGGCGATGAGGATGGCCTGGACCGGCTGCGAGGGCTCGGCGAGCACATAGGCGCCGCGGGCGACGCCTACGCGCGCAAGACGCGCCGTCTCGTCGAGGATCGGCAGCTTCTGCCGCGTCAGCGACAGCGCGGTCGGCCCCTCCCGGCGCTCGAGCGCCGCCTTCCAGGCGGCGGCGGTCTCGTGGGCGTCGGCGGGGCGGATCACGGTCAGGTTGGGGATGGCGCGCAACGCCACGAGCTGGCTGATCGGCTGGTGGGTGGGACCGTCCTCGCCCAGGAAGATCGAGTCGTGGGTGAAGACGTAGACGACCGGCAGCTCCATCAGCGCCGCCAGCCGGATCGCCGGGCGCATGTAGTCGGAGAAGATGAGGAAGGTGCCGCCGTAGGGGCGCAGCAAGCCGGACAGCGCCATGCCGCTCAGGATGCCTCCCATGGCGTGCTCGCGCACCCCGAAGTGGAGGTTCGAGCCGCCGCGCTCGGCGGCGGAGAAGACCGGGCGGCTATCAATGTACGTGTTGTTCGAGCCGGTCAGGTCGGCCGAGCCGCCGACCAGCTCGGGGAGCGCGCCCTCGATGGCGTTGAGCACCTTGCCGGAGGCCGAGCGGGTGGCCATCGAGCCGGTGGCCGCCGCGAAGTCGGGGAGGCGCGCTTCCCAGCCGGCGGGCAGGTCTCCGGCCAGCCGCCGCTCCAGCTCCGCCGCCGCCTCCGGGTGCTCCCCTCGGTAGCGGCCGAGCAGCTCCTCCCAGGCGGCCCGCTCGGTGGCGCCGCACCGCGCCGCCGCCTCGAGCGGCGCCGCGGCGCCTTCGGGGATCAGGAACGGCGGCTCGAGCGGCCAGCCCAGCGCCTCCTTGGTGGCGCGCGCCTCCTCGGCTCCCAGCGGCGCGCCGTGGGCGTCCGCGGTGTCCTGCTTGGTGGGGGCGCCGTAGCCGATGTGGGTGCGCACCCGGATGAGCGAGGGGCGCTCCTCCTCGGCGAGCGCCACGTCCACGGCCGCCCCCAGGGCCGCGAGGTCGTTGCCGTCCTCCACCGCCTGCACGTGCCAGCCGTAGGCGGCGTAGCGGGCCTCGACGTCCTCCGAGAACGCGAGGTCGGTGGCGCCGTCGATGGTGATCCGGTTGTCGTCGTAGAGGACGATCAGGCGGCCCAGCCTGAGGTGGCCGGCCAGCGACGAGGCCTCGGAGGTGACCCCCTCCATCAGGTCGCCGTCGCTGGCGAAGACGAAGATCCGGTGGTCGAAGAGGGGAAAGCCCTGGCGGTTGAAGCGCGCCGCCAGCATGCGCTCCGCCATCGCCATGCCGACGGCGTTGGTCAGCCCCTGGCCCAGCGGCCCGGTAGTCGTCTCCACTCCCGGGGTCAGGCCGTGCTCGGGATGCCCCGGCGTGCGCGATCCGAGCTGCCGGAAGCGCTCGAGCTCGTCGAGCGGCAGGTCGTAGCCGGCGAGGTGCAGCAGCGCGTAGAGCAGCGCCGAGGCGTGGCCGCAGGAGAGCACGAAGCGGTCGCGGTTCGGCCACTCGGGCGCCGCCGGATCGAAGCGCAGATAGCGCGAGAACAGCAGGTGCCCCATGGGCGCCTGGCCCAAGGGAGCCCCGGGGTGGCCGGACTGCGCCGCCTCCACCATGTCGACGGCGAGGAAGCGGATCGTGTTGATTATGAGCAGGTCGGTATCGGCCTGGCGGTCGTGCATCGGCGGGTCCTGTACGGGATCGAGACCCCGGCACCCGCCGGGGTGGTGCGCAGCATATCGACGCCGCCGCCGACCGCCAAATCGGAGCCCTACACCGCCGCCGGGGTGCGATAGACTGTGGTCCCTGCCGATCCCCGCGGAGAGGTGCTGGAGTGGTCGAACAGGGCTGCCTGCTAAGCAGTTGTCCGGCGTATAGCTGGACCGAGGGTTCGAATCCCTCCCTCTCCGCCATCCGTCCGTGCTCCTCGGTCGAGCGCAAATTTGTTACTCGCAGTGCATGGCTTTGCGATGCATGCCTTGCGGAGAGGGAGGGGTGAGAACCCTCATCCGTCCTATCCGTGGGCAAAGCGGCGACTCCGGGCGAACGCACGATTGACGAGCGTGCCGACCGCGTTGGTGTGGCACCCGAGGCGCCCGGCCATCTCGCTGTAGGAGTAGCCCCGAAGCTTCAGCATCAGGACGCGGCGGTCGCGGGTGGACAGGCGCCCGAGCACCTGGCGCAGCAGGACGCCCCGATCGCTGGGCTCGGCGAGCCGTGCGCCCCAGTCGTCGGCGAGGCGATCGAGGCTCACGAACGGGTGCGAGTCCCGCAGTCGTCGGGCGACCAGGCGGCGCACGACGGTGCGCAGCCAGGCATGCGGCTGGGTCACTCCGTTCGTGGTGAGGAAGGCGAGCATGGCGTCCTGCGCCACGTCCTCGGCCCACTGCGTCGCCCCGTAATGGCGGGCGACCAGGACACAGTACTCTCGCAGCTCTGCTGTAAAGGCATCCACATTCCCCGCGGGGGGCACGCCCACAACGTGGCGACCGGCAAGCTCGCTCGACATCACGACCTCTTCCCCGCCCGACCACAGCGCCCTGTCCGCGGAGCCGTGCGCGAGCGCTCGGCCCGCGACAGCGCGCCTGGCGGCACGAGCTGTCTTGGCCCGCGACGGGTCCATCCCGCGCGGGCACCTGAGCTGCCCAATCCCCACATCCCTCAGTGATTGCGCCGGAGCGCGCCGCAGCGAGGCGCATGGCGCGGAGGCCGTTTGAGCCGCTGCCTGGAGGCAGCGACTCGGCTCGGCGGAGCCACCCGTCTTGGCGGAGAGGAGCTCGACCCGGCCATGGTGGTCCACGCCGGCCCTGGCTCCTACTCCTGAAGTGAGACGTCCCCCCGGACGACGGGAGCCGCAAGGCTCGGGCTCCCGAATGACAGGAATAGGATGCTGCTGGGGCCGACACTAGCAGATTCGTATAGGTACACGCCAGCCCGACGCCGCGGTGTCACACCGCGCCGCGCCGGCCCCCCGCCGTGGTACCGTTCCCCGCCCCATGACGGCCGACGTCCGCGTCCGCTTCGCCCCCTCCCCTACCGGCTATCTGCACATCGGTGGAGTGCGTACGGCCCTGTTCAACTGGCTGTTCGCGCGCCACCACGGCGGCGCCTTCGTGCTGCGCATCGACGACACCGACCAGAGGCGCAACCGCGAGGAGGCGCTGGCCCCCATCCTCGCGGGCTTTCGCTGGCTCGGGCTGGACTGGGACGAGGGCCCGGAGGTCGGCGGCGCCTTCGGCCCGTACTTCCAGTCCGAGCGGGAGGCGCTCTACGCGCGGGCGGTGGATCGGCTGATCGAGCGCGGCTACGCCTACCCCGACTACGCCACGCCGGAGGAGATCCAGAGCGAGAGGCAGGAGGCCGAGAAGCGCGGCGAGCGCTTCGTCTACAGCCGCCGCTGGACGGCCGGGAGCGAGGAGGACCGCGCGCGCTTCGAGGCCGAGGGGCGGGCGGCGGCCGTGCGTCTCGCCATGCCGCGCGACGGCGAGTGCCGCTTCACCGATCGCATCCGCGGCGACATGGCCTTCGCCTGGTCCGACGAGCAGGACCACGTGCTGCGGCGCGCCGACGGCACCTACCTCTACCACCTGGCGAGCGTCGTGGACGACGTCGAGATGGGGATCTCCCACGTCATCCGCGCCGAGGAGCACCTGTCGAACACGCCCCGGCAGCTGCGCATCTTCGAGGGGCTGGGCGCCGAGCCGCCGTCGTTCGCCCACCTGCCGTACGTGGCCGAGCCCGGCAGCCGCAAGAAGCTCTCCAAGCGCAAGCTCGCCAAGTACCTCGGCAACCCCGACTTCGCCGAGCTCTGCCAGCACGGCATGCGCATCGCGCGGCGGCTCGGCCTGGCGGTCGACGAGGAGACCTTCAACCCGGTCCTCGTCGACTTCTACCGCGAATCTGGGTTCCTGCCCGACGCGCTGGTCAACTACCTGCTGCTGCTCGGCTGGTCGCTCGACGACCGCGCCGAAGATTTCAGCCGCGACGAGATGATCCTCCACTTCAGCCTCGAGCGCGTCAGCCGCGCCGCGGCGAGCTTCGATCCCAAGAAGCTCCTGGCCTTCCAGGAGCGGGCCATGCAGGCGCTGCCGCTCGACGAGCGGGTGGAGCGAGTGCTGCCGTTCCTCGAGCGGGCCGGCTGGATCGAGGCCCAGCCGGGGGAGGAGGCGCGGCGGTACGTGCGCCGGCTCGTGGAGGCCGCCGGCGACCGCATCAAGGTCGCCGGCGACGTCCTCGACTACGAGGAGCTCTTCGTCGCCGACGACGCCTACCCCTGGGATGAGGCGGCGTTCGACAAGCGCATCCTCCGCCCCGAAGGCGCCGTCGACCTGCTGGCGGCGTTCCGCGACGAGCTGGCCGCGGCCCCGGCCGCCGCCTTCGAGGAGCTGATGCTCGCCTTCGTCGACGCTCGCGGTTTGAAGCTCGGCGCCATCATCCACGCCGCGCGCGTGGCGGTGACCGGCAAGCCGGTCGGCTTCGGCATGTTCGAGATCCTGGAGCTCCTGGGCCGCGAGCGCTGCCTCGTCCGCCTCGACCGGGCCCTGGCCCACGCCCACACTCTGAAGTAACCATGGCTGACCCCGAACGCCCCCGGGACTTCATCCGCCAGATGGTCGCCGCCGACCTGGCCGCCGGCCGGCACGACACCGTGCGCACCCGCTTCCCCCCGGAGCCCAACGGCTACCTCCACATCGGCCACGCCAAGTCGATCTGCCTCAACTTCGGCATCGCCGAGGAGCACGGCGGCACCTGCAACCTGCGCTTCGACGACACCAACCCGCTCAAGGAGGAGCAGGAGTACATCGACGCCATCCGCGAGGACGTGCGCTGGCTCGGCCTCAACTGGGGCGACCGCGAGTACTACGCCTCCGACTATTTCGAGCAGCTCTACGAGTGGGCCGAGCGGCTGGTGCGCGAGGGCAAGGCCTATGTCGACGACCTGTCGGCCGACGAGATCCGCGAGCACCGCGGGACGCTGACCGAGCCCGGCCGCGAGAGCCCCTACCGGAACCGTCCGGTGGAGGAGAGCCTCGATCTCCTGCGCCGCATGCGCGCCGGCGAGTTTCCTGACGGCGCCCGCGTCCTCAGGGCCAAGATCGACATGGCGGCGGGCAACGTCAACCTGCGCGATCCGGTCATGTACCGCATCCTCCACGCCGCGCACCCGCGCACCGGCGACGCCTGGCGCATCTATCCGACCTACGACTGGGCGCACGGCCAGTCCGACTCGCTCGAGCGCATCACCCACTCCCTGTGCACCCTCGAGTTCCAGGACCACCGGCCGCTCTACGACTGGTTCATCAGGGAGCTCGGCATCTACCCCTCGCGGCAAACCGAGTTCGCGCGCCTCAATCTCTCGCACACGGTGCTGTCGAAGCGCAAGCTCAAGCGCCTGGTCGACGAGGGGATGGTCGACGGCTGGGACGATCCGCGCATGCCGACGCTGGCCAGCATGCGCCGCCGCGGCTACACGCCCGAGGCCATCCGCGACTTCTGCGAGCGCATCAGCGTGGCCAAGCAGGAGGGGGTGGTGGAGCTCGCCCTGCTCGAGCACTGCCTGCGCGAGGACCTGAACCGCCGGGCGCTGCGCCGCATGGCGGTGCTGCGGCCGCTGAAGGTGATCCTCACGAACTATCCGGAGACAGATGAGGAGGAGCTCCAGGCTGTCAACAACCCGGAGGACCCGGCCGCCGGGACCCGGGCGGTGCCGTTCTCCCGCGAGCTGTGGATCGAGCGCGAGGACTTCATGGAGGAGCCGCCGAAGAAGTTCTTCCGCCTCGCCCCCGGCCGCGAGGTGCGGCTGCGCTGGGGCTACTTCATCCGCTGCGAGGAGGTGGTCCACGACGCGGCCGGCGAGGTCGCGGAGCTGCGCTGCGCCTACGACCCCGAGACCCGCGGCGGCCAGGCCCCCGACGGCCGCAAGGTCCAGGGCACCATCCACTGGGTCTCCGCCCGCCATGCCCTGGACGCCGAGGTGCGCCTCTACGAGACTCTCTTCACCGAGGCCGACCCGGACGACGTCGCCGAGGGCGAGGACTTCCTCGCCAACTTGAACCCCGCCTCGCTCGAGATCCTGCGCGGCGCGAAGTTCGAGCCCGCGCTCGCCGAGGCGGCCGCCGGCGAGCCCATCCAGTTCGAGCGCCTCGGCTACTTCTGCGCCGACTCCCGCGACTCCACCCCGGACCGCCCGGTCTTCAACCGCACCGCCACCCTGCGCGACACCTGGGCCCGCGTCCAGCGCCAGGCGCCGCGCTAGAGATAGAGTTGGCCGAGCCGCTGAAGTCCTTTTTCTCGCCGGCTCTGGTCCGGCGGCTGGCCGGGGACGTCGCGCGGGTCCACCCCGGGTTTGCGAAGCAGGCGTTCACCAGGCGCGCCACTCGAGGGCTGGAGGGGCTGGAGCTCCTCGATCGCGGGCGGCACATCTGCCGGGCGCTCGCCGAGCACCTGCCGGCAGGCTACCCGGAGGCGATCTCGATCCTACTTTGCTCGCTCGGCCCGGAGCACGAAACGGACGAGGTGACGGGGGCAGGCATGGCCCCGTTCTACTACCTCCCCCACGTGATCTTCGTGGCGGAACGCGGGCTGGATGACTTCGATCTCTCGATGCGGGCGCAATATGAGCTCACCAAGCGGTTCAGCGCGGAGCTCAGCATCCGGGCGTACCTCGAGAGGCACCCCGAGCTCACGATGGCCGTGCTGCACGAGTGGACGGCGGACGGCAATGCCCACGTCCGCCGACTCACGTCGGAGGGGACGAGACTGCGATTGCCCTGGGCGCGCCGGGTTCATTGGCTGGAGGAGCACCCCGAGCGCGTCCTCGATCTCCTCGAAGCGCTCAAAGACGATCCTTCGACCTACGTGCGGCGCAGCGTGGCCAACAACTTGAACGACCTGGGCAAGGTGCGTCCGGAGCTCTTGATCCGGACCTGCGAGACGTGGCTTCGCGACGCCTCCGAGGAGCGCCGGGCGCTCGTCGAGCACGCTTTGAGGAGCGCCGTCAAACGCGCCGAGCCGCAGGTCCTGCGCCTGCTCGGGTTCGGAGATGCGGCCGCGGTGGCGCTCGAGCGCGTGACGATCGAGCCCAAGCGCGTGGCCATAGGAGGACGTGTCGCCATCGGCTTCTCGCTGCGGAGCTCGTCGTCCGGGACGCAGGACGTGCTCGTCGACCTCGTCGTCCACTTCGTCAAGGCGAACGGCCGCGCCTCGGCCAAGGTGTTCAAGCTCGGCCGGGTGTCCCTCGGGCCGAAGGGGCGAGCGGACTTCCGCAAGACGGTCTCACTCGCCGTCCACACCACGCGCAAGCCCAATCCCGGCAAGCACCTGGTCGAAGCCCAGGTGAACGGCCGAACCCGACCCGTGGGCTCGTTCGAGGTGGTCTAGGCGGCGCCGCGGTTTGACCCCCGGGCGCGCTCCTTGTTAGCCTGCTGCCGACCCTGGGAGGTCGTTCAATGGTAGGACATGCGGCTCTGGACCGCAGAATCGGGGTTCGAATCCCTGCCTCCCAGCCACGCACCAGTGACCCACTCAAGGCAGAGATTGCAGAAACGCAGCCAGTCGAAGTGAGGGCAGGGATTCGAACCCCTGCCCGCGAGCGATGAGCGAGCGGGCCATAGATCAATGGCCACTTCGGCCGGCGCCAGCCGGCCGAAGTGTTGCCCGACTCCCTGCCTCCCAGCCACATCCCTAGGCCCTACGCAGGGCGGTTGCCAGGAACAAGACGACGAACGAGGCGGAGAGGGCGACCGCGCTCGGCAGCACGCCGGCCGGCAGGATCGGGGGGAGGGTGCTGCGGCTCCACAGCTCGAGGCCCAGGTTGAGCACGAGACCTGTGGTCAGTGAGGCGATCGCGGCGCGGGCGTCGACGCGGGGCCAGTTGAGGCCGACGGCCAGGGCCGGGGCGAGGGCGGCGGCGAAGGTGCCGAAGGCGAAGGTGCCGAGCAGGGCGATCAAGTCACCGTAGCCCCAGGCGACGGCGGCGGCGGCCAGCCCCAGGCCGACGGTGGCGACGCGGCCCCAGGCGAGCTCGCGGGTGAGGGGCGGGCGGCCGAAGGCGCGCGGCAGGTCGCGCACCAGGGCGGCGGCGCCGATGTTCAGGAACGAGTCGGCGGTCGACATGATCGCGGCGAGCACGGCCGCAAAGGCAAGCCCGGCCAGGAGATCGGGCGTGAAGTGGAGCAAGAAGGTGGGGGTGGCCAGGTCCGGATCGGTGAGCGGCTGCATCTGCCCGGTCGCCACCAGGGCTGGCACGGCCAGCCCCAGCCCGATCCAAATGAGCAGGCAGAGGCTTTGCGCGCCCCCCAGCGCCAGCGGCATCCACTTCAACCGCCCCGGGTCCCGCAGCATGTAGAACTTGTGCAGCATGTGGGGCTGGCCGAGGGTGCCGACGGCGAAGACGACGAAGAAGCCGAGGGCGGTCGCCGGCTCGATGCCCAATGGATCGAGGAACCGGGCGCCGAACTCGGGAGAGCCGGCTAGGGCCTCGGTCGCCCGCTCCCAACCGCCGACCCGGCGCCAGGCGGTGGCGAAGACCGCCACGGCGCCGGCCATCATGAGGCCGCCCTGCAGCACGTCGGTGTAGACCCCGGCGACCATGCCGCCGATTGCCGAGTAGAAGAGCACCACGGCGAGGCCCAGACCCAAGGCGACGAGCGGCCCGGCGTCGCCGAACAGCCCCGGCGCGTCGATGAGGGCGCTGACGATCAGGCCCAGCGCCAGGAGCTGGGCGCCAAGGTATCCCACCGTGCCGATGAGCACGGCCCCGGCGGCGAGGCCGGAGGCGAGGCGGCTGTCGTAGCGGCGCAGGAAGGCGTCGGGGATGGTGTAGATCTCCCCGTCGTCGGCGAGCTCGCGGAGCTGCCGGCCGACCGTCCAGCACAGCAGCGCCGGGGTGAAGCCGACCGAGACGCAGATGAAGAAGGAGCCGGCGCCGAGCCGGTAGGTCAGCCCTGGCCCCCCCAGGAAGACGAACCCGGAGAACGCCGCGGAGGCGGTGGCGAGCGCCGTCACCAGCAGCCCCAGGCGCTGGCCGGCGATGAAGAAGTCGCGGCTGTCGCGCGTGCGCCGGGCGGACCAGAGCGCGATCGCCACTACCGCCGCCAGATAGGCGAGCGCGGAGGCCACCAGCAGCGGGCGGTTGAGCAGTGGCACGGTCGCTAGCGCTCCGGCTCGCGCCCGGGCTCGCCGCCAGCGCGGGATCGTGTCCGCGAGAAGGTGACTGCGTGGCCGATGCCGGTCAGGAGCAGCGGCAGGAACCAGATCCCGGCGAGCAACAGCAGCAGGCCGATGGCTCCCGCGCGGTCGGCCCGATGGAGCTGGATCAGCGCGCCTAGAGTGCCGAACAGCAAGAGCGTCAGCGCGGCGAGGAGGAGGCGGACGCTCCCCGCCGACCGCTCCTTCGCCCGCACGCCGAGGGCGATCAACGCCGCCGGCAGCAGCGCCGCGCCGATCGCGAGCAGCCAGGTTCCCGGTGGCCCCGGGAGGAGACAGCCGGCCAGCACGGCGACAGCCGCGCCGGGAGCAACGACGTCAACTAAACGCAAGCTGCAGCAGCGTCTTCTGCTCGAGCTGGTGGGCCTTGCCCGAGCCGGTGGCCGGGCTCGCCGACTCCGAGCGCTTGACCGTGCGCACGTGGCGGCCGCGGATCAGGCGCTCGATGCGCGGCAGGACGAAGAACAGGGCCCCCATGTTGGCGGGCTCCTCCTGCACCCAGCGGATGTCGCGGGCGTCGGGGTAGCGGTCCAGCTCGGCGGAGAGCTCCTCGTCGGGGAAGGGGTAGAGCTGCTCGAGCGAGACGATTGCGGTGCTCTCGGCGCCGCGCTTCTCCCGCTCCGCCCGCAGCTCGTGGGCGATCTTGCCGCTGCACAGCAGGATCCGCTCGGCATCCTCGACCTCGCCGTCGGGACGCACGTTGAGGAAGCGGTCGCGCTGGAAGCTCTCGATCGGCGACGCCGCCGCGGCGTGGCGCAGCAGACTCTTGGGCGTCATGACGATGAGCGGCTTGCGCCATTTGCGCAGGGCCTGGCGGCGCAGGAGGTGGAAGTACTGGCCTGCCGTCGAGGGCTGCGCCACCTGGATGTTCTGCTCGGCGGCGAGCTGCAGGAAGCGCTCCATGCGGGCGCTCGAGTGCTCCGGCCCCTGTCCCTCAAAGCCATGGGGAAGCAGCAGCACCAGGCCCGACAGCAACCCCCATTTGTCCTCGCTGGCGGTGACGAACTGATCGAGGATGACCTGGGCGCCGTTGACGAAGTCCCCGAACTGCGCCTCCCACATCACCAGGGCTTCCGGGTAGTCGCGGCTGAAGCCGTACTCGAAGCCGAGGATGCCCGCCTCGGAGAGCGGCGAGTCATGGATCTCGAAGAACGCCCCGTTCCGGGCGATCCCGGGAAACGGGCTGTGCTCGCTCGCGTCCTCGGTGTCGAACCAGATCGCGTGGCGGTGGGCGAAGGTGCCGCGGCGGGAGTCCTGTCCCGTGAGACGCACCGGGACGCCCTCCTCGAGCAGCGAGGCGAAGGCCAGGGCCTCCGCCATCCCGTAGTCGACCGCCCGCTCGCCGCGCCCCATCTCTTTCCGTTGCGCGAGCAGCTTGGCCACCTTGGGATGGATGTGGAACGACTCGGGCCAGGAGGTGAGCGCCTCGGTCAGCCGCCCGATACGCTCGTCGTCCAGGCCGGTCGCCACCTCGTGTTCCGCCTTCCAGCGATCGCCGACGAAGGGATCCCAGTAGTCGGGGAGCCGGCGCAGCAGCGGGATCTCCTCGAGCTGCGAGGCTTTCTCCTTGGCCGCGTCCATCTCTTGCCGCACCCTCTCCCCGATCTCGGCGATGGCGGCGCGATCGGCGCCCGCTCGCTCGGCGTAGCTCTCCCACAACGGCGGGCGCTCGGCGATCCTGGCGTAGAGGACCGGCTGGGTCACCGTCGGATCGTCCACCTCGCTGTGGCCGTGGCGCCGGTAGGCGATCATGTCGACCACCACGTCGGTGCCGATCTCCTGCCGCCAGGCGACGGCCAGCCGCGCGGCGCGCACCACCGCTTCCGGGTCCTCGCCATTGACGTGGAAGATGGGGATGGACAGCCGCCGCGCCAGGTCGGAAGCGAAGCGCCCCGAATGGTAGTGGCGGGGCTCGGTGGTGAAGCCGATCCAGTTGTTGACGATCACGTGCACGGTGCCGCCGACGGTGTAGCCGGGGATGTCGGCCATGTTCAGCGTCTCGGCGATTACCCCCTGGCCGGCGAAGGCGGCGTCGCCGTGCATGACGATGAGCAGCAGGCGCGCCGCGCCCCCCTCGCCTATGCGGGTCTGCTTGGCGCGGGCGCGGCCGGCGACCACCGGGTCGATGGCCTCGAGGTGGGAGGGGTTGGAGGCCAGGTGGATGCCGATCTCCGCGCCCGAGCGGGTGGTGTAGGTGCCGGTCGCCCCGAGGTGATACTTGACGTCGCCGGCGCCCATGATGCTGCGCGGATCGACGTCCTCGAAGCCGGCCAGCAGGTGCTCGAGGGGGACGCCGACGATGTGGGCCATGACGTTCAGGCGGCCACGGTGGCTCATCGCCAGGATCGCCTTCTCGACGCCGCGCTCGCCGGCCTCCTCCAGGGCCTCAGCGAGCAGCGGCAGCAGCGCCTCGCTCCCCTCGACGGCGAAGCGCTTGTTGCCGATGTAGCGCGAATGCAGCACGTCCTCGAAGGTGGTGCTGCGGCAGAGCATCTCGGCGATGGCGCGGCGCTCGACCGGCGGCGGATCGGCCTCCATGCGCTCGCTCACCCAGGCGCGGCGCGCGGGGTCCGGGATGTACATGAACTCGACGGCGAGCGTCCCGCAATACCACTTGCGCGCCAGCTCGGCGGCCTTGCCCTCGACGTCCAGCTCGGGGAGCGGCAGCGGCTCGAGGCGGCCCAGCCAGTCGAGGTCGGCCTGCAGGTACCCCCAACGGCGAAAGGCGTCCAGCACCTGGCTCTCGGAGGTCGTGGAGGCGACCGGATCCGCAGTTTCGGTGACGGTGGCCATTGCACGTACAGCATATAGGATAGCCTTTGCCGGAACGGCGGACCCGATGGACAGCCTCTCCACATACGGTGAGATCGAGACCGGTGGGCGGACGCTGCGATTGGTGCGCTTGCGACGCCTCGAGGAGCAGGGCCACGATGTCGCGCGGCTCCCTTTCAGTCTGACGATCCTGCTCGAGAACCTCCTGCGGCGGGAGGACGGCGAGGTGGTGAGGCGCGAGGACATCCAGGCGGTGCTGGACTGGGATCCTCGGGCGCAGCCGTCCCAGGAGATCGCCTTCATGCCGGCGCGGGTGCTGCTGCAGGACTTCACCGGCGTGCCGGCCGTCGTCGACCTGGCGGCTCTGCGCGACGCGATGGAAGGGCTGGGAGGCGATCCGGCCCAGATCAACCCCCAGCAGCCGGCCGAGCTGGTGATCGACCACTCCGTGCAGGTCGACGAGTACGGCAAACAGGCGGCGTTCCTGATCAATGTGGAGCGCGAGTTCGAGCGCAACCGGGAGCGCTACGCGTTCCTGAAATGGGGTCAGCGCGCCTTCGGCAACTTCCGGGTGGTGCCGCCGGGCACCGGGATCTGCCACCAGGTGAACCTCGAGTACCTGGCCCGCGTGGTCATGCACGGAGAGGGGCCTGATGGCGCCGAATGGGCCTGGCCCGACACCCTGGTGGGGACGGACTCCCACACCACGATGATCAACGGGCTGGGCGTGCTCGGCTGGGGGGTCGGCGGCATCGAGGCCGAGGCCGCGATGCTCGGCCAGCCGATCTCCATGCTGCTGCCGCAGGTCGTGGGCTTCCGGCTGACGGGGGAGCTCGCCTCCGACGCGACCGCCACCGACCTGGTCCTCACCGTCACCCAGATGCTGCGCGAGAAAGGGGTGGTGGGGAAGTTCGTGGAGTTCTACGGCCCCGGCCTGGCACAGCTGCCGCTGGCCGACCGTGCCACCATCGGCAACATGTCTCCGGAGTACGGAGCCACCTGCGGCATCTTCCCCGTCGACCAGATCTCCCTCGACTACCTGCGCTTCACCGGCCGGGACGAGGAGCAGGTGGCGCTGGTCGAGGCCTACATGCGCGAGCAGGGCCTGTTTCACGACGCGGACAGCCCCGAGGCGGTCTATTCGGACACCCTGGAGCTCGATCTCGGGACGGTGCAGCCCAGCCTCGCCGGCCCCAAGCGCCCGCAGGACCGCATCCTGCTCTCCGACGTGAAATCCACGTTCCTTGACCAGCTCCCCGACCTCCGCGGCACAAGAGGCCAGAAGCCGCTGCTCACCACCATCGGCCGCTGGGAGTCCGAAGGCGGCGACGGGAACACGCTGGAACAGACGGCGACCGCGGTTGCGGAGCCCGAGGTCGCCGTCGAGCGTCCAGTGCTGCAGGACGGCTCGGTGGTGATCGCCGCCATCACCTCCTGCACCAACACCTCCAACCCCTCCGTGATGCTGGCGGCGGGACTGCTGGCCAGGAACGCGGTCGAGCGGGGCCTCAAGTCCAGGCCGTGGGTCAAGACCAGCCTCGCCCCGGGGTCCAAGGTGGTGACCGACTACCTCGAAGCCTCGGGACTGATGGACTCGCTGGAGGCCCTGGGCTTCTATCTGGTGGGCTACGGCTGCACCACCTGCATCGGCAACTCGGGGCCGCTGCCGCCGCCGATCAAGGAGGCGATCGACGCCGAGGGGCTGGTCGCGGTCTCCGTGCTGTCGGGCAACCGCAACTTCGAGGGACGGATCTCCCAGGACGTGCGGGCGAATTTCCTTGCCTCACCCCCACTGGTGGTGGCCTACGCGCTCGCCGGGCGCATCGACATCGACCTGCAGTCCGAGCCGCTGGGCGAGGACTCGGGCGGCAAGCCCGTATACCTGCGAGACATCTGGCCCGACCGCGGCGAGATCGACCGCGCGGTGCACACGTTCGTCAAGTCCGACATGTTCCGGCGCCAATACGCCTCGGTCTTCGACGGCGATGAGCGCTGGGACGCGCTGCCGGTGCCGCCGGGGAGCACCTACGAGTGGGACGACGACTCGACCTACGTGCGACAGCCGCCGTTCTTCCAGGGTCTGCCCCACGAGCCGACGCCGGTCGCCGACCTGGCCGGAGCGCGGGCGCTGGCCGTGCTCGGCGACTCGGTGACCACTGACCACATCTCCCCGGCCGGCGCCATCAAGCGCGACAGCCCCGCCGGCAGCTACCTGATCGAGCACGGGGTGGCACCGATGGACTTCAACTCCTATGGCTCCCGGCGCGGCAACCACGAGGTCATGATGCGCGGCGCCTTCGCCAACGTGCGCCTGCGCAACCGGCTGGTGCCGGAGATCGAGGGCGGCTTCACCCAACACCTGCCCTCGGACACCCCGATGACCATCTTCGACGCCGCCGAGCGGTACCGGCAGGAGGGGGTGCCCCTGATCGTCCTCGCCGGCAAGGAGTACGGCGCCGGATCATCGCGTGACTGGGCGGCCAAGGGCCCGGCGCTGCTCGGCGTCAAGGCGGTGCTCGCCGAGAGCTACGAGCGCATCCATCGCTCCAACCTGATCGGCATGGGCATCGTGCCGCTGCAGTTCCGCGACGGCGACTCGGTCGACGGGCTGGGGCTGACCGGCCGCGAGATCTTCGCCGTCGAGGGATTGGCCGAAGCTCTCGCGGGACCGTTCCGCAAGGGCCTGGATGTCACGGTGAGCGCGGAGGGGGAGGGCGGCGAGCCGCTTCGTTTCGCCGTTGCGGTGCGCCTCGACACGCCGCAGGAGGTGGCGTATTACCGCCACGGAGGGATCCTGTCGTACGTGTTGAGGAATCTGGCGGGGCGCAAAAAAGAAGCCCCCGCAGCGGGGAGGGAGCCACTACAGGGGCCTCGCGGGAGTTGAGGAGAAGACTTTTGGAGATTGGAACTCCGCGGCGACCGGCAACTCCCGAGCCGACCGTCGCAGTGGGGTAAACGCTCGACCCCGGACCCGTATTCCCACGGGCCATGTACCGAATCTCGAAGGACTTTCAGTTCGCCGCCGCGCACCAGATCCACGGCCACACCGGGGGCTGTGAGCGCATGCACGGGCACAACTACCGGGTGCGGGTGGTGCTCGAGGCGGCGGCCCTGAACGAGCTGGGGATGGTGCTCGACTTCGCCGATCTGAAGGCGATCATGTGCGAGATCCTAGAGCCCTTCGATCACCGGGTGCTGAACGACGTGCCCCCCTTCGACGAATTGAGCACCACCGCCGAGCTGCTCGCCGAGCACGTCTACCTGGAGGTGCGCGACCGGCTGCCGGAGCCCGACCGCGTGCGGGTGGCGCGGGTGGAGGTGTGGGAGAGCGATACGGCCTGCGCCAGCTTCGACGAGGGGGAGCGGTGAGCGCCGTACCGGCCGCCGGCTCGCGGCCCGCGGCCACGAGCCGCCGGGCGGAGCTGCCTGTCGAGGAGCGGCTCAAGATCCACGAGATCTTCTACTCCCTGCAGGGGGAGTCGACCTGGGCCGGCCGCCCCTGCGTGCTGGTGCGGCTGACCGGATGCCAGATGCGCTGCCGCTGGTGCGATACGGAGTACGCCTTCTACGACGGCGACTGGCGCTCCCTGGCCGAGGTGCTGGCCGAGGTGGCCCGCCATGGCTGCGACCTGGTCGAGGTGACCGGCGGCGAGCCGCTGCTGCAGCCGGGCTGCCTGCCGCTGATGCGGCGCCTGTGCGACGCCGGATACACCGTGCTGCTCGAGACCGGAGGCGGGCTGGACATCTCGGGCGTAGATCCGCGGGTGCACCGCATCGTGGACGTCAAGTGTCCGGGCTCCGGCGAGGCGGGGAACAACCGCTGGGAGAACCTGGACATGCTCGGTCCGCGGGACGAAGTGAAGTTCGTCCTCGCCGACCGCGCCGACTTCGAATGGTCCTGCGACGTGGTGCGACGGTATGGTCTGACCGCGCGCTGTCCGGTCCATTTCTCGCCGGTCTGGGGGGATCTCGAGCCGGGCGAGCTGGCCGAGTGGATCAAGGAGTGCGGCTTGCCGGTGCGCCTCCAGCTCCAGCTCCACAAGCTCCTCTGGGGCGCCCACACCCGAGGCGTGTGATCCGGTTGCGCCTCAGGTGCGCTGTTGCGCCCTATCGAACGCGGGCGATACACTCTGCGGCCAATGAAGAGTGTAAAGGTTCTGCTGGACGGCAAGGAGTACGAGCTGTCCGTGGTGGAGGGTAGCGAAGGCGAGGTCGGCATCGAGATCGGCCGGCTGCGGCAGGAGTCGGGCGCCATCACCCTGGATCCCGGATACGCCAACACCGGGGCGTGCAAGAGTGCCATCACCTTCATCGACGGCGAGGCCGGCGTGCTGCGCTACTGCGGCTACCCCATCGAGCAGCTCGCCGAGGGCGCCAGCTTTCCCGAGATCTGCTACCTGCTGCTCTTCGGGGAGCTGCCGAAGCGCGACGAGCTCCAGCGCTTCGAGCACACGCTCACCTACCACACGCTGATCCACGAGGACATGAAGAAGTTCTTCGAGGGCTTCCCGACCGAGGCCCACCCGATGGCCATCCTGTCCTCGATGGTTTCCTCGCTCTCCGCCTACTACCCGGACCACGCCACCGACGAGGACGACGACCTGAACGCAATCCGGCTGCTGGCGAAGCTGCCGACGATCGCCGCCTACAGCTACAAGAAGTCGGTCGGGCAGCCGTTCATCTACCCCCGCAACGACCTCTCCTACACCGCCAACTTCCTGCACATGATGTTCGCGGTGCCGGCGGAGGACTTCGCGGTGCCGGAGGTGCTGGACCGGGCGATCACCATGCTGCTCACGCTGCACGCCGACCACGAGCAGAACTGCTCGACCTCGACGGTGCGCATGGTCGGCTCCTCCGCGGCCGATCTGTTCGCCTCGATCTCTGCCGGGATCTCGGCGCTGTCGGGCCCGCTCCACGGCGGTGCCAACCAGAAGGTCATCGAGATGCTGGAGATGATCCGGCGCGACGGGTCGAACTACCGCAAGTACGTCGATCTGGCGAAGGACAAGGACTCCGACTTCCGGCTCATGGGCTTCGGCCACCGCGTCTACAAGAACTTCGACCCGCGGGCGCGCATCCTGAAGAAGGCCGCCGACGAAGTCCTGGACGCCCTCGGCGTCGACGATCCGCTGCTCGACATCGCCCGCAACCTCGAGGAGGTGGCGCTCTCCGACGAATACTTCGTCGAGCGCAAGCTCTACCCGAACGTCGACTTCTACTCCGGGATCATCTACCGCGCCATGGGCATCCCGACCAACATGTTCACCGTCATGTTCGCGTTCGGACGGCTCCCCGGCTGGATCGCCCACTGGCGCGAGATGAAGCGCGACCCGCAGACCCGCATCAACCGTCCCCGCCAGATCTACACCGGCCGCACGGAGCGGCAGTTCGTCCCCCTAAACCGGCGGTAACTCCTTATCCACCCGGGGTGGGGGCTACCGCGAGAGCCACCTGTGCAGGCGCGCGCGAAGCGCTTCCATGCGCTTGCGGGCACGCGGCCAGGGGTGCATGCGGTCGTGCAGGAAACGATGGATGCGCTCGCTGCCCAGGGACGCGATGGCGAGGCCGAGCACGATGGAGAGGATCCCCTGCAGCCCGGGCAAGATGAGGCCGGGAATTCCCAGCAGAACCAGCAGCCAGCCGACGACGAGCAGCGTCACCCGCAGGGGCAGGGGCAGTCGGCTGAGCCGCGGAGGCTCGGTGGACTTGGGCTCCTCGAAGGGCTCCTCGCGCGGGGGAGGGCCGACGGGATCGGGGTCGACAGGCATCGGTGAAGAGGTCCGTCCTGTCCGCAGTCTAGTCGAAATCGCGCCACCCGCTCGCGGTGGCCAGGTTTGACAATCCGGACCTGAGCAGTACAGTATGCCCGAGGCGCGATTGAGACATTGTCTCAACAACGCTCCGACTTCGCCATGGCTTTCGATCACGAACGACGGCAGTTCCTCGAATACCTGCGGCGCCACGGCCACCGGGTGACGTCCGAGCGCCGCGCCCTGTTCGAGGAGGTCTTCACCCGCCACGGGCACCTGGATGCCGAGCAGCTCCTGGAGGCCATGCGCCGGCGCGGCATCAAGATCTCGCGCGCCACCGTCTACCGCAACCTGGATCTGCTGGTCGCCTGCGGCCTGGTCCGGCGCTACCGATTGGGCCGCAACCGCCACCTCTATGAGCACGTGCACGCCGGGCAGCGGCACGACCATCTGGTCTGCCGCCGCTGTGGCCGGGTCGTCGAGTTCGTCAGCCCGGGCATCCTCGCCATGCAGGCGCAGATCTGTAGGGCGCACGACTTCGACGTCCACGAGCACCACCTGACCATCACCTCCCTGTGCAAGGCCTGCGCGGCGGCCGAGCCGGAGGCGCAGCCGGCCCGGCCGAGCGCTGGCGCGAGGCCACAGCAAGCAACGTCGCCGCAGCCCGGCGCGGAGCGACGGGCTGGACGCTGAGACGACCCGTTCGAGCCCCATGAGATCGCAACCCGAACGGCTCGGCGCCATCGTCTGTCTACTGCTCCCCTTCGCCGGTGCCGCGCACGCGGCGGCGGATGAGGCCCTGATCCTCGAGCGCGAGCTCCTGATGTTGGGCACGCGGGTGCGCATCCAGGTGGCGGCAGCCGATCCCGGCTCGGCGCTCGCCGCCAGCGAGGCCATGGCCGGCGCGCTCGAACGCGCCGAGGCGGTGCTGTCGACCTGGAGGGAAGACACCGAGCTGGCGCGGGTGAACCGGGCGCCCGCCGGGGTGGCGCAGCCGATCGGCGGGGATCTCCATCGCTGGCTGCAGGCCGCCCGGCTGTGCGAGGAGTCGACCGCCGGCGCGTTCGACCCGGCCGTCGGGGCCCTGGTCGACGCCTGGGGACTGCGGGTCGAGGGCGACCGCCGTCGCCCGACCCCGGAGCAGCGTCGGCGGGCCGTGGAGACGACCGGCCTCGGCGCCTGGCGGCTGGGGCCGGGGAGCAGCCTCACCCGGATCCACCCCCGCGTGCGCCTGGAGGAGGGCGGCTTCGGCAAGGGCGCGGCGCTCGACGCCGCCGTCGCCGCGGGGCGGGTGATGTCCGGCGTGAGCGGAGGCCTGGTCGACGTCGGCGGCCAGGTCGGCGTTTGGGGGAACGGTGCCGAGCGCGTGCTGCTCGCCGATCCCCGGGATCGCGATCGCCCGGTGGTGGCCGTCCCGATCTCATCGGGATCGCTGGCCACCTCCGGCAATGGGGTGCGCGGCATCGTCGTCGACGGCCGCGCCGTCGGTCACCTGCTGGATCCGCGAACCGGAGAGCCGGTCGCGGACTTCGGAAGCCTCACGGTCTGGGCTCCGGAGGGGCTGCAGGCGGACTGCCTGTCCACCGGCCTCTACGTGCTGGGCCCGGACGCCGCCCTCAACTGGGCGGCACGGCACGCGGGGGTGGAGGTGCTCGTCCTCGAGCCCCGCGGCCAGCGGCTGGTCGCTCGAGCCAGCGCCGGCCTCGTCGACAGGCTGGAGCCGCTGATCGCCGAGCTGACCGTGGTCCGGGACGCCCCGCGGCATCATGCCGGGGACTCTCTTTCGTCATCTATCGGCGCACTGGTCGAGGGCGCCGACCTGCAAACACGACCCGGGCCCGGCCCGGTAGAGGAGAACTGATGCCTTCCCACGTTTGTCGATTCGCCCGCAGGGCCGTCCGCACGGCTCTCGTCCTGGCGGCCCTCGCGCTTGTCGCCGCCACGCATCCCGCGGCGGCACAGCAGCCCACGGTCGAGGAGCTGCAGACGCAGATCGAGGAGTTGAGAGCCGAAGTGACGACGCTCAAGGCTGCGAGTGGCGTCGATCCGGAGAAGATCGAGGAGCTCGAGCGGCGGATCGCGGCGCTCGCCGACGAGCTCGAAGCGCTCGAGCTGGGCGAGGCGCGCGCCGAGGCCGACCGCGGCGAGCGCGGCATGGGACCGGCGGCGTCCAAGATCTACCGCACAGGTCAGGGCCTGTCGATCGGCGGCTACGGCGAGTTCCTCTACGAGCGCTTCGACGACACGCGAGACGATGGGTCTCCGTCAGGAGAGTCCGATACGGTGGACGCGCTGCGGGCGATCGTCTACGT
>JBOGJI010000051.1:0-18052 GCA_050747865.1 Thermoanaerobaculia bacterium
AGGCCGGCGCCGACGAAGTGTTCGTCGTCGCTGGGACCGAGCGCGATGCCGGCGCGGAGGTCGAGCTGGAGGTCGGCGGTGGCCGCCCAGGTGATGCCGGCGTCGAAGAAGGTGCGGGCGGAGCCGCCCGGCTCGTCGCGGCTGGCGCCAAACAGCTCGATGAATCCTCCCAGACGGTCGCTGAGCTCGCGGCCGACGGCGACGCTGGCCAGGGCGGTGCCGAATTGCTCTGCCTCGACGCTCGGGTAGGCGGCCCCGAGGTTCGTCGCCAGCTCGGTACGCGCGCCGAGCGGCCAGGCGAGCGCCAGCAACGCCGCCGGTTGCGCGTGCGGCTCGCGGAACCCAGTCTCGCCGGTCGGCAGGGTCGAGTCGAGCAGGAGGGCGGCCTGAGGGCGACGGGGACGGTCGGGGTCGTGTCGGGCGAGCAGGAGCTTGACGCCGAGGGACGAGTCTTCGAAACCCGCGGCGCCGACGCCAGGATCCGTGTACGAAGGGACACCGATGCGCAGCTCCCAGCGGTCGCCGACGCCGTAGCGCAGCAGCAGCTCGCCCCAGGTCATGGACTCGTCGTCCTCGGCCTCTTCCCAGGTGGCGCCGCCCTCGAGCTGCCAGCAGCGAGCCGGGACGGTCGCGGCGCTCTCCGTGGCGTCGGGGCGGTCGGAGATCAGCTCGGCGTCCGCCGGCCGCTCACAGGCGCCGAGAGGCCGAGCGCCGGCGTGGCCCACGAGCGCTGTCGCGGCGAGGCCGACGCCGAACAAGCCGATACAGAGCACCCGTACGCGTGGCATCACGGAATTGCCTCCGAGTCGAGAGAATGCGCTCAGCGCACCCGCAGCGTGCCGCGCATCATGGCGGCGTGGGTGCTGCAGAGGTAGTCGTAGTCGCCCGTACGGGTCGGTGCCGTGATCATCAGCTCGCTGCGACCGCCGTCGCCGGGGATCAGCGGCGTCGCCGCGGACAGGGACGGCAGCCGCAGATCGTGCTCGTAGCCGCGGTCCTGGTTGACCAGGACGAAACGCAGCCGCTCGCCGGGGGCCGCGGTGAGGGTCGGGTTCGGCGTCGGGTCGCCGGGAAGCTGGAACACCATCCCCTCGGCCACCAGCACGACTTCGCGCGCCGGTTCAGGCTGCTGGATGAAGGCCAGGGCCAACCCCCCGACCAGCACGACGGGCAGCGCCAGCAGGACGCTGCGGAGCAGGACGTTGCGTACTCGCTCGCTCATGGCCTCACCCCACGATCAGTCCGGTCAGGTACATCACGGCGAACCCGGCGGCGAGCCCGGAGACCACCGGGCCGGAGGCGAGCAGCGAGCCGATTGACCGCTGCTTCGCCATGCCGCGCAGGATCTGCACCACAACCTGGGCGATGGCGCCGGCGCCCAGGGCCAAGAACACCACGCCCCAGAGGCCGGAGTAGAGAAGCCCTCCCAGCCAGGCGCCGAAGATCGTCGGCACGCCGGCGATCAGCCCGAGCAGGGCGAGCCGCGGCAGCCGCGTGCGCTCCTCGGCCAGCGGCGCCACGATGGCCAGCCCCTCGGTGGTGTTGTGGATGGCGAATCCGAGGATGAGCAGGGCTCCCAGGGTTGCCTCCCCCAAGGCGTAGGCGGCGCCGATCGCCAGCCCCTCGCCCAGGTTGTGCAGGCCGATGCCGATGGCGACCAGCAGGGCGGTCGGCCAGCCGCCGGCGCCACGGCGAGACGCGAGCCTCCGCCCCACCATCTCGATGGTCAGGTAGGCGAGGGCGGCCGCGAGCACGAACAGCACGGCTCCGTGGTAGGAGGAGGCGATTCCGGCGCCGGCCTCGAGCCCATCCTCCGTGGCGTCGACGAAGAGGAAGACGAGCAGCCCGACGGTGGCGGCGAGCACGAAGTCGAGCCCTCGCCGCCCCAGGCGGCGCACCAGCGGGTACCAGAGCAGCCCCACGGCCACGGGAAGCACGCCCACGTAGGTGCCGATCAGGGCGAACAGCCCCCAGAAGCGCCCGCTCGGCCGCGGCGTCTCGATCGCCACCGGGATCTCGTGCTCGAACTTGACGCCGGTCGAGCTCACCAGGGTCAGGACATGCGCCTCCCCCTCGACCCACGGGTAGGGGATATTCACCGTCGCGCGTTGCAGGTGGGCGAGCGCGCCTGCGGGCTCCTCCTCGAAGCGCCAGTAGGCCTCGTCCACCATCACCTGGGCGATGCGCACCGGATCGGGGCCGTCGTTGACCACCCGCGCGGTGATGCCTTCCGGCCCCAGCCGCACCTGTTCGAAGGCCAGCTCTTCGACCGGCGGCGCGCCGCGGGTGAGCAGCCGCTCCGGCTCCATGGCCAGGATGGCGGCGAGCACCGCCGCGAGCAGCACCAGCGGCAGCAGGGCGAGCGCCCAGTTGCGCCAGGTTCCATTGCCCGCCACGCCGCTCACCCCCTCGCCTCGAACAGGCCCATCCAGCCGAGTTCCGCGAACTCGCTCTGGTGGGCGTGGAACATGAACTTGCCCGGGTAACGAAAGCGCGTTTCGAGAATCGCCCGCTCCGCCTGGCACAGCATGATCGTGTCGGTGTGCTCCGTGGTCTCGAGCCGGGTGCCGGTGCGGTAGACGTCGAAGAACATGGCGTGCAGATGGAGGGAGTTGATGGGGTCGAACTCGGTGAGGTTCACGAGATAGATGCGCACCAGCTCGCCCACCCGCACCACCACCGGCCGGTGCATATGGAAGTGGGCCACCGTGTTCACCGCGTAGATCTCGTTACCGCCGTCGAAGTCGGTGTCGAAGCCGTTCATCACCATGACCAGCTCGTCGGCCGGCGGCCGCGGCTCCCGGGGATCGACGATGAAGACGCCGTAGAGGCCCTTGTGGATGTGGCGCTTCAAGGGCACCGAGTGGCAGTGGTACAGGTGCAGCCCGAACGGCTCGGCGACGAACTCGTAGAGGAACTCCCCGCCGGGCTGTACCTGCTGGTCCGGCATCGAGCCGTCCATCGCCGGCGAGTGCCAGCCGTGGAAGTGGAGCGTGTGCGGGTGGTCCCCTTGGTTAAGGAACAGGATGCGCACGGTGTCTCCCTCGGTGGCGCGCAGGGTCGGCCCCGGTACCTGCCCGTTGAAGGTCCAGGCGGGGAAGTAGAGGCCGGGCGCGATCTCGATCTCGCGGTTGACCGCGACGATCTCGTATTCGTGCAGCGTGGTGCCGTCGGGAAGCGGTGTCTCCCGGTAGAAGCGCGCCCGCTCGCCCGCGGCCCGCTCGGAGAAGTTCCAGCCGCGCAAGAAGGCCTCCGGATCGAACAGCGAGGTGTCGATCTCGCCCACCACCCCCATGTCGTGGGCCGCGTGCTCCATCGCCCCCGTCCCGCCCCCCGACGACGCCCGCGCCGACAGCCCCACGCCGCCGATCCCGGCGGCCAGCGTCCCCAGCCCCGCCGCCCGCATCAGGCTCCGGCGCGAGATGCCCTCGCCAAACTTGCCGTCGCCGCCTCGCATTTCTCGAAATTCCTCCGACGGGCGTCCAAACCCGCCCTTTTGACCACCCAAAAATAGTGCAAACGCGGTCGACTGTCAAGAGGGGAGGTCGCGGTATCCTGAGGGGGTGCCGACCAGCACCGTCGAGGACTATCTGAAGTCCATCCTCAAGCACATGCCGCCGGAGCCGGGGGGCCTGGTGAGCATGGGGCAGATCGGCAGCGATCTGCGGGTCGCGCCGGGCACCGTGACCGCGATGGTCAAGACCTTGGCCGAGAGCGGCCTCGTGGAGTACGAGCCCTATTCGGGAGTCCGCCTGACCAAGGCCGGGCGGCAGCTCGCCCTCCACGTACTGCGCCGTCACCGCCTCATCGAGCTCTTCCTGGTGCAAGTGGTGGGGCTCGACTGGAGCGAGGTGCACGACGAGGCCGAGCGCATGGAGCACGCGGTGTCCGACCGGCTGATCGAGCGCCTCGACGCCCTGCTCGGCCATCCGACGGTCGATCCCCATGGCGATCCGATTCCCACTCTGCAGGGCCGCCTGACACCGCAGGATCACCTTCGCGGCCTGCTCGAGTGCGAGCCCGGTGAGGAGATCGTGATCCAGCGTGTGGTGGACCAGAGCGAGGAGTTCCTTCGTCTGCTCGACCGCGAGGGCCTCAAGCCCGGCAGCCGCTGGCGCGTCCTGGAAGAGGATCTGGCCGCCGATACGATGGAACTGGGTCAGGGCGACAAGCGGCTGCGGCTGGGGCGTCGCGCCGCCTCCAAGCTCCTCGTCGAGCCCGCCGGATAGGTAGCGTCGGACCCCCGAGCCCGACGTTGGCGGCGTCGCGCAGGGGCGCGCAACGCTACCGATGGCGCCAGCGCAGCCTGCGGGCCGTCCAACGGGCTCGCAGCAGAAGCCCGATGCGCCGCACGGCGCCGAGATGAGTCGGCTGCGACATCGCCGATCGCGGATCGTCCTCGATGTCCGTCACCAGGGCCAGGCCTGCGTAGACCAGCCAGAGGGCGGCAGCCCGCAGCTCGGCGGGCATCTCCTGAACACCGCGGGCTCCGCCCATCAGCAGCGATCGGGCACAGCCGCACTCGTGGAGCACGGCTTGCTCGAGCTCGTGCCGGGGCGGTTCCGGATCCTGCTGCCACGGCTTCCCGGCGGTGGCGGGCGTGGAGGCGCCGCGGCGCAGGTTGACGGCGAGATCCTGGAGCTGGCGGACGCGCACGAGTCCCTCCGCGAGGTCGAGCAGAGCGGGGCCGGGATGCGCCACAAAGCACTGTACCAGGGCGGTGGCAAGTCTCCGGCTGGCCTCCGCCGCCGCCTCGCCGGTCGCCGGTTCCGCATCGACGATGCGGTCTCGCGCCAGGCCGGTGAGACGGGCGAAATCCTTCGCGTCCCAAGGAACCTGCCGCGCCTCGCGGGCGAGCTCGATGAAGATCGGCTGCGGCGACGGCCGCCCGGACAGCGCCTGCTCGAGCTCGAACTCCCAGCGGTTCACGGCGGCGAGCCGTTCCCCGGCCAGCCCCTGCTGGTTGGCGAGATCGAACAGGGTGACGGTCCATGCCGTGAGGGCGCGGAGGCGGCGGCGGTCCTCCGGCCGCAAGAGCAGGAGCGCCGGAGCGAAGTCCCGCAGCACGGCCCGATTGATGCGCCGGCAAACCTCCTCGGCCTCCTTCGCGGTGGCGGCGCGAGGCGCGGCGATCTCGTCGGCGAGCCGCCGATGCGGGCTCTGGCGCAGCGCGTCGGCCCGCCAGGAGGGGTCCGCGGGCCGCTCGTCACGCAGGGTGTCGGGGACGGGAGCTTGCTCGCCGCGCGCCATGGCGCGTCCCACGATAGCAATCCCGATGCCCTGTTTCACGCTATCCTTGCGCGGCGATGAGCGATCTCGAAAACCGCATTCCCGCCATCCAGGAGGCACTGGCCGAAGCCGGCCTCGACGGCTGGCTGTTCCTCGCCTTCCAGCACAACGATCCGGTGAGCCTGCAGCTCCTGGGGCTCGCCGAGGCCTTCGTCTCGCGGCGGGCCTACTACCTGATCCCGCGGCAAGGGGAGCCCCGCAAGCTGGTGCACCGGCTGGAGCCGGCGATGCTCGACCACCTGCCCGGGCAGAAGGCGGAATACCTGCGCTGGCAGGAGCTCGACGAGGAGCTGGCGCGTCTCGTCGCGGGCGGCGCGCGGCTGGCCGTCCAGTACAGCCCCGGCAACGCGCTGCCCGTGATCTCGCGGCTCGACGCGGGCACCGGGGAGCGGCTGCGGGAGCTGGGCGTGGAGCTGGTCTCGTCCGCCGACCTGGTCCAGCGCTTCGCCGCCGTTTGGTCCCCGGAGCAGCTCGAGAGCCACCGGCGGGCCGCGCGCCATCTCCACGAGATCGTGCACGCCGCCTTCGGCCGTGTGTCCGAGGCGCTGCGCGGGGGCGACGAGGTGGACGAGTTCTCCATCCAGCAGTTCATCCTGGAGCGCTTCGAGCGGGTCGGGCTGATGGCCGAGGTGGCGCCGATCGTCGGCGTGAACGCGCACTCCGCCGATCCGCACTACCAGCCCGGGCCGGATCGCTCCAGCCCGATCCGCCGCGGCGACTTCCTGCTCATCGACCTGTGGGCGAAGGAGAAGGGGCCGGCGTCGATCTACGCCGACATCACCTGGTGCGGCGTCAGCGCCGAGGCGCCGACGGCTCGCCAGCAGGAGATCTTCGGCTGCGTCGCGGCGGCACGCGACGCCGCGGTGGATCTCGTGCGCCGCCTCTATCCGCAGGAGATCGTGCGCGGCTACGAGGTGGACGATGTCTGCCGCGCCGTGATCGAGCAAGCGGGCTACGGTGAGCACTTCATCCACCGCACCGGCCACTCGATCGACACCGCCGACCACGGCCAGGGCGCCAACATGGACAATCTGGAGACCCACGACACCCGGCCGCTCATCGCCATGACCGGCTTCTCCGTCGAGCCGGGCATCTACTTCCCCGGCGACTTCGGCGTGCGCTCGGAGATCAACGTGGCGCTGACGCCGGAGGGGGTCGAGGTCACCGGTGGGCAGCCACAGGCCGAGCTGCTGCGCCTCTTGTAGCGACGCGATGGACGAAAAGCAGGCCGCACGCCGCATCGATCAGCTCACCCGCGAGCTCCACCGCCACAACGAGCTCTACCACGTCCACTACCGCCCCGAGATCTCCGACGCCGAATACGACCGGCTCTTTCACGAGCTGAAGGAGCTGGAGGAGCGGTTCCCCGACCTCAAGCGGCCCGACTCGCCGACCCAGCGCGTCGGCGGCGCGCCTCTCGAGAGCCTCCCCAAGGCCGCGCACCTGGCCCCTATGCAGTCGCTCGACTCGTCGCAGGACGAAGCCGCGCTGCGGCGCTTCGACGAGCGGCTGCGGAACGCCCTTGGCGAGTCATCGGTGACCTACGTGGTCGAGCCCAAGTTCGACGGCGCCTCGATCGAGGTGGTCTACGAGGACGGCATCCTGGTGCGCGCCGTCACCCGCGGCGACGGCGTGGTGGGGGAGGCGGTCACCGAGAACGCGCGCACCATGCGCAACCTGCCGCTCGCCCTCGATGGGAAGAAGCGTCCGGCGCCCAGGCTCCTCGCCCTGCGCGGCGAGGTGCTGATGTACCTCGACGACTTCGAGCGCCTGAACGAGAGCTTGATCCAGGACGACGAGGAACCGTTCGCCAATCCGCGCAACGCCTCCGCCGGGGCGCTGCGGCAGCTCGACACCAGGCGCACCGCGCGGCTGCCGCTGCGCATCGTGCTCTACGACGTCCTGGCGGCGGAAGGGGACGGCTTCGCCAGCCAGTCGGACGTGCGCCAGGCGCTTGTCTCGTGGCGCCTGCCGGTCTCCGACCGCTGCCAGCGCGTCGAGTCGATCGACGGGGTGCTGGAGTTCTACGGCGAGCTGGAGAGGGAGCGCGACCACCTGCCGTACGAGGTAGACGGCATCGTGCTGAAGCTCGACGACCTGGCCGCCCGCGAGGAGCTCGGCGTCACCGCCCACCACCCGCGCTGGGCCTACGCCTACAAATTCCCGCCGCGCAAGGAGGTCACGGTCCTCGACCGCGTCTTCTGGAGTGTCGGACGCACCGGAGTGGTCACCCCGGTGGCGCTGCTGCGCCCGGTGGACATCGGCGGCGTCACCGTCAGCCGCGCCACCCTGCACAACCTGGACGAGCTCGAGCGCAAGGACGTGCGCCCAGGCGATCGCGTGCGCATCCAGCGCGCCGGCGACGTCATCCCCCAGGTCGTCGAGGTCATCCCCCCCGAGCCCCCTTCTGAAGCTGCCGGCCCGTCGCGAAGCGCCGGGCCGCAGGCGACGTCGCCCCCGGGGCCTCGCGCAAGCGCTCGGCCGGCCGGCCGTGGTTCGGCCCGCAAGCAGCCGGCGCGCAAGCGCCGAGGCCGCCGGCCGAAGCCGCCGAAGAAATGCCCCTCCTGCGGCACGCCGCTCGAAGAGCGCCGCCCCTTCGTCGTCTGTCCCAACAGCTTCGGCTGCCCCGCCCAGCTCGTCGGACGCCTCGTGCACTTCGGCTCCCGACACGCCCTGGACGTCGAGGGATTGGGTGGCGAGACCGCCAAGCTCCTGGTGGAGAACGACTTGGTGCGCAGCCTGCCCGACCTCTTCGAGGTCCGCGCGGAGCAGCTCATCGAGCTCGAGGGCTTCGCCGAGAAGTCAGCGAACGCGCTGGTCGCGGCGATCCGCCGCTCGGTGGACGGCGCGGACCTCGACCGCTTCCTCCACGCCCTCGGCATCCCGGAGGTCGGCCGCGCGGTGGCGCGCGCGCTGGCCGGCCACTTCGGCTCGTTCGAGGCGCTGCGTCAGGCCTCGGCCGAGGAGCTGCAGGAGGTGGACGGCGTCGGCCCCAAGATGGCCGAGCTGATCGCCGGCTTCTTCGCCGATCCCGACAACGCCGCGGTGCTCGACCGCCTGCTCGCCGGCCCGGTCCGCCTCAAGTCGGCGCCCAGGCGCATCGCCGCCGCCGGCCCGCTGGCCGGCAAGACCTTCGTGTTCACCGGCGGCCTCGAGTCGATGAGCCGCGACGAGGCCAAGGCCAGGATCGAGGCCCTGGGCGCCAAGGCGGTCGGCTCGGTGAGCAAGAAGACCGACTACGTCGTCGTCGGCGACAGCCCCGGCTCCAAGGCCGACAAGGCGCGCGAGCTGGGCGTCGAGATCCTGGACGAGAAGCAGTTCGTGGAGCTGACCTCCTCATGACCAACCTCGAGATCTCGCGCATCCTCGAGAGCATGGCCGACCTCCTGGAGATCCAGGGCGCCAACCCGTTCCGAGTCCGCGCCTACCGCAACGCCGCCGGCATGATCGGGGATCACTCGACGCCGCTCGAAAAGCTCGTCGCGGCGGGCGAGGACCTCTCCAAGCTCCCCACCATCGGCAAGGACCTGGCGGCCCAGATCGCCGAGCTGATCGAGACCGGCAAGCTCGCCATGCTCGAGGAGCTGGCCGCCCAGGTGCCCGCCACCCTGATCGACCTCGTGGGCATCCAGGGCGTCGGGCCCAAGAAGGCCAAGAAGCTCTGGCAGGAGCTGGACATCACCACCATCGACGCCCTCGAGGAGGCGGCGAAGAGCGGCAAGGTCGCCGCGCTCGAGGGCTTCGGCGCCAAGAGCCAGGAGAAGATCCTCGCCGGCATCGCCCAGTTCCGGCAGCACCAGCAGCGGATGAAGCTCTCCGACGCGGACCAGCTTGTGGAGCCGCTGCTCGAGCACCTGCGGGCGGTGAAGGGACTGAAATACCTGGACGTCGCCGGCAGCCTGCGCCGCCGTCGCGAGACCATCGGCGACTTCGACCTCCTGGCCTGCTCGAAGGATCCGAAGAAGGTCATGGAGCGCTTCCTCGCCTATCCCCAGATCGCCGACGTCGAGATGTCCGGCGACACCCGCGCCAGCGTCCGCCTCGACTCCGGCGTCGACGTCGACCTGCGGGTGGTGGAGGAGCGCAGCTACGGCGCCGCCCTGGTCTACTTCACCGGCAACAAGGCGCACAACATCAAGCTGCGCGAGCGCGGCCAGGAGCGCGGCCTGCGCATCTCCGAGTACGGGGTCTTCAAGGAATCAGGCGACGAGGAGGCGGGGGACCCCTGGGCCGGAGAGTGGATCGCCGGCAAGACCGAGGAGGACGTCTACGCCGCCGTCGACCTCCCCTGGATGCCGCCGGAGCTGCGCGAGGACCGAGGCGAGATCGCCGCCGCCGAAAAGGACGAGCTGCCCGACCTCGTCACCCTCGACGACATGCGCGGCGACCTGCAGATGCACTCCACCTGGTCCGACGGCAAGAGCTCGATCGAGGAGATGCTGATCGCCTGCGTCGCGCGCGGCTACGAGTACTTCGCCCTGACCGATCACTCCAAGTCGCTCGCCATGACCGGCGGCATGGACGCCAAGAAGATCCGCCGGCAGTGGAAGGAGATCGAGGAGGTCCAGGCCCGCCACCCCGAGATCCGGCTGCTCAAGAGCCAGGAGATCGACATCCTCGCCGACGGGTCTCTCGACCAGGACGAGGACGTCGTCGAGCAGCTCGACCTGGTGCTGGTCTCCGTCCACTCCCGCTTCGAGCTCCCCGGCCCCAAGCAGACCGAGCGCATCCTGAGGGCCGTGCGACACCCGCGGGTCAATATCCTCGCCCACCCGACCGGCCGCCTCATCAACCGCCGCCCGCCGTTCGACCTCGACCTCGAGGAGATCCTCGCCGCCTGCGTCGAGCACAACGTCGCCGTCGAGCTGAACGCCCACCCCGAGCGCCTCGACCTCAAAGACACCCACCTGATGCGCGCCAAGGAGCTGGGCGCCAAGATCGTCATCTCCACCGACGCCCACCGCACCACCGAGCTCGCCCTCATGCGCTATGGGCTGGACCAGGCCCGCCGCGCCTGGCTCACCAAGAAAGACGTCCTCAACACCCGCCCGTTGAGCCAACTACTCAAGGCCCTGAAGAAGAGCTGAGACCTACCGCCGATGCGGGAGATCAGTCGTAAAATAGAGCCATTGAGGTGAGTCCGATGAAGCACGAAATCCACACCGTAACCCGGTTCGAGCGGATTGGGACCTACGCGCTGCGCGTCGAGTTCGAGGACGGAACGGCTCAGGAGATCGACTTCGAACCCGTGCTGGTAGGCGGTATCTTCGCGCCGCTACGCGACCCGGCTGTCTTCAACCAGGTGCGCCTCGACCCGGAGGCAGCTACACTGGTCTGGCCGACAGGTGCTGATTTCGACCCGGCCACCCTCTACGATTGGCCGAATGCAGTCGACGAGCTCGCCGCACGGGTGGGCACCTGGGAACCGGTTTCCGCAGTCCCTTAACGGGCTCCTTCAACCGGCACGGTCGCATCTGCCCACGGCCTCTCGAGCGATTCCTGAGCTCCGACTAGATCGGCGACCTCGGCGAGCAACGCGTCCGCTTGGGCGTCGTACGCTCTTGCCAGTCGAGCTTCGATCTCGCGGTGCTCATCCGTCGTGACATTGAGCTGGGCCGAGTCTTGCGGAGCATGCACTACGCTAGACTACCGCAGTGACACGGATCGTCGTCCCATATCACCTCGACGAGCACCTACCGGATCTCGACGCGCCGGTCGAGGCCGATGCGGTTGTAACTGTCGAGCTGCCGGACGGCGATTCGTGGGGGCGGATGGCACACCTCTACGACTTAGTTGCGGAGAACGTGGCCGATGCGGTGCGGCGCGGGGATCGGCCGGTGGTGGTGTCCGGCGACTGCACGACGTCGCTCGCCGTCGTCGCCGGTCTGCAGCGCGCGGGAGTTTCACCGGCCATCGTGTGGTTCGATGCGCACGGTGACGTCCAGACATTGGAGACGACGACCTCCGGGTACCTGGGCGGGATGCCGCTGCGCATCCTCGCGGGCTATCGTCCCGAGCTCATCGCCGACGGGCTCGGTCTGCGGCCCGTGCCCGAGGACCGAATCGTCCTCGTGGATGCGCGCGATCTCGACCCGCCCGAGATGGAATACCTCGAACACTCGGCGGTTCGTCGGTACCCGGTAGGGGTGTTGACGGCGGAGCGCACCCCAGACGAGCCGATCTACCTGCACGTCGACTTCGATGTCGTCGATCCGGAGGAGTTGCCGGGTCAGCTCATCCCGGCGCCCGGCGGGCCGAGCCTGCAGACGGTCGCCGAAGGGCTGCGTCGCATCATGGAGACTGGTCGGGTTGCCGCCGTCGGCGTGGCTTGCACGTGGCGCCCGGGCGCTGGCGCATCCGAACGCGCGCGCGAGGCGCTCGCCGCAGCGGGGATCTAGCCGAGTACGGTCGGCCGCCGAGATGGTGTCTGCCGGGTACTCAGGAACGCCGCTGGTCGGGAAGCTTGGGATCCGTCCGGGATGATCTGGATCTCCTGGCCCAAACGCGCGTCCAAGTTTGCGACCGACGTGACCGAGGATGTCGTGCGGCTCATCGCCCTCCCGCTCGGCCTGGTGGACGTCAAGGTCTGCGCGGTCGACGACGTCTGGTCGGGCCTGAAGCTCGTGGTGCGCAAGGAGCTACGGTGATGCGGTCGGGATGCGTTCCATACGATCGAGAGGCGGTATCGGGTCTCTGAGGAGCGATGTACGAGTCGAGGACGCAGCCGCCTCTGCCCTGGCGCGGATTTCTCCGCCGACTGCTGCTACACGGCTTGGCGGCCATCACCCTGGTGGCCGTGTCGCTGCTCATCGGCGTGGGCGGCCATGTCTATTTCGAGCGGCTGAGCTGGCACGACGCCTTCCTCAACGCCGCGACGATGCTGGCCGGGATGGGGCCGGTCGACCTCCCGCGGACGACCGGAGGCAAGGTCTTTGCCGGCCTCTATGCGCTGTATACCGGGCTCGTGTTCCTGGCCGCCGCGGGCACCCTCTTCGCTCCGGTGGTCCACCGCCTGCTGCACAAGTTCCACTGGGATCAGTAGCTACGCTCTGAGGCGTTCGCGTGTCCCGGCCAGGGCGATGGCGAGGGCGACGAAGAACGGCGCCAGGCGCTCCACCGCGTCGCCGGGTGCGTCGGGCAAGACGCTCAAGAGCACGGTGGCGACGGCGCCCGTGAGCATGGCGGCGAGGCGGAACGGTGCCGCCACCCGGCCGCGCCAGAGCAGCACCAGGAGGAGCGGCCCGAACGCGTTGCCCAAGACCTGCCATGCGAAGAGCACGCGCCGGAAGATCGTGCTCGGGAAATAGAGCGCCAGGATCACGGCGCCGACCCCGAGAACCAGCACCACCGCGCGGTCGAGCGCCACCGAGTCGCGGCCGCGGCGCAGGTCGTGGCTCACGGCGCTGCCCGCCACCAGGAGCTGGCTGTCGACCGTCGACATGATGGCGGCGAGGACGCCACCGGTGACGAGGCCGCCGAGGACGGCGGGCAGCAGGCCGACGGTGAGCTCGGTCAGCGCCGACTCCGGGTCGGCCAACTCCGGCAAGAGCACGCGTCCGCTCCATCCCAGGATCACCATGCCGACGTAGATCATCACCGCCCAGGTGAGTGCCAGGCGGCGCGCGAAACCCACCTCGTCGCCCGACCTCATCGCCATGAAGCGATTGACCACGTGCGGCTGTCCGGGATAGCCCAGGCCGATCCCGAAGAGGCCGGCCACGAAGACCAAAGTGAGCAGGAGCCCCGGCTGGTCGACGACGCGGAGCAGCGAAGGCTCGCCCAGAGCGGCCAGGCCCTCCCACAGCGCCGCGGGACCGCCCACCGCCATCAGCGCCACCACCGGCAGGACCAGGGCGACGAACAGCATCATCAGGCCCTGCACGGCGTCGGTGACGCTGGCGGCCCAGAAGCCGCCGAGGAAGACGTAGACCACCACCACCACGGCGCCGGCGATCATCGCGGTCGCCGGGCTCACCGGCAGCGCGGTGGAGATCGCGGCGCCCGCCGCCTGGAACTGGGCGGCGATGTAGAAGACGAAGCAGAACAGGATGACGGCCGCGCCCAGCACCCGCATGCGCCACGCCGTCCGGGCGTCGGTGCCGCGGGTGAGGAACTGCACCAGCGTGAGCGCGTTTCCCTCGCGGCTCATGCTCTGCAGCCGCGGCGCCACCAGGTACCAGTTGATGGCGAAGCCGGAGATGACCGCCGGCACCAGCCAGACGGCCTGTAGCCCCCAGGCGTACGCAGCTCCGCTGACGCCGAGCAGCGTCCACGCCGAAGACGAGCTGGCCGAGGCCGAGAGCGCCGCCACCACCGGCCCCAGCCGGCGCCCCCCGAGATGGAAGTCCGCGGTGTCACCTACCCGCCGCTGCGCCCAGACGCCGACGCCGAGCAGCACGGCCAGGTAGGCGACCAGCGTGGCCGCGATCACCGGCGGAGGATAGCGGAGATGGAGTACGATCACCGCCTCCCTCGGTCTGGCACGTAAGAGGTGACTATGAATCGGCTGGGAAAGCACGCGATGAACACGTGGCCGGAGCTTTCGTACGAGGCCTGGCGCGACACCCTGGAAACTCTGCATCTGTGGACGCAGATCGTGGGCAAGGTACGGCTCGTGCACTCGCCCTGGATCAACCACTCCTGGCACGCCACCTTCTATCCGACCGCCCGGGGACTGACGACCGGACCGATCCCGCATGGCAGCCGGGTCTTCGAGATGCAGTTCGATTTCGTGCGGCACCTCTTGCGCGTTCAGACCGCGGAGGGTGAGGAGCGCCACCTGGCCCTCGAGCCCCGCTCGGTGGCCTCTTTCTACGAAGAGCTGATGGAACGACTGCGTGAGCTCGATCTCGCCACCGAGATCCACCCCAGGCCCAACGAGCTACCCGATCCGATCACGCCGTTCCTCGACGACACCGCGCACGCCTCGTACGATCCGGAATACGCCAACCGATTCGGGCGGGTCCTGCTACAGGCGCACCGCGTCTTCACCTGGTTCCGGTCGGGCTTCTGCGGCAAGGTGAGTCCGGTGCACTTCTTCTGGGGCAGCTTCGATCTGGCGGTGACACGTTTCTCGGGGCGGCCGGCGCCGCCGCATCCCGGAGGCGTTCCGAACCTTCCGGATCCAGTGACTCGGGAGGCCTACTCGTACGAGGTCTCGAGTGCCGGCTTCTGGCCGGGCAACGCGATGGTGCCCTATGCCGCGTTCTACTCCTATGCCTATCCAACGCCGGCTGGCTTCCGCGAGGCCGTGGTCGAGCCGCGCGATGCGGTCTGGAGCGAGGAGCTCGGGGAGTTCCTGCTGCCCTACGAGGCCGTTCGCGACGCCGGTTCGCCGGACGAGATCTTGAAGCGGTTTCTGGAGACCACCTACGAGGCGGCGGCGGAGCTGGGGGGCTGGGACCGTGAGCGTCTGGAGTGCGAGCGAACGGCGCCGACCGCGTAGCGGCCGGCGCGACCGTTTCGACTTCACTCACAGCATCGTTTCGTCCTCGTAACACCAGGCCCAGTTCTCGCCGGGCTGGAAGGAGCGAACGATGGGGTGCGCGGTGGCGTGGAAGTGCTTCGTCGCGTGCCGGTTCTTCGACGAGTCACAGCAGCCGACGTGGCCACAGGTCATGCACAGGCGCAGGTGGACCCACGAGTCGCCGAGCTCCAGACATTCTTCGCAGCCGCTGGCGCTGGGGGTCACGTCTCCGGTGCTTGCGGCATGAGCGCATCGCGGGTTGCCGAGCTGGGCATCGGTGAGTCGCATCGCTGATCCTCCCCTGGAGGCCGGCGCCGGCGCCTCGGCCGCGGCGCGCAGCCGATCCGCGTACCCGCGTAGGGCCTCCTCGCTGACGTCGAGCTCGCCGAGCACCGTCTGTACCAGGCGCACGGTCCCCTCCCGCTCCTCGGAAACGACGTGCTCGGCTCCGGCGTGGCGTAACGTCGCGATTCCGCTGTCGAGGCGGGTACGGGCGACGATCTGCAGCTCGGGATTGAGTGCCCGGGCGGCGCTCACGACCCGCTGGGTCATCTCCCTGTCATCGTCCGCCACCACGAGCAATCGCGCGCGGCGGACGCCGGCGAGGAGCAGCTCGTACCGCCGGGCATAATTGCCGCGCAGGACGCGCAGCTCCTCCTGCTCGGCCTCCCGCGCGCCCTCCGGGCTGAGCGTCACGATCAGATGCGGTACCGCCTGCTCGGCGAGTGCCCGGGCGAGGCCACGGCCCGCCTGGCCGTAGCCGGCGATGATGACGTGGTCCGCGAGATCGGCGTGCGGGTCCTGGCTGGCTCCAGGGTCCGCGCCCGCCGTTGCGTCCTGCCCGGCCTGCGCGGCGCCGGCGGCGACGCGACGCTCGAGCGTCGCGCCGAAGCGCGCCAGCAGCGGCGTCCCCATCATCAGAATCACCGTCGCCGCGATGAACGTCTGCGGGCCGCCGTCTGCCAGGCCGGCGGGAAATAGCCCCACCTCGCGAGCGCTGCGCTCGAGGACGAAGGAGAACTCACCGACCTGGGCGATGAGCAGGGCCGAGAACAGGGCGGTGCCGGCGCCGTAGCCGAGCAGGCGAACGGCGAGCGTCGCGCTCGCCACCTTGATCAGCACCACGGCGAGGACCACGGCGAGCACCAAAGGCAGGTGGGTGAGCAGGAACTCGAGGTCGAGCAGCAGCCCGACGGAGACGAAGAAGGTGGCGCTGAAGAGAATCTGCAGCGGCTGGATCTCGCCGAAGGCGAGATCGCTGAAACGGCTCTCGCTGACCACCAGCCCGGCGAGGAAGGCGCCCAGTGACAGGCTCACCCCGGCGAGGCTGGTCAGGTAGGCGGTGCCAAAGCAGATCGCCATGACCGTCAGCACGAAGATCTCCTGCGAGCAAGTACGGGCCACGGCCTCGAGCACCTTTGGCATGACCCGCCGGGCGACGACCAGGACGAGCGCGATCAGGGCGCCCGCCTTGCCGAGCGCCCAGGCGATCCCCAGGGCCGAGCCGCCCGCGCCGCCGAGCATCGGCACCACCAGCACCATCGCCACTACCGCGAGGTCCTGGAAGATCAACATGCCGAGGGTACCGCGGCCGACATCGGTGTCGGTCTCGCCGCGATCCAGCAGCAGCTTCATGACGATGGCGGTCGACGACAGCGCCACCAGGCAGCCGGTCAGCAGCGCCGCCCGCCAGTCGACCCCGGTGAGTGACAGCAAACCGGACACCGCGGCGAGGACCAGCCCCACCTGGACGCCGCCGCCGATCCAGATGAGCCGCTTGATGCGCACCAGGTTGGCGAGGCTGAACTCGATGCCGACGGTGAACAGGAGCAGCACGACGCCGACCTCGGCGGCCGCCTCGATCAGCGCCTCGTCGCGCACCAGCCCGAGGGCGTGCGGCCCGATGAGCGCGCCGGTCAACAGGAAGCTGACGATCGGCGTGACGCCGAGCCGGTGACACAGATAGGCGACCAGGGCGCTCGCCATCAGCAATGCCGCGACCTCGGCGAAGAACGGCGGCGCCATGGCCGCGGCGAGGATGGTTGGAAGAGGGGGCATGGTCGTCTCTCGCTGCCGCCATATCAGCCTATGCGGGAACCTTCTGCAGAATCCCGGATCACGACCTCGCGGCAACTGGCGCGCTCGGTGATCTAAACTCTGATTTAGAACCGGTTGGCATGTCGCTGCCGAACCGCGCCGGCTATCGGGGAGTGTATCGACATGGCGACCCCCACACCGATCGGCGGCATCCACCACGTGACGGCGATCGCCACCGATCCCCAGCGCAACCTCGACTTCTATGCCGAGGTGCTGGGGCTGCGGCTGGTGAAGAAGACCGTCAACTTCGACGACCCAGGCACCTACCATCTTTACTACGGCGACGAGGCCGGCCGGCCGGGCACCATCTTGACCTTCTTCCCCTGGCCGCTCGCCGTGCGGGGAAGTCGCGGCGTCGGGCAGGTCACGGTCACCGCGTTCAGCGTTCCGGAGGGCTCGCTCGGCTTCTGGAAGGAGCGCCTCGCGGGCGCCGGCATCACCGTCGAGGAGACCGGCGAGCGGCTCGAGGAAGAGGTGCTCACCCTGCTCGACCTCGACGGCCTGAAGCTCGAGCTGGTGGCGCACGCGGGAGCGGCGGAGCGGCCGGCGTGGGAAGGCGGCGGCGTGCCCGCGGAGCACGCGATCCGCGGCGTCTACGCGGTGACGCTCTCCGAGCAGGGCTACGAGACGACCGCCGCCCTGCTGTCCGAGGTCATGGGGTTCGCGCTCGTCGCCGAGAGCGGCAATCGCTACCGCTTCGACGTCGGGCAGGGTGGTGCCGGCGCTCGGCTGGACATCCTCTGCACGCCCGACGCGCCGCACGGGCGGATCGCCGCCGGCTCGGTGCACCACGTGGCCTTCCGCGTCGCCGACGACGAAGCCCAGGAGGGCTGGCGCGTCCGGTTGGCCGGCGCCGGGCGCAATGTCACGCCGGTGCTCGACCGGCAGTACTTCAAGTCGATCTACTTCCGCGAGCCCGGCGGCGTGCTGTTCGAGCTGGCCACCGATCCCCCGGGATTCACCCACGACGAGCCGCTGGAAAGCCTCGGCTCCGCCTTGAAGCTCCCTCCCTGGCTCGAGCCGCATCGTCAGCGGATCGAAGACACCCTGCCACCGCTCGAGATGGGCGGGGGCCGGGCATGAACGGCGATCCCCACGCCGGGCAGCCCGTCGTCGTCGCCGGCCGGGCGTTGGAGTCGGCCGAGGCCGCGATGATCCTGGCGCACGGGCGCGGCGCGTCGGCCGACGGCATCCTCACGC
>JBOGJI010000052.1:0-34208 GCA_050747865.1 Thermoanaerobaculia bacterium
CCCACGGCGGCGTGTATGGCCTCCGCCGCGCGCCCGGCGCGGGTGGCCGAGAGCACGGGGCTGTAGTAGCCGCGGCCGCGGTCGACCAGGTTGTGCATCTCGTCGACGACGAGGATCCAGTCGGAGAGGGACTCCTCGTCGCGGAAGTCCTTGAGCGCCACCCAGGGCTCGAAGGCGTAGTTGTAGTCGCCGACCACGACCTGCGCACGGCCGGCCAGCTCCAGGCTGACCTCGAACGGGCAGACCTCGGCGCTGCGGGCGGCGGCGAACACCTGGTCGGGGACCAGCACTCCGTGTGTCTCGAGGAGCCGGTCGACCACGCCGGTGCGCTCGAGCTTCTGGAAGTAGTCGCGCGCGAAGGGGCAATACTCCTCGTGGCAGAGCACCTCGTCGTGGGCGCACATCCGCGCCTTGGCGCGCAGCCGCAGGGCGTGGAAAGCCCGCTCCGCGTCCAGCATCTCGAGGACCTGGGTGATCATCTCCTGCTGCAGGTTCTTGGCGGTCAGCACCAGCACGCGCTTGTCGTGGGCCAGCGCGTAGCGCAGGGCGGGGTAGAGGGCGGCGACGGTCTTGCCGATGCCGGTGGGCGCCTCGACCAGCAGGTGCTCGCCGGACTCCGCGGCCCGCTCGACCGCCTCCAGGATCCGCTCCTGCCCCGGCCGTATCGCGGGGTACGGAAAAAGCATCTCCGCCGCCGCCTGCCGGCGCGCGCCGCGCGCCAGCTCCTGCTCGGAGAACTCCTCGAGCAGTACGTCGAGGCGGCGCCGGACCGCCCGCTCGGTCGCCTCGGCGTCGACCGCGACCGGCTCGCGCACGACCTCGCCGCTGGCGATCTCGATCCAGACCAGCTCGGCGTCCACCGGCTGCTCGTGCTCGTGCCGCAGGATCCAGGCATAGATCTGCGCCTGCCGGGCGTACATCTCCCGCAGCGACGGCGACGCGCGGGTGAGGTCGCGCACCGACTTGACCTCCTCGACCACCAGGCGGTCCGCCTCCGGGCGCAGGCCGTCGAGGCGGCCGCTGACCTCCACCGTCCAGCCCTTGTGGTCCAAGGAGTGCCTCAGCGGGACCTCGGCGCGGTAGGTGGGGTTGGCCGCCCGCGCCTCCTCCTGGTAACGGCTGTGGATGGCCTGACCCATCCACAGCCGCTCGAAGCCTCCCCGGTTGGCGAAACCCAGGCTGCGCAGGAGCTGCGTATCGATCAGATCGGCGACGGAGAGCGACAGGCGGAGCTGTTCGGCATCGAAACGCGGCGGCACGCCGGGATTGTAGCGCCGGCACCGGCCTCCGGCGGCTCGGGCGTCGTGATCTCGACGTCGAGGATCCCGGTGACCTCCTGGTCGTCGTCGGTGACGGTGGCGGTGATCGTCGCCGTGCCCGGTTCCTCGCCCGCGTCGAGCACGGTGGAACCCTGCCCGGACCCGTCGAGCAGGAATTGCGAGGACGCCAGCGTCCCGAGGGTGGTCTCCACGTTCACCGGTGCGCGCGCCGTCGGGCTGCCGTCCGGCCGGAACGCGCTGACCGTGATGGTGGAGGTCTGGCCCACTTCGACGGTGGGGGGCTCGGCGTTGACGATCACGGTGATCGCCTGGGGACTGACGGGGTCGGTGTTGTCGCAGGCCGCCAGGGCGGCGCAGGCCACCAGAGCGCCCAGCGTCGTCCGTCTCATCAACCGTGCCTCCATCACAGGCTCTCAGTCGAAGTCCAGCCGATAGCTCACCTTCAGCGCGAAGACGTCGCGCACCGGTGCGTCGAACACATCGAGCAGGTCCCCGGGGCGGATCTGCTCGCCGAGGACGTCCTGGTCGTCGCGGGTCTGCGCCCAGACCAGGTAGAGGGTGCTGCCGCGCGCGTAGTCCCAGCGCAACACAGCGTTGCCGCGCAGCGAGGTCAGATCGAAATCGCCGTCGGCGAGCGGGAATGTCTGGTCCCCGTCCGTCACCACGTACGAGCCGTCTTCGAGCCGTGTGATGGTCGTGCCGTCGGTGCCGTACAGCCTGAGGTCGCTGCTGCGGGCCGCCGCCAGCTCGCCGAAGCGGTCATAGCTGCCGACCGCGGCGAAGGGCTCGACGTAGAGGTCGAATCCGAGGCTCGGCGTGATCTGCACGCCCATGCGCAACCGTGCGTAAGCCGTCCGCTGCGTGAGCGTGGCGAAGACGTAGCGCTGGTTGAAGGTCTCCAACTGGTCGCCGGCCAGTGACGTGTAGAACTGCCGCGTGTTGCGAGATCGTTCGTATCCCGGCGTCACCGAGAGCGTGAAGCGGTCGGCAAATCGGAGGAGGATCCGCGTATTCAGGCCGTAACCCCAGCCGTCCAGCTCGTCGGCCGCGTACGAGCCGCCGATCGACCACACCCACTGCCGTGCCTCGTTCGTCGACACGTTGAACTGCGACCGCCACGCGGCGCCGGTCTCCATCAGCGGTCCCCCTCGCGTCAGGCTGTCCGACAGCGCCCGCGTGTCGTACGCGAGGTCAACGTTGGTGCGCCAGAAGCCCCGCGAGATCAGCTGCAGGCCGACCTGCGGCGTGGTGTACTGGCGCACGCTGCCGAAGTTCCAGCCGCCGGAGAGCGACGCCGAGACGTCGAGTCGTCGCCACGCGCCTTGCGAGCGGGTGGTGTAGTAGCTCAACGACCCGAAGGCCGAGATGTCGTCAGCCGTGGCCATGGCGCCGGCGTCGTTGATCTCGAACCCGGGCGAGCGCGCCTCGCCGCTCACCACCCAGCGCAGGGGCCCGCGGATGCGGCCGAGCCGCAGCCCCGCGGTGTAGCCCTCGAGCGAGTCCCGTGTGGGATCCAGTCCGACATGGTCGGCGTCGGGCCGCTGGAGGTAGCGGGCGCTGGAGCTCTGCAGTCGCAGGATGGCCGCCGGGTCGCCCTCCACCATGCTGGCGCCGACGAACCCCCGGAGCTCGTGGCTCTGCTCTGCGAAGCGCAGGTTCCAGTCGGCGCCGCCGGCGAAGGCCTGGCGGGGAAGCAGCGCCTCCAGAGCATCGTGCGAGCCGACGTCGCGCCACACGCCCGTGCCCCCGAACCCGAAGCTGGAGCCGGCGCCGAAGTCCCGCTGCACCCGACTGACCCCGAACGCCGTCCTGGGCTCGACCGGGACCCGTCCGAACTGGCCGGTCTCGGGATCGAAGGTGCGCGCATCCTCTTCTTCGGTCAGCGCCAGCAGGGAGCCCGTCGACCAGCCGCTGGGGCGGCGGCCGATCACCTTGGCGGCGCCGGCGATAGTGGTGTCCACCGGCAGCTCGGAGAACGGAGCGTTGGCCCGGCCATGCGGCGGCGCGCCGACGCGGCGCGAATAGAAGTATCGCGGGCCTAGTCCTTCGAAAAGCTGGGCTCCCTCGAGGAAGAACGGCCGCCGTTCGGGGAAGAACACCTCGTAGGCGCTCAGGTTGACGACCGCCGGGTCGGCCTCGATCTGACCGAAGTCGGGGTTGATCGTCGCCTCCAGGGAGAGACCGGGGCTCAGATCCATGAGGAAGTCCCCGCCGTACCGCAAGTCGTCCGCCTCGTCGTCTCCGAACGGTCCGTTCGCGGGCTGTTCCTCGGAACGGGTCCGCTGGCCGGCGACGTACGGGATCACCGCGACGCGCCGGTGCGGACGGACGCCGTCGAGGCCGACGAGATCGCCGAATCGGCTTGCCCAGGCGGTCTCGTCGCCCGGTACGACGACCCAGAAGGCGTAGAGCCGCAGCGCCGGGCTCACGCGTTGGACATTGATGCCCCAGACCTGCGAGTCGGTGCCGCCGTAGAACCGCAGCGAGGAGAAGGGGATGCGCATCTCCGCCGTCCAGCCGTCCTCGTGAAGCACCGTCTGCGCCTGCCAGACCGGGTCGAAGGTGTAGTCGCGCACCATGAAGACGTCCTGCGGCTGGTAGTAGTCGATGCGCGCGCCGCCGGCGGTGACGCCGAAGTTGTAGGCCGTCTGGCGGTTGCGGTAGGTGTCGAGGGAGACGATGAGGCGGTCGGCATCGGCGTCGTCGTCGCGTTGGCCCCGACGGGCCCGGATGCTCGCTCGATCCGACATGTGCATACGGGCGCCCACGTAGAGGGCGTCGTCGTCGTAGAGGATCGCCACCTCGGTTCGCTCTCGCGTGGGGAAGCCGCCGCGACCACCTTTTTGCTGAAAGTCGGAGACGAACTCCGTGGAGCTCCAGGCGGCGTCCTCCAGTCGCCCGTCGAGCGCCAGCGCACCGTTGTCGATGCGAGAGGCCGGGATGCGCTTGCCGGGCGGCGGCGGCGCTTCCTCGGGGGCGGGCGCCGGCGGGACCTCGCCCGGTGGAACCTCCTCAGTGACCGGCTCCACCGCCTCGGCGGGGGGCTCCTGGGGCCGCTCCGCATCCGTGCGCGTGCCGCGCTCCTCCCATTCCGGTCCCGGCGGGCCGATGGGGGCGGAGGCGATGGATGCGTCCTCGTATCCGAGCCCTTGGACTTGCTCCAGCACGGCCTGCGCTTCTTCCAAGGTTGTGAAATCCCCTACGCGGACCGCGTAGCGAGGCGGCCGAGCTTCCACGCGCACGCTGATCTCGGGCGGCAGCTGCCTGCGCACGGCCTCCGCCAGCCGCTTGGCCCAGTCCAGCGTCGGCCGTACCAGCACCTCTACGGTGTACCGGGTTTCGGTAGCGGGGGTAGCCTCCTCGCGCGGCGGCTGAGGCGGCTCCTGGGCCAGGGCGGTTGCGCCGTGCACGGCCATCAGGATCGAGAGGATCCACCGCCGGGTCATGCCGGCACCTCCGCCGCAAGCTCGAGCGCGGTCGCCAGCCAGTCGTGGGCCTGCTCGGCCGGGGGCGTCCATTCGCTCGACCAGCCGAGCCACTGCACCGCCAGCAACAAGCGGCAGCGGCGGAGCCCCTCGCGGAGCTCGTCCTCCGCCGGCCGCAGGTCTTCGGGAAGCGCCGATCGGTACGCCTGCATCATCATCTCGCGATCCATCTCACTCCATACACCCGAGGTCAGGGCCGCCAGGTCGAGGAGGCCGGAGCCGATGCCCGCCATCTCCCAGTCGACGGGTCGAATCCGCGGCCCCACGCCGGCCGGCTCGACGAGGCCCTCTGGTTCGATGAGTACATTGGACGGATAGAACTCGCCGTGGACGAACGTCGTTGGCTGCCCGGCCAGCCACTCGACCACCTTCGAGGTGCGCGTTGCCAGCCAGTTGAAGTCACGGACGCGCCCGCCCGCCCGCACCGGCCAGCGAACGAACTCGCGAGCCCGCGCCAGCCAGCGCCGGTAGAAGGCGCCGTCGTACACGAGCAGCGACTGTGGCAGGTCGTCCCGCCGGCCGACGAAACGTGCGTGCATGTCGGCGAGCCAGGCGGCGGCTTGCTTCCAGATCGCATCTTCCCCCCGCTGCCATAGGGGGTCTCCCTCGACGTGCTCGAGGAACAGCCACTGGCGGCCCCGCGCGGGGTCGATCACGGCGGCGCGGAAACGGGGTGCAGACAGCTCGTGGGGGGCGAGGACGTCGCGATAGGTCTCGATCTCGCGCAGCGGATGGTGCAGGAACGGCGCCTTGACGCGCCACGCCGGACTGCCGAGTCCGTCCCGGCTCAGGTCCTTGAAGACCAGCCTCTCCGTCGGGCCGCCTGCCACGCGCACGACCAGCTCGTCGAGCGGGAAGGTCGAGCGGTAGGGGATCGGTCGGCGCTCCACCAGGGTGACCGCTATCGGGCTGCCGGCGAGGGCTTGCCCGAGGGCCTGTGCCAGCTCGTCGCTCGCCGCCTCCCCGGCCAGGGGCGCACGGGTCACGATCCCGACGCCGCTCATGCCGCCGCCCCCAGAGTCGTAAGCAGCCGCCGCAGCACGCGATCGGAGTCGAAGTGCTCCTCGGCCATGTCGCGGGCGGCACGGCGGTGCCGGTCGTAGTCCACGTTGAGCTCCTCGAGGGCGGCCTCGACGTCCTCCGCCGACTCGAAGGAGAACAGCCCGGCGCCGACCGGCAGGACCTCGCTGAACCCGGTCTCCTGGGCGATCACCGGCCGGCCGGAGGCGAGGTAGCAGGCGCTGCGGTCGCTGAACCAGCCGCAGCGGCTCTCCACGTAGCCGCTCTTGGCCACCCCCAGCTCGCCGCGGGACCCCTGGATGAACCGGCGGTACGCCTGCGCCGACCCGGCGACCGCCGCCGGATCGACGAGATGCCAGCCGCCCTCTGCGAGGGCCGCCAGATCGTCCAGCTCGCCGGGATCGATCGCCAGGGCGAGCTCGAAGGGCGCCGCGGTGCGCCGCGGCAGATCGATGAGGCGCCGCAGGGAGTGCGCCTTCTGGCCGAAGAATGTGCCATTGATCTGGATGGAGCCGTAGCCACGCCAGTTGGCCACGGTGGTCCAGGCGTCGCGCTCCAGGCGCTCGGCGAACGGCCATTGATCGAGGACCACGGGCTGCGGCGTGGTGATCCATTCGCGGCCGCAGCGGGGGATGGTGTCGGCCGCGCGATCGAAGGCGAGGCCCACGGTCGCGAAGTGCGTGTGCCCGTCGAGGCGCATGTCGATGCCTTCCACGGCGTGCCAGAGCTGCGTGAAGCCGGGATCGAGGTCGAGATAGAGCCGCACCGCGGGCGATGCGAGAAGGCCGGTCCCGAACAACCCGCCGGCGATGTCGATCACCAGATCCGCCTCGCGGGCGTACCGTTCGACTTGCGCGTAGGGGAGCCCGGCGGATTGCCGGCCGTCCACGAGCACCAGCGCGGCGGCTCCTCGCAGGCCGAAGGAATCCGCCAGGCGTTGGAGGTGCAGGGCGTTTTCGCTCTCCGCGAGGTCCGCGCCATCGGGCCGTAGATCGGAGGCCGAGACCGGCTCGACCAGAAGCACGTCGTGTCCCAGACGGCGCAGGCCGAGCACGTATTGCAGCACCACCCAGTCCAGCCCGCCCTGGCCCGGCACCCGGGCGCAGGCGCCGCCGAAGAGGATGCGCAGCCGGTCGCGTAACATCAGCCGCTCCCTCCTTCCTCGACCCTGGACGCCGGCAGCCCGTCGCTCTCATCGTCGTAGCCGAAGGACCGGAGCGCGTCCGCGAACAGCTCCTGCGCCACGTCGCACACCTCGGGCGTCAGCTCGTGGCGCCAGCGTCCGATCGAGCTCGAGATGCTGGAGGAGGTGCGATGATGCTGGAAGCTCGCCGACTCCGTTTGCGCCTCCCGCAGCGCGGCCTCGACGCAAGAATCGCCGGCGTCCAGCTCCAGGTGCTCGAAGAGGGCGCGCAAGGCGGGCGCGGGCTCGCGGACCAGGTCCTCGTAGCGCACGAGATGCACGGCGGCGCGGTGCGTTTTCCAGTAGTCGCGGAGCTCGAACGCGAACCTCGCGTGTCGTCGGACATAGTCGACCGCGGGCTCGCCCTCGCGCCGTCCGAAGCCGTGGAACCCCCGCTTGTCGTCGAAGGCCAGGATCGAGCAGATCCAATCCCGGAAGTCGCGCACCAGGACGATCTCCTTGGCCCGCGGATAGAGCTCGCGCATCAGGGGCTGCAGTTGATTGGGTGTCATCTTCTCGGCGAAGCAGCGGACGTTGTCCTTGACCTGATGGAAGGCGAGCTCCGAATACCAGCTGTCGATGTTCCGCAGGCAGACCTCGGCCATGCGGTCGGCAAAGAGGCCGACGCCCGGCTTCGGCTCGCGGGTCATGTCGGGCTCGAAGAACGGGTTGGCGCCCAGCCACCAGCGGTCGCCATGCACCTTGGCCACGTCGCGCGGCTGCATCGCCGGCTCCATGAGCGTCGCCAGGACCTGCAGCCAATATTTGGCGGTCTTGCACTCGTACGGGTACTTGCGCAGCGCCACGATCTGCGGGTGGGCGGCGAGCAGGCTCATCACCCAGGTCGACGCCATGCGGCCGAGGCTCGTCACCATGATGGGCTGGAGAGCGGGCTGGAAGTCCGGGCGCAGGAGCGTGCGCCGGCCCTCGAGACGCGCCACCGTGGCGCGGCTTCCGTCCTGGAAGGCCATGGCGATCTCCAGGCGGAAGTCCTCCGGCAGGCCCAGGGTCGACACCATGGCGGTGAACCCCGGCGTCTCCGCGCCCGGGACGTCGGGGAATCGCCGGGTGATGTCGAATCTCGGCATGCGCACGGGGATCCGCCGCAGGGGGCGGCCCTGGCGGAGGACGGCCACGCGCAGCGGCGCGCTCCACTTGCCGACGACCCAGCCCGAGACCTCGAGGCTCGAGCCCCGCCACTCGCTTCCCGCCACCGGCCGGTCCAGGCTCAGCTCGCGAATGGCCTCCGGAAGCGGCTCCAGCAGCTCGACGCGGTCGATGGAGACGCGGCCTGGATTCCTCGTCATGGGGCGGCTCCAAGCTCCTCCACCAGGCGGCCCACCACGGCGTCGGAGTCGAAATACGCTTCGGCGAGCTGCCGCGCGCGGGCGCGATGGATCGCGTAGTCGACGGCGATAGCCTCGGCGCCGGTCACCGCCTCCGCGAAGGTGCGGAACACGATCAGGCCCTCGCCGACGGGCACGTGGTCGCCGAGACCCGTGTCCTGCACCAGTGCCGGCCTGCCGGCGGCCAGGTAGCGCACCGTGCGGTCGCTGATCCAGCCGCAGCGGGTCTCGACGTAGATCCCCTGCGCCACCGAGAGCTCCGCCCCGGAGCCGCAGACGTAGCGGGCGTAGGAGTCCGGATCCGGCACCCGCTGGCGCGGATCGACGATCCGCCAGCCGTGCTGCCGCAGCGCGTCCAGGTCTTGGGCGTCCGCCGGATGGATGTCGAGGGCGATCTCCAGCGCAGCGGGCACGTGGGCGGGGAGGTCGAGGAACTTGCGGAACTCGTGCACCTTGAGGCCGAAGCTCCGTCCCTCGCGCTCGACGCGACCGAACGGGCCGCGCCAGGAGGCGACCGTGGTGAACGTCTCCAGGCCGCCGTCTTGCACCGGCCATTCGTCGAGCACCACCGGGGGCGGCAGGGGGCGCCACGAGACGCCGTTCATGGGAACCTCGCAACCCGATCGTCCGACGTTGAGCCCGACGGTGTAGTGGGCGTCGTGGCCGTCGATGCCGGTCCCGTCGATGCCGTCGGCGCGCCAGTACTGCGTGAATCCGGGATCCAGGTCGACGTAGATCCTGCGGCGGAAGTGCCGGAGCAATGCGGGCAAGCGCAGATGGCCTCCCAGGTTGACGAGCAGCGCCGAATCCGCGGCCACCTGTTGGAGCCGCTGCAGCCTCGCGCCAACCAGCCTGTTGCCGTTGTCGTCGAGCAGCGCGCAACGGTCCGTCAGCCCGAACCGGCGCGTCACCTGGCGGAAGAAGGCGACCTGGACGGATCGCTCGGGCGGCACCGGCGTCCCCTGCGCGTCCGTGGCCACGTCGCGGGCCATTTGCTCGACGAACCAGACGTCGAATCCCAGTCGCCGCAGGGCCGCGACCCAGGTCATGCGCACCGAGGCGCCGCCGCCGTTTCCGGGCCTGTTGGCGAGCGCTCCGCCGACGACGACGGGGGTCATGCCGGCTTGAGAGCCCGTGACTGAGTCTCGCGTGGGTCGCGCGCGAGGCTCAGTCACGGGCTCTGACTCCCAGCCGGTCGAGGAGCCTGCCCAGCACCCGATCCGAGTCGAAGCACTCCTCGGCGACCCGGCGGGCCGCGGCCGCGTGGTGCCGCCGGTCCCGCGACACCTCCGCCACCGCCGCGCGGGCCTCTTCGAAGTCGCGGAAGACGAGCAGGCCGTCCCCCGTGGGGTAGAGGTCCTCGAGCCCGGTGTCCTGGACGATCGCGGGCCTGCCGCTGGCCAGATAGCAGATGCTGCGATCGCTGAACCAGCCGCTGCGGGAGCGCACGTAGACGTCTTTGGCGACCATGAACTCGGCTCCCGAGCGCGCGATGTAGCACTGGTAGGACCAAGGGTTCGACGCCACTTCCAGCGGATCGACGAGCCGCCATCCGCTCGTCTCGAGCAGCGTCAGATCCCGCTGCTCGGCCTCGTCGATGTCGAGGGCGAGCTCGAACGAGGCGCCCGTCTGCGCCGGGAGGCCGGCGAACTTGCGGAACTCGTGGACCCTGAGGCCGTAGGTCTCCCCCGCGTATTCGATCGGCGCGTAACGTCCGCGCCACGTGCCGACGCTGGTGAACGGGCCGTCCCCGGGCGGTCTCGCCGGCCACAGGTCGAGCACGATCGGCTGGCTGGTGGTGATCCAGGTGAGGCCGCAGTCCGGGATGGTGCAGCCCTCCCTGCCGATGTTTCCGCCGATCGTCACCAGGTCGTCGTGGCCGGAGAAGACGTCGGCCCAGCCGAGCTCGCGCCACATCTGCCCGAAGCCGGGGTCGATGTCGAGAAAGACCCTTCGTCGGGCTGCTGCCAGGATCTCCTCGTCGTCGAGGTAGCCCATGACGTTGAGCAGGAGCTCCGCCTCGCGGACGCGCGCGAGCACCTCCCCGCGGCCCAGGCCGAAGGCCGTGGCGCCGCCGGCGGCGCTGCCGTTTTCGCCCAGGATCAGCGCGCAGGAGCGCTCCAGCCCGAATCCCCGCATGACGTCGACGAAGTAACGCAGGTTGAGGGACTCCCCGGCCGCTGCCGGCCTGCCCTCGTCGTCGACGCACATCTCGGGCTCCAGGCGGTCGAGGAAGAGCACACTCCACCCCAGCTTCTTGAGGCCCAGGACATACTGCAGCAGCACCCAGGTGTGGCCGCCGCGAAGCGGCTTCTGCGCCAGTGACCCGGCTATGACGATCTCGCCAGCCATTGGGGCTCCCACAGCAGCCGATAGATCACACAAGTGTCGTCTTCCCATACGCGGTCGCCCGACAGCTCCAGGTGACGGGCGAGCCCCGCGTAGTGATCGAGCCACCAGAAGCTGTTGCAGGGGAGGACGAGGTAGCGGGCGCCCCGGCACCGCAGCTCTTCCAGGTGCGCGATGGCGGCTACGCTGTCCGGCGGATAGCCGTCGGGCATCGTCCGGCGGTCGGGGTAGTGCCAGCCGCGGCGCCGCGACAGGTGCAGCAGCGTCGGGTCCCACTTGTCGACGAAAGCGACCGGGTCCGAGGCCGGGACGACCTCACGCACCGTCCGCGCGATGCGGCGCAGGGTCTGTTCCCAGGCCGGATCGGTCTTGGCCGTGCGGCGGAGGCCGTCGGCCATCCGGCTGCCGTCGAGCTGTTCGACGAGCTCTCCCAGCAGCGCCCGCGAGGCGCGGTGCCCTGCGTATTCGTTCCCCTGCAGGGCGGCCGAGACCAGCCGCCACGCGTCGCGCTTGCGGCCCAGCGCCGGCCGGGCCCGCCAGGCGATGAGCAGGGCGTCGAGCACCAGGCGGCGCTCTCCGCGGGTCAAGAAGTCGGTGGCGCGCCGCAGGGCGCGCGCCGCCAGCGCCGCTCGCGCCTGCGACTCGAGCCGCCGCGGTTCCGGGATGCGAGACCGCCAGCGCCTGAAGACGCCGGAGATCGCATGCAGATCGCGCGACAGCTGGGCGCAGCCGGCCTCGGCCTTGCGGCTCAGGCTCTCGGAATGCCAGCGATATTGGGCCACCGGCCTCGCCGTATAGACGAAGTCTCCATGCAGGGCGAGGCGCAGCCACATCTCCCAGTCCTCGCTGCTCTCGAGCGCCGTCCGGTACGGACCCGCGGCGTCGTGCGCCTGACGGCGCACCAGCACCGTCGGCGCCGTGACGTAGTTGCGCAGTACGAGCTCGCGGAAGGCCTGTGGACCCGGCTCCACCACGTCGCCCGGGAACGGCGGCGGCCAGCCCGGCAGGGGTCTCCCGCCTTCGTCGATCACGTCAAAGGCGCCGTGCGCGAGGACGGCCTGGGGGCGGGCTTCGAGCGCCGCGCTCTGTACGGCGAGCATGTCCGGGTGGTACCGGTCGTCGGCGTCGAGCCAGGCGATGTAGCGTCCCTGGGCCACGGCCAGGCAGGCGTTGCGGTTGGCGGCGACTCCCAGCGGGCGCGGGTGGCGCAGGTAGCGCAGGCGCGGGTCGCGATGGGCGGCGACCACGGCGCCGGTCTGGTCGCGCGAGGCGTCGTCCGCGACGATCACTTCGAAATCCCGCAGCGTCTGACGAGAGACGCTATCCAGGGCTTCCGGAAGCCATCGCGCGCTGTCGCGCGACGGGATGCAGATGGAGACCAGAGGGCGTGTCATGAAGAGCCGGCAGTGGCCATTTCGCCGTGGATCCGCTCCTGCGCCCTGTCGAGCCCTTCCCGGGTCTCGTAGCCATGGCGCACGAGGTGCTCTCCGAGCAGCTCCAGACTGCGGAGCTGCTGCTCGGGGGTCAGATGGTCGGCCCAGTCGGAGCGTGTGACGTCCGCCTTGATGTCGCGGCTGGGAGTACAGAACGGGGTGCGATTCTCCTGTTGATTGCGGCAGAAGCGTTCGACCACCGGATGGAGCTCGATGCCCAGGAAGTCGAAGATGCGCCTCGCGACGCCCAAGTCGTCCGCGATCAGCTCCTCGTAGCGGAGCTCGAAGTACTGGTCGGAAGGCAGCGCGCGACCAAACGCGCACCCGATGTCCAGATGCGTCGTCCACATGCGATGCACGCTCTCGAAGTCAATCCACACTCCGCGCAGCCCCGAGGTCACCACGTCGCGCCCGTCGCGCACGATGTGGAGGAACTTTGTCCGCGGGTAGAGCTCCAGGATCGTCTCCAGGCAGCCGCGGTTGTGAGGGTGCGCGTAATGGGGGTTCTTGTCGCCCCACCAGCGGGCCTGGGGCGCCAGCTCGCGATAGAAGTCGCGGATGGTCCCCGGCAGCGTGCGACGCAGGTAGTCGACGAGCTCCTCCCGCTTGCGGTACGAGGTCCGCTCGTCGCCGGTCAGGCGACGGAAGACGTCATGGGCCCAGGCGAAGATGCGTGTCTCGTCGCTGACGTGGACCTCGGGGTGCTTGTTCAGGATCTGCACCAGGTAGGTTGTGCCCGATCGGGCGGCACCGTAGATCACGATGGGTGGGGTCAAGCCCGAGGCCGTCATCGCGCCCCTCCCCCTGCTGCCGAGCGGGGAGCCGAAGCGGCCTCCGCCCGCGTCCTTCGCCAAGGCCACCAGCGCCACTGCCACCAAAGCTGCGTCCCGGCGCCCTGCCGGGCGTCGCCGTTCCGTGCCCCGCGCAGGGCATAGATGACGCAGGAGTCGTCGTGGTGCGCGACCGGTCGATAGTGCGTTTCGAGATGGCGGCGGAAGCCCTCGTAATACTCCAACCACCACAGACCGGTCTTGGGGATGAGCAGGTAGCCCGCGCCCTTCTTGCGCAGCGCCTCCAGGTGCGCGATCGCCACCTTGCTGTCGGCCGGGTGATATCCGCCGTAGATGCCGCCTTCGGTCTGCGGGAAGTGCCAGCCCTCGGATCCACCCAGGTCGAGCAACCGGGAGTCTCCCTTGCTGACCACGAGCACGTTGGACCCGGCAGGCAGGGTGGTCCGGACGACGTTCCGTATGCGCTCGATCAGCGAGAAGTAGGAGGACCGGGAGCCGGCGGCCGTGGTCGCCGGGCGAGTCTGACGGGGAGCGGATCCGGAGCTCGAGGCCGGAGGCGTACCTCCGACGGTCGCCTGCGCTTCCTCGTCGCGCACGAGCTCGGGCTCGAAGCGCATCTCGGCGCTGCCCCAACGACGTGCCCACTTCACGAACGGCTTGCGGTCGCGGCCGTCGACGTCCGGATAGGCCTGGGACAGGTCATACCGAATCTCGTAGAGCGTGCGCAGGAAGGGTGAGAGGCCGCCGGTCTCGGCGGCCGGCCTCGTCGCCCAGTCCAGGAACGACTCGTGCTCGCCGGTCGAGAAGGGATTCCCGAACCTGCCGCGCTCCTCGCGGTTCAGGTTCAGGTAGAGCTGGCGCAGGATGGGGTGGACGCGGATGCCGTTGTCGAAGCGCTCGAACCCGTATTCGCACACCGCCGCCTCGTCGAACCCGTTCTCTCGCAGATACTTCGCGTAGAGGTCGAGCAGCGTTGCGAGAGGCGAGCCGGGAGCCACCTCCACGCGGTCCTGATGTTTGGAGAGCTTCCGCGGCTCTCCGGGGTGGAAGCCGCTCAGGTGGAAGAACGACGCCGGCGTGCCGTTGACCAGGAAGTCCTCGCCGGCATGTGTGATCGATCGCTCATGCAGGTTCCAGAACGCCACGTTGTAGGTCGGGTCGCGGAGGATCACGGTGCCGGGGAATAGGCTGGGCACCAGGTCGATCCATTTCTGATCGGTGAACAGACCCCTGGGCACGTCGATCCTGCAGCCGTCCTCCAGACGCTGCTCCCACCAGGTGAGGAACTCGTCGCTTTGCGGCGAGCGCTTGAGGGCGATGAAGCCCAGGTTGTACGCACCGGAGACCATGATGTCCTGCTCGCTCGGTCGTCTGCCGTCGACCGGCAGGGGCCGCATGATGTGCGGGGTGAGGACGATGTCCCCTTCGCCGAGCGCGTCGCGCAGCTCCACGAGACGTCGCATGATCATGATGTCGGGATCGAAGTAGATGACCTCGTCCTCGCCATACTTCGAAAGCAGCAGGGAGAGCAGGTACGGCTTCACCGCCGTGCTGAACTCCACGACCCCGTACTTGAAGCACATCTCGTAGAGGTTCGGGATATCGAGCTCCTCGAGGTCGATCGAGGTCACGTCGACACCGACGTCCACGCCTTCCGGCAGCCCATCGACGACGAGCAGATAGAACCGGCTCTCCGGCTCGTGGCGAAGGAACGTCCGGGCGACGGTGCGTGCCTGAGCCAGATAGTTGCGGCTGATGATGGTCACCGCCGTCAGCGGACGCTGCGGTCCCCACGCCTCGACCGCCGGCCGCCGGCGCCGGGGGGTGATCAGGCGATTCGCGTCGACCCCCAGGCGGGTCCGGACGAGCTCGTCGCGGGCGTCCAGGAGCAGCGAGCGGAGCAGGCGCTCCTGTTCCCGCAGCTGGGCGATGCGGTCCTGGAGCTCCGTCTCGCGGGAGCTCGCAGCTTCGGCGATGGGTAGGATGCGCGTCGTCATCTCCATGAGCTGGCCAGGGCCTCCTCGCTGTGGCTCCGCTCTTCGGCTGGTGTCCGTACGGGGTCGCCGAACCCCGCCGCCTCAAGCGCCTCCTCGAGCGCGGCGAGCTCGTCGAGGTCCGCGGACGCCTGGCGTGGCTCGCGGCGCGCCTCCTCGACGGCCTCCCGATAGATCTCCTCGATGGCTGTCACGTGTTCGGCGAGGGTGGGAATCCGCGTCTTTCGGGCACTGGCCCGGAGCCGCGCCACGAGCCCCTCCTCCTCGCTCAAGCGCCGCAGGATGGCGGCCAGCTCGTCGGCGCGATCGTGCGTGAAGACGAACCCGTTCTCGCCCTCGACAACCGCGTCCGGCAGAGCGCCCATGCGGCTGACGACGACCGGGATGCCGCGCGCCAGCGCCTCCCAGGCGACGAGGCAGAAGGTCTCCGGCCACTGGGACGGCACGACGACGCAGTCGACGTCGTCGAGCAGCGCCGGCAGCTCCCGCGGCGTGTATTCGCCGAACATCCGGAGCTTGAGGCCCGGGACGCCGTCGGCGCAGGCATAGAGCTGCGCGGCGGCGCCGTCGTCTCCCACCGGCCCGAAGGTGGTCAGATCCACGGCGCCGATCTCCGCCTGCCGCAGGGCGTCGAGCAGGACGTCGAGACCCTTGTGCGGCAGCGCGGCGCCGAGAAACGCCAGGGACAGGCGACCCCGCTCTCCGGGCGTCGGCCAGCCGTTCTCCGCCATGTCGCCGCGTTCGAGCCAGACGCCGTTGGAGACCGCGCGCAGGCGGTCGCGGGGCGCGCCGAGCCGGGCGAAGAAGTCCGCGACATGGCGAGACGGGCAGACGATGCGGTTGGCGAGGCCGAGCAGGTGCCGGAAGTACAGGGTCCTCAGCGTCCAGCGCTGCATCGCCTGCTCGCCCTCGGAGGCGAAACAGGTCTCGGCGCACGTGCGCCCTCCGCGCGGCCCGTCGCAGAGCTGATCGCGGTCTGTGCGCAGGATGATCCGGTGGCAGGCGAAGTAGTAGTCGTGCAGCGTCAGCACCACGGCGGCTCCGCGGTCCCGCGCCACCTTCACGATGCCGGGGGCGAGGTCGAGCACATGATTGACGTGGACGACGTCCGGATCCGTTTCGGCGAGGACGTGGCGGAACAGCCGTTCGCACGCCGCCCTGTCGCGCAGGAAGCGGCCGCGTCCGATGCGGCCGCCGGTGAGGCGATGGACGGTGCCGCCCGCGGAGAGAGGCTCGATCCCGCGTCGCAGCGGCCCGTCGTCCGGACGGCGTGCCACGACGTCGACGGCGTGGCCGCGGTCGAGCAGCGACTCCGCCAGCTTCTCGGTGTAGCGCTCGACGCCGCCCACAGCATCCGGGGGAAAGCGGTGGGCCGTCAGCACGACGCGCAGCGGCGATTCCCTGGCGGACCGCCGGGGCGAGCGCGGGATGTCGACCCCGGACGCCGTGAGCAGGTCCTGCAGCACGACGTCGTGGGCGAAATATTCGCGCGCGATCTCCCGCGCCGCCGCGCGGTGGCGCGGATAGTCCGCGTTGATGGCGTCGATGGCGGCGGCGGCCTGGTCGACGGTGGCGAAGGCGAACAGCCCGTCCCCGGTCGGCAGGATGTTCCCGAAGCCGGTGTCCTGGGTGACGACCGGTCTGCCGGCGGCCAGGTACGTGGCGCTGCGGTCGCTGAACCAGCCGCTGCGCAGGCGCACGTTCTGGTCCTTGGCGACCGTGAACTCCGCCCGTGAGGTGCCGATGTAGCGGCGGTAGGCATCGATGTCGGAGGAGATCTCCAGGGCGTCGCGCACGCGCCAGCCGTGCCCGACGAGGAGCCGCCGGTGCTCCTCGGGGCAGCGGGCGAGGGCCAGCTCCAGGGGTTGCGAGGTGCTGCGGGGGAGATCGAGCAGCTTGAGGAACTCGAGGTGCTTGCTCCACTGGTAGACCTCGCCGTCGAGCCGCAGGTCGCGCTGCTGGGTCCAGTTGGCGACGGTGGTGATCACGGCTCGCTCCGGCTCGTCCTGCTCGTCCCACAGCTCGAGGACGACAGGCTGCCGCGTCGGCAGGATGGGGAAGCCCTCGGTGACCGGCAGCAAGCAGTCGCCGCGCCCATAGTTCTCGCCGAAGCTGAAGACGGCCGCGTGCGCCCGATAGAAGTCGACGGTGGCGGGCACCCCCCGGTGAAGCTCGACCTCGAGCTGGACGGGGTCGGTGGCCACGCAGACCAGCCGCCGGCTGTCGCGATGCTCGGCGCGGGGCCGCGTTCCCCCGTGCAGGTTGATGAGCATCTCGGCGGAGTCGTAGAGCTGACGCAGACGGGTCTCGCTCTTCCCGTAGCAGCGCCCGTCGGAGTCGAGGGCGTGAAAGGCCCAGCGATCCGCGAAGCCGAAGCGCGAGAACGTCCGCTCCAGGAACTCAGCCGCCGCGGCGGCTCCGCCGTCGCCGGGCTCGCGGATGAAGTGCCGGGGCGCCACCGCGTGCGCCTCGACGTAATAGGCCTCGAAACCCAGCCGCTCGAGGCCGATCAGGTAGTGGAGCACCTGCCAGATCACGCCGCCGAAAGGCATCGTGGTGAGCTGGCCGAGAACGACGATGCGAGGTCGCCGGGAGACGATCATGCCGACTTGCCTCCGACGCTCCGCAGTCGATCCCGGGAGGCCGCGGCCTGGTCCGCGGCCTGTTCGAGCCCTGTGGCCGGGCCCAGCACCTGCAGCTCGTAGAGCTGGCTGTAGAGACCCTTGCGCGCCATCAGCTCGTCGTGCGTTCCTTGCCCGACGATGCGCCCGCCGGCCATCACCAGGATCCGATCGGCGTTGCGCAGCGTCGACAGGCGGTGCGCGATCAGGAACGTCGTTCGCCCGGCCATCAGGCGCTCGAGCGCGTCCAGGATGTCCTTCTCGGTGCGCGAGTCGACGGACGAGGTCGGCTCGTCGAGGATCAGGATCGGCGAGTCCTTGAGCAGGGCGCGGGCGATGGAGATGCGCTGCCGCTCGCCGCCGGAAAGTTGCGCCCCCCGTTCCCCGAGCTCGGTCTGGTATTTCTGCGGCAGCCGCATGATGAACTGGTGAGCGTTGGCGGCCTCGGCGGCGGCGACGACCTCCTCACGCGTCGCTTCGAGCCGCCCGTAGCGGATGTTGTCCTCGATCGAACCGGAGAACAGGAGAGGCTCCTGCAGGACGATGGCGATCTGCCGGCGCAGCGACGCGAGGGTGAGGCGGCGAACGTCCTGGCCGTCGATCAGGATCCGGCCTTCGCGCGGCTCGTAGAAGCGCGGGATGAGGCTGACCAGCGTCGACTTGCCGGCGCCGGTCGGACCAACGATGCCGATCACCTGCCCCGGGGCGACCTCGAAGCTGATGTCCTCGAGGGTCTGTCGGCGATTCTCGTAGCTGAAGTGCACGCCCTCGAAGGCGACCCGGCCGCGTGCCCGCGCGATGGACACGGCGTCCGGAGCGTCCTGGATCTCCGGCTCCTTGTCGAGCAGGTTGAACGCGATCTCCAGGCTGGTGAAGCGGTCCTGGAACGAGCCGATCGTGGTGCTGACCTGCTCCAGCGGCTTGTAGATCGAGGCGACGTAGAAGATGACGACCAGCAGCTCGCCGCCGGTCATCCGCCCGCGCAGGATCTGGTAGACGCCGAACCCGAGCACCAGGGCGGTGCCGGCGGCGGTCGTGGTGTTGACGACCAGGGAGAACACGGTCTGGCGCACCGTCACCTTCACCCGTTCGTCGATCGCGCGCTTGCCCTGCTCGCGGAACCGGCGGTGCTGGTGCGCCTCACGTCCGAAGGCCGCGATCACCCGGATCATCGACATCGCCTCGTGGACGATCGACAGCGACTCGCCCTCGAGCCGCTTGACCTTGCGCAGGCGCGCCTGGATGTGCTTCACGTAGTAGCCGACGGAGTAGTAGAGAAAGGGCACGACGACCAGCGACAGGAACGCCAGTGGGGCGTTGATCGCGACCGTGATCCACAACATGCCGATGAGGGTCAGCAGGCTGAGCGCCAGCGGCTGCAGGGACATGACCAGACCGGCGGCGTTGTCGGCCTGGAAGTTGATGGCGAAGATCAGCCCTCCCGACTTGCGGCGGTCGTGGAAGGCCATCGACAGGCGCTGCGCGTGCTGGAAGAGGTCGCTGCGGAAGTTGAGGATCATTCCCTGGGAGAGCCGGGTGTCCACCTGGCTGCTCAGGACCTTGAGCGCGTTGGTCAGCACGGTCAGGCCGAAACCGCCAAGGACGACGACGAGCAGGAGCAAAAACTTCCGTTCCGTCAGCGGCCGCAGCATCGGCTCGACGACGGCGGGCAGCGGATGGTTGCCGAGGACGCTGTCGAAGAGGATCTTGAGCGGCCACGGCGCCAGCAGCCCGAGAGCGGCGACCAGGACGGTCATCACCGCGGAGACCGCGGCCATGTGCCGGAACGGCTTGACATAGCGGAGAACGCGGAGGATGTATCGCATGGCTAGCGGACGGCCTCGGCCCGGGCGCCGGAGCGGAGCACGCGAGGGGCGCGGCCGTCGTCGAGCACCATCGCGTCCTCACGGCGCTCGCCGCGGAGCTGCTTGAGGACCAGGGCCACGGTAGACCCCGACTGCCGCCCGACCTGGACCACGAAGATGCCCGCGATCAGCGCCAGGATGCCGCCGGCGAGCCATGCGCCGTCGACCGCAGCGACCACCGCCAGCAGCGCGGGCAAGCCGCCGAGCAGCCAGCCCAGGCGGGCGGCCAGCGGGTGCGGCCAGACGCGGAAGCGCACGAGCTGGCGCCCGCCGCCGTGCTCCTCGATGCACATGCGCAGCCTGGCGACACCGCAGGCGCCGTCGCGCACCTGCAGATCCCAGCGGTCGTACGGTCCTCCCCGCAGTACCACGGCGCGCTGGCGCTTGAGCCGCTCTTCGAGCGTCTGCAGCCAGTCGGCGGTGTCGCGCCAGCGCTCGCTCCAGATACGGACCTGGCGCGGCCAGGGGAAGGTCAAGTCGGAGATGCGGCGGAAACGCCACGGCGTCAGGCCGTGCGCGAAGCGCCCGCGCAGCCGGGCGGCCGGCTGGGCGAGATAGAAAAAGGCGGTCCACAGGCGCCGGCGCCAGAAGACCCGACGGCTCGGGGCGGCCTCGGCGAAGCGCGCCATGGCGCTGCCGCGCACCGCTCTCCACAGCGACGCGCCGGCGGCGAGCAGGAGGAGCGGCAGCGCCAGCAAGGCGGGCGGCCAAAGCCAGCCGAGCAGGGACAGCGCGGCGAGCGCGGAGAGCACCAGGTACCATTCGGGCGCCGCCGCCAGCGAGTTGAGTACGTCGCGCCGCGGATGACGAGACTGGAAAGGAGCCGTGCCCCAGGTGCCGTGGTAGACCCGGCTCCCCTTGAGCAGCGCGTAGAGCAGCGGCTGGGCGTAGATCCGGCCGGCCCACGACACCTGCCCCGCGGAGTTGTACTTCTCAGGCCACTTGGCCTCCAGCAGCGCCTCGGCGCGCCCGTACCCGCGCTGCTGCCGCCAGTAGTCCTTGAGCGATTTCCGCTGATGGTGCCAGACCACTGCCGAGGGGCTGAACGCCAGCTTCCAGCCGCGCGCCTGGATGCGCCAGCAGACGTCGACGTCGTCGCCGGCGACGCGGAACGTGGGGTCGAAGCCGCCGATCGCCTCCAGGGCCTCCTTGCGAAACGCCATGTTGACGCCGGGGATGTGCTCCGCTTCGCGGTCCGAGAGCAGCACGTGGATCGGGCCGCCCGGGGCGTTGGCCACGCATTCTGCGAGCTCGCCGTCGGCGCGGCACGGCAGATTGGGCCCACCGACCCCGACAACGTTGTTTCTCGAGGCCTCGCGCAAGCGCTCGGCATCGTCCTCGCTGTCGCGCAGCGTCTCGCAGAGGTAGTGCAGCCAGTGGGGATCCGGTCGCGCGTCGGCGTCGATGTAGGCGACGATCTCCCCCGACGCCGCGGCGAGCCCGGTGTTGCGGGCCGCGCTCAGGCCGCGGTTCGGGGTGCGGATCAACCGGCAGGGGTAGCGAGCCGCGATCTGCGCTGAGCCGTCGGTCGACCCGTCGTCGACCACGACCACCTCGTAGTCCGGGTACTCCAGGGCCGTCAGGCCGTCGAGGCAGTCCTCGAGGGTCTCCTCGCCGTTGTACACGCACACCACGACAGAGACGCGCGGCCAGCGGGTCGCCGGCGCGAACGGCGTCTCGGCGAAGGCGCGGCGCACGATCGGCAGCGCCACCTTCGGCACGCGGCCGCGATCGGTGAGCCCGAAATCCCAATCGCGGACGTCCTGGTCGCCGCGGTGCCACTCGTCGGTCCACGAGAAGACGAAAGCGCCGGCGCAGCCGCCGGCGAACGCCCGCTGGACCTGCTCATGAAGCGACCGCGCCTGGCCGTGCTCGCCGTTGCGGCGGCTGTCGAGACCGATCTCGCCGAGCAGCAGCGGGCGCTCGCCAGCCAGGTTCTGCAGACGCGCGAGGTACTGGCGCAGCCGGTCGGCCTGCTCAAGATAGACGTTGAAGCAGACGACGTCGAGGAACGGCAGGTCGAGATACTCCGTCGACGGGAAGTTGCCGTAGGTGACGAGCCCTTCCGGGTCGACCTCCTTGGCGATGTCGTAGAGGCGGTGAATGTGGCGCTCGATGCGGCGGTAGCCGACCCAGCGCACGATCGAGGGCGGGATCTCGTTGCCGACCGCGTAGCAGAGCACCGCGGGGTGTCCGGCGCAGGCCTCGACACCGGAGCGCACGCGCTCCTCGATCGTCCGCACCCGCCGCGGCTCGTCGAGAAAAGCGATGTGCTGTTCCCAGGGGATCCCCACCATCACCCACAGCCCCTGGCTGGCGGCCTGGTCGAGCAACCAGGGAGGCGGCACCGAGTAGACGCGCACGGCGTTCAGGCCGTTGGCCGCCATCTGGGCCAGATCCCGGGCGACGACGTCGGGGGAGGGGAAGGCGGGATCGCGGCCGGCCCGCTGCGGCCGGAAGGTCCCGTAGGTGACGCCGCGGATGTAGAGCTTCTCGTCGCCGGCGAGGAAAAATTTTCCGGCGACCCTCGGGCGCGGCAAGACGCCGTGGACCGTGTCGCTGACCGCGATGATCTCGGTGGACGCCTCGCCGGGCGGGCGAGGATGATGCAGCACTTGCGTACTCTGCGGCACGTTACTGTTCCGGTCCCCCCGACCTCGGGGACGCGGACGACCATGACCCCGGCAGCTTCACGTCCCCGTGGCGAGGCGCGTAGAGGGGCAAAGGACATGCCATGTTCGGCGGCGGGGAACGGGCCCATCTGATACGCTCCCCGCGTTCATGGCGATCAACGGACGCAGGGGTCCAACGGTGATCCAGTTCCCGAGACTCGGGCGCTGGCGGCTGCCGCAGGGCAACTGGCTGGGCTGGGCCGCGGTCGCTCTGGCGGCGCTGGTCCTGATCTTCAGCGCGGCCTACACGGTGCAGCCGGAGGAGGCCGGAGTCGTACAGCGCTTCGGCGAGTTCGTGCGGCAGACCGGTCCCGGGTTCCACCTCAAGCTCCCGTTCGGCATCGAGCGCGTGACCAAAGTGCCGGTGCAGCGCCAGCTCAAGCAGGAGTTCGGGTTCCATACGGAGCGCGTGGGTGTGCGGAGCGAATACGGAAGGACCGAGGAAGAGCTGGCCGCGGCGCACATGCTCACCGGGGACCTCAACGCGGCGGTGGTGGAGTGGGTGGTGCAGTACCGCGTCGTCGACCCGATGCGCTTCCTCTTCCGGGTCCGCAACGTGGAGGACACCTTGCGCGACATCAGCGAGGCGGTCATGCGCCGGGTGGTGGGCGACCGCACGGTCAGCGAGGTCCTCACCGTCGGGCGGCAGGAGATCTCCGTGCTCGCAGAGCAGGAGCTGCAAGCTCTGTGCGATCAGTACCAGACCGGGCTGCGCATCGAGCAGGTCGTGCTCCAGGACGTCAACCCGCCCGACGCGGTCAAGGACTCCTTCAACGAGGTCAACCGCGCGCAGCAGGAGCGCGAGCGGCTGATCAACGAGGCGGAAGCACAATACAACCGCCTCGTCCCACGCGCCGAGGGAGAGGCCCAGAAGACGATCGAATCGGCGGAAGGTTACGCCGTGCAACGGGTCAACCGGGCCACCGGCGAGGCGGCTCGCTTCACCGCGCTCCTGGCAGAATACGAGCGCGCCCCGGAAGTGACCCGGCGGCGTCTCTATCTCGAGACCATGGCCGAGATCCTCCCCAAGGTAGGACGCAAGGTGGTCGTCGACGAGGCCGTGGAAGGACTGCTGCCGCTCCTGGACCTGACGCCGCAATTGCGCCGAACGGAGCCGCCCCAGGCGGGAGGGGACTCCCCATGAGCCGTGCGCTGATCGCGGCGCTCGCGCTGATCGCGGCGTCGCTGTTGTGGACCGCCGCCTATACGGTGCCGGAGACCGAGCAAGTCATCATCACGCAGTTCGGCAAGCCCGTCGGCGATCCGATCACCGAGCCGGGGCTGCATTTCAAGATCCCGCTCATCCAACAGATCCATCGTTTTGACAAGCGCTTCCTGGAATGGGACGGAGATCCCAACCAGCTCCCGACCCGTGACAAGCGGTTCATCTGGATCAACACCTTCGCCCGCTGGCGGATCTCCGACCCCTTGGTCTTCTTTCAGCGGCTGAGGGACGAGGCCGGCGCACAGTCGCGCCTCGACGACATCCTGGACGGCAAGACCCGCGACGCCATCGCCAATCACGACCTGGTCGAGCTGGTGCGCAGCTCGAATCGTGAGCCCCTGGCTTCGGAGGAGTCGCCCGAGGACGAGGTGGAGTTCCAGGAGATCCGGTTCGGGCGGGACAAGATCCGCCGGGAGGTCCTCCAGGCCGCCCGCGAGAGCGCGACGGATCTGGGGCTCGAGATCCTCGATGTGCAGCTCAAGCGTCTCGACTACGTCGAGCAGGTGCGGCAGCAGGTCTACGATCGCATGGTCGCCGAGCGCCTGCGCATCGCCGAGCGCTACCGCTCCGAAGGACAGGGCGAGGCCAGCCGCATCCTGGGACAGATGGATCGGGAGCTGAAGCGCGTCCAGTCGGAGGCGTTCCGCGAAGCCGAGGAGATCCGTGGAGACGCCGACGCGGAGGCGACGCGGATCTACGCCGAGGCCTACGACCGCTCGCCGGCGGCGCGCCAGTTCTACGCCTTCCTCAAGTCGCTGGAGACACTGCCGGCCAGCGTCGACGAGCGGACCACGGTCGTGCTCTCCACCGACGGCGAGCTCTACCGCTACCTGGAAGACACGAACCCATAGTGGAAACGCGCTGGGTGGGCTTGCTGGGCATGGCGGTGATGCTGGGCATCGCCTGGGCGCTGTCCAACAACCGGCGGGCGATCCGCTGGCGCATCGTCCTCCTGGGGACGCTCTTCCAGGTCGTCTTCGCGCTGCTCATCCTCAAGACACCGTGGAGTCGGCTGTTCTTCCTCGAGGCCAGTGAGGCGATCACCGCCTTCCTGGACTATACCGACGCGGGCTCGCGCTTCATCTTCGGCGAGGGCTTCACCGAGCACTACTTCGCCTTCAAGGTGCTGCCGACCATCGTCTTCTTCTCGAGCTTCATCACGGTGCTCTACTACATCGGGGTCATCCAGTGGGTGGTGCGCGGCTTTGCCCGCGTGATGATGTGGCTGCTGGGGACCTCTGGTGCCGAGTCGCTGTCCGCCTCGGCCAACATCTTCGTCGGGCAGACCGAGGCGCCGCTCCTCATCCGGCCTTACGTGGGCAAGATGACCCAGTCGGAGCTGATGGCGGTGATGACCGGGGGCTTCGCCACCATCGCCGGCGGCGTGCTCGCCGCCTACGTGGGGATGGGGATCTCGGCCGGTCACCTGATCGCCGCCAGCGTCATGTCGGCGCCGGCGGCGCTGGTCATGGCCAAGCTCATGTTCCCCGAGACCGAGGAGTCGCTGACCGCCGGCACCGTGCGCGTCGAGGTCGAGCGGCCGTGGGCCAACGTCATCGACGCCGCCGCCGAAGGGGCGGGGTCGGGGCTCAAGCTGGCGCTCAACGTCGGGGCGATGCTGCTGGCGTTTATCGCTCTCATCGCCCTCTGCAACGGCGCCCTCGGCAAGGTCGGCGGCTGGATCGGCTTCGACGGGCTGACGCTCGAGTGGACCCTCGGCCAGGTCTTCCGGCCGTTCGCCTGGGTGATGGGCGTGCCGTGGGCGGAGTCGGCGCAGGTGGGGACCCTGCTCGGCATCAAGACGGTGGTCAACGAGTTCGTGGGCTACGCCGAGATGTCGAAGATGCTCGAGGCCGGGCGGCTGTCGGCCCGCTCCGAGGTCATCGCCACCTACGCCCTCTGCGGGTTCTCCAACTTCTCTTCGATCGCCATCCAGATCGGCGGCATCGGCGGCATCGCCCCCGAGCGCAAGCACGACCTCGCCCGCATCGGCCTCAGGGCCATGATCGCCGGCACCCTGGCCTGCTTCCAGACCGCCACCATTGCCGGCCTGCTCATCTGACAGCCGGGTCGCGGTGGATGCGGGACCAGAGCCAGGCCAGCACCAGGAGGGTGGGGAGGATCGACAGAGTGCTGAAGATGAAGAACCCGGTGTACGACCAGGCCTCGATGATGTAGCCGGACAAGCCGCCGATGAACTTGCCGGGCAGGTTGGCCAGCGAGCTCAGGAGCGCGTATTGGGTCGCGGTGTAGTGCTTGTCGGTAAGGCCGGACATGAAAGCGACGAGCACCGGACCGCCGAAGCCTTGCGCGAAGTTGTCTCCGGAGATGGTGAGCACGAAGGTCCAAAGCTCGCCGGGGTAGAGGGACATCAGAATGAACAGTAGGTTCGACAGCGCGATGGCGAAGGCCGCGATCACCAGCGGCACGCGGACGCCGAGCGCCGCCACCGCTATGCCGCCCAAGAAGGCGCCGGCGATGCCGATCCAGACCCCGTACAACTTCGACACCGTGGCGATGTCGCTCTTGTCGAACCCCGAGTCGAGGTAGAACGGACCGGCGATGGTCAGCATCTGGTCGGGAAGCTTGAAGAGCCCCACGAACGCCAGCAGGGCGACCGCCAGCGCCCAGCGATTGCGGCGGAAGAACTCAATGAACGGCTGCACGTACGCCTCGACGAAGCCGGGCCGGGCCTCGGCCTCGACGCGCTCGCTCGCAGCCGGCTCGGCGGCGACGAGCGTGACGATCGCCGGCAATATGGCCAGCGCCGCCATCGTCAGATAGCCCGCCCGCCAGCTCGCGTACTCGGCGATATAGAGCGCCAGAGCGCCGCCGGCAATCAGTCCGAGCCGGTAACCAAGGACGTAGGTCGCCGCCAGGGCGCCCTGGGCCTCGATCGGTGCGATCTCGATCCGGTAGGCGTCGACCATGGTGTCTTGAGTCGCCCCGGCCAACGCGGTCAGCCCGACGAGGGCGAGGAACAGGGGCACGGAAACGCTCGGCCCGGTAATCGCCATCGCTGATAGCCCGCCGACGAGGACCAGCTGCGAAGCGAACAGCCAGCCGCGACGGCGTCCCAGCCGGGAGAAGAGCGGGAGGCGGCGCGCGTCCAGCAGCGGCGCCCAGAGAAACTTCAGCACATAGAAGAACGAGATGTAGCTCACCAGCCCAATCGGACCGAGCGCCCAGCCGCTCTCGCGCAGCCAGATCGACAGCGTGTAGCCGACCAGAAGAAAGGGCAGGCCGCTGCCGAAACCCAGGAAGAGCAGGGTCAGCGCCGAGGGCGTGCTGAATGCGGTAATGACCCCGCGCCAGCCGCGCGGACGCGCCTCACCGATCCTGGATTCCGCAGCGCTCACGCGGGCGCTACCTTGCCGTGGAGGTGCATCGGCGGATTGTAGCCGTTGCAGCTGGCCTCGGGCGCGGAGGCCCGACCGACACATCGAGGGTTCCCGACTCTCGCGGCTATACTCCGCGTACCGCAGCGATCAACCGCGAGGTTGCAGGCGGATCTCATGACGTATCGTCTCGTTCGATTCAACCGGCCAGCGACTCGTCTAATTGCTCTTGTCAGAGCGACCGTCGCGGCCGTCGCCATGCTGGCGACGGCGACTGCGGCGCAGGCTTCGTTGCAGGGCACGCTTTCGGGTCCGGTGGAGGTGGCGCGGCGGTCGGCCCAGGCCGTGGGCGTGGCCGTGACCGACGTCACCACCGGCGAGCCGGTCTACGGCTTCAACGCCGAGCGGGCCCTGATCCCGGCCTCCAACACCAAGCTGGTGACCACCGCGGCGGCGATCGTGGCGCTGGGACCGGGGTATCAGTTCGTCACCCCCTTGCTGACCAACGGCGACGTCGTGGACGGCGTGCTGCAGGGGGACCTCGCGGTGGTGGGCAGCGGCGATCCGAATCTGTCCGCCCGCTTCCACTCGGGCCGTCCCCTGGGAGTCTTCGATGCCTGGATCGCGCGCCTGCGCGAGCTCGGGATCGAGCGCGTCACCGGTCGGCTGCTGCTGGCCGACGGCCTGTTCGGCCGTGAGCACGTGCATCCGAGCTGGCCGCAGGAGCAGCTCGATCAGTGGTATGAGGCGCCGGTCGGCGCCCTGTCGTTCAACGACAATTGCGTGCTGGTGCGGGTGCGGCCGGGCCGCCCCGGCGACCCCGTGGAGGTCGAGCTCGCGCCCGACGTCGGGGCGCTCGCGGTCGAGAACCGGGCCAGCACGGGAAGCTCCAGGAGCCGCATGAGCCTGGCGTTGGGGCGCCGCCCGGGCAGCGACCTGATCGAGATCTGGGGCTCACTGCCCGCCGACTGGCCGCCGGTCGAGCGCTGGATCACGGTGCCGTCGCCGGCGGCATATTTCGGCGCCGCGTTCGCGCACGCGCTCGCGGCGGCCGGGATCACGCTCGACGGAGCGCGGGAGCTCATCGAGGAGCTGCCCAGGGGCGACTGGCGACGGGTCGGCGAGCTGCGCTCCGATCTGCTGACGACGATCGAGGTCACGAACTGGCGCAGCCAGAACTTCTACGCCGAAGCGCTGCTCAAGCTGCTCGGCGCCCGCCTCTGCGGCGAGGGGAGCTGGGAAGCGGGGGTCGACGCGGTGCGGCACGTGCTCGACAGTCTCGGCCTGGACGGCGAGCCGCAACAGGCCGACGGCTCGGGGATGAGCCGCGACAACCGGCTCGCCGCCGCCGACTTCACCGCCCTGCTGGCGGCCATGGCCGGCCACCGCTACGGCGGCGAGTTCCTGCGCTCGCTGCCCTGGGGCGGGCAGCCGGGCACCACGCTCGAGAAGCGCTTCCGGATCGAGCCCTATCGCGGCAACGTGTTCGCCAAGACGGGCTACCTGAGCGGCGTCACCGCGCTGTCCGGCTACGCCAAGGCGCGCTCGGGGCGCCTCTACGCCTTCTCGATCCTCTTGAACGGTGCCAACGGCTACACGCGAGGCCGGGATCTCGCCGACGCCATCGTGCGGACGCTGATCGATGCCGGCTAGCGACACCCGCGAGCTGTCCCGGGCGGCCGACTACCGGGAGCTGATCAAGCAGGTCGAGCAGGCGTCCCAGGAGATCGAGCGCGCCGAAGACGTCGGCTCCAGCGCCCTCGCCCTCGCCGAGGCGATCCTGGCGCGTTTCCGCGACCAGCTCGGCCTCACCGGTGGGCGCGTCTACCGCCGCGACGACGACGACTTCGAGCTGACCGCGACGTTCGGCGACGCCCGCCCGGTGCGCCGCCCCTTCCGCGTGGCGGCGGATTACGAGCCGATCCAGCGCCTCGAGCAACGCGGAGTGGTCTTCATGGCCGAAGACGACCCGGCCGTGGACCGGCGCATCGAGCAGGAGCTGGGCACCAGCGGCTTCGCCGCCATCCAGGTGGACGAGGACACCATCCTCGCCTTCGACGTGGCAGAGGCGGTCAATCCGGAGAAAGTGCAGTACTCCCTGGGGATCCTGCGCCACAGCATCACCGAACGGCTGCGGCAGCAGCGGCTCTACGGCATCCTGCACGAGGCTCGGCGCATCCAGGCCTCGATCACGCCGCGCCGCTCCCCGGACTTCGCCGGCTACGACATCTACGGCCGCATCGAGCCCATGGAGATCGTCGGCGGCGACTACTTCGACTACATCCCGGTGGCGGAGAAGATCCTCGGGTTGGCCATCGCCGACGTCTCCGGGCACGGCCTGCCGGCGGCGCTGCAGGTGCGCGACATCTACATGGGCCTGCGCATGGGGCTGTCGCGGGACTACAAGATCGTGCGCACGGTCGAGCGGCTGAACGCCATCATCCACGAGTCGACGCTGACCAACCGTTTCGTCTCCATGTTCTACGGCGAGCTGGAGGCCGACGGGCTGCTCATCTACGTCAACGCCGGCCACCCGTCGCCGCTGCACTTCCGCAACGACGGCGAGGCGGTGGAGCTGGAGGAGGGAGGGCCGGTGCTCGGCCCGGTGCGGGACGCCTCGTACGAGCGGGGCTTCGTGCGGCTGCGTCCGGGAGAGCTGGTGGCCCTGTTCACCGACGGCATCGTCGAGGCACGCCGCCCCGAGCCCGGAGGCGGTTGGGAGGAGTACGGCGTCGAACGCCTCAGCGCGGCGCTAAGGCGATATCGGGATCTGAGCGCCAAGGAGATCGTCGACGCGGTGCGCGCCGATATCGTCGCCTTCCGCGGCACCCGTCCGCCACGCGACGACCGCACCCTGGTCGTGGTCAAGCGTGAGTCTTCTGCACGATCTCGATCGACTGACGCAGCTTGATGACGCTGTCGGCCGGGTAGCTGCCGGCGCGCAGGTGGGCCCCCGGATAGATCGCCGTCCTGCGTCCGACGAAGACCCCGGGATGGAGGACGCAGTTGCACCCCGTATGCACCCCGTCTCCCAGCAAGGCACCCAGCTTGCGGCGCCCGGTGTGTAAAAACGACTCGTCGAGGCCGCGCGAGTGCACCTCGCGGCCGTCGTGCCGGAAGTTCGACAGGATCGTCCCCGCACCCAGGTTCACCCCGACCCCCAGGACCGAGTCGCCGACGTAGTTCTGGTGCGGCGCCCGCGCCCCGGGCAGCAGCACCGATCGCTTCACCTCCGTGTGCGTGCCCACGATGGCGCGATCCCCGATCCAGCACCCGCCCCGGATGTACGCGCCCGGCCGGATCTCCACCTCCCGGCCGATCCACACCGGCCCTTCGATCACCGCCCCGGGTAGGATGCGGCTGCCCCGGCCGATGACGATGCCGTGCCCCAGGAGGTGGAAATCGGGGGAGAGCGGGATCTCGACGCGCTCGTCCGGCAGCTCGCCGAGCAGATCGTCCAGCGGCTCGCCGAGCAGCGTCCACGGCGCCGCCGCGTCATAGCGCACCGCGAAGACCTCGGGAAGCTGCTCGAACAACGGCGGCAACGGCATGGGCCAGGGCATTATACGGGTGCGGAAATGAAGATGTCCGGCGGCGCGCCCTGGGACCCGTTGTCCGCGTCGTTCTTCCGACGTCCGGCGGAGGAGCTCGCGGCCGGTCTGCTGGGCCGCTACCTGGTCCGGGAGACCGAAGGGCGCCGGCGCGCGGTCCGCATCGTCGAGACCGAGGCCTACCTGGGCGCCCGCGATCGCGCGAGCCACGCCTGGAACGGCCGCCGCACACGCCGCAACGCCTCCCTCTACCTGCTCCCCGGCCACGCCTACGTCTACTTCATCTACGGGCTCCACCACTGCGTCAACGTCGTCACTGGCGACCTGGCCGAGACTGGTGGAGCTGTTCTCATCCGGGCGGGGGAGCCGATCGCCGGCGAGGAAGAGATGCTCGCGTACCGCGGTCTTCAACACCCCACACGCCCGGGCCAGATCGCCGGCGGTCCGGCCCGGCTCTGCCAGGCCCTGTCCATCGACCGCCAGCTCGACGGCGTCGCCTTGACGCCGCCGGATCTCTATCTCACCGAGGGCGAACCGGTCCCCGCGAGAGCGATCGCTTGCGGCTCACGTATCGGCGTCGCCTACGCGCAGGAAGCGGCACACTGGCCGCTGCGTTTCGCCGAACGCGACAACCCCCACGTCTCCCGTCCCCGGCTGTAGCAGCCACCTCGTGTCGGCCGCCGCAGCCCGGCCGAGACAAGCTCGGCCGCTACGACTCGTGAGCTCGGGTGGTGCCGCGCTGTCCCTGGTAGTGGCTCGAGGCCCCGGGATCCCCATACGCCACCTCAGGCGGCGACTCCATGGCGATGAAGATGAGCTGCGCGATGCGCCGTCCCGCCTCGAGCACATACGGCTCGGGCCCCAGGTTCTGCAGCTCCAGAGTGATATTGCCCTCGAACCCGGGATCACACCAGCCGGCGAGCGAGTGGTTGATCCAGACGCGCCCGAACGTCGACTTGAGCTTCAGATCGCAGGCCACATCACGCGGGATCCGCACGTACTCTTTGGTCGAGGCCAGCACCACCTCGCCCGGAAAGAGCTTGAAATGGTCGGCGGTGACGTCCTCCGGATCGCGGGTAGGGCAGATCCAGTGGTTCGCCAGCCGCACGTCGTAGCTCGCCGCGTTGACCTGCGACTCCTCGTATGGCTCGCAGCCCCCGTCGCGGCCCCAGGCGCGAATCCAGCGATCCGGCTTGATCACAGGATCACCGGGATGTTCGTGTCTTCGTGGCGGATCGTGTCCACGAAGCGGATCAGGCGCTGCGTGCGGCAGAGGAAAAGCGTCGACGTGCGCAGCCCGTGGCCGAAGAAGCGCACCCCGCGCAGGAGCTGGCCGTCGGTCACCCCGGTGGCCGAGAACAGGATCTCCTCGCCCGGCGCCAGATCCTCCGTGCCGTAGAGCCGCGACAGATCATGGATCCCCAGCGCGTCGACCCGCTGCTTCTGCCGCTCGTCCAGCGCCACCAGGCGGCCCTGGATCTCGCCGCCCAGGCAGCGCAGCGCCGCCGCCGTGAGGACGCCTTCGGGGGCGCCGCCGATCCCCATCACCGCGTGCACCGCGGTGCCGCGCACGGCCGCGGCGATGCCGGCGGACAGATCCCCGTCGCCGATCAGGCGGATGCGCGCGCCGGCGCTGCGGATGTCCTCGATGAGCTGCCGGTGGCGGTCGCGGTTCAGCACCACGACCGTCAGGTCGTCGACGTCGCGGTCCAGGGCATGGGCGATGTTGCGCAGGTTCTCGGCGACCGGCGCGTCGAGGTGCACGTGCCCCGCCGAGGTCGGGCCGACGACGATCTTCTCCATGTAGACGTCGGGGGCGTGCAGCAGCCCCCCGCGCTCGGCCGCCGCCAGCACCGCGATGGCGCCGCTGGCCCCGGTGGCGCACAGATTTGTGCCTTCCAGGGGATCGACCGCGATGTCGACGGCCGCGCCGTCTTCGGTGCCGGCGTGGGCCCCCAGCTCCTCGCCGACGTAGAGCATCGGCGCCTCGTCCCGTTCTCCCTCGCCGATGACCACCCGCCCGGAGATCGGCATGGCGCCCAGCTCGCGGCGCATGGCCTCGACCGCCACCCCGTCTGAGCGCCTGGCGTCGCCGTAGCCCATGGTGTGGGCGGCGGCGATCGCCGCCTCCTCGGTCACCCGGATGAACTGCTCGTGGAGCTGGGGATCGAGCGCCATCAGCGCTCCTCCACCACGGCTCTCGCCTCCCGCTCTCCACTCTCCGCCCCCGACCCCTGACCCCTGACTCCTGACTCCTGGGCGGGCGGCGGCTCGAACGCCGGGATCCCGGTGATCGCCTCGCCCAGGATCAGTCCGTGGATGTCATGCGTCCCCTCGTACGTGTACACCGACTCGATGTTCAGCATGTGGCGGATGACGGGGTAGTCGTCGACGATGCCATTGGCGCCCAGGATCTCCCGCGCCAGCTTCGCGCACTCGCGGGCCACCCAGACGTTGTTTCGCTTGCCGAGCGAGACCTGGTAGTGCTTGAGCTTCCCCTCGTCTTTGAGCCGCCCCAGCCGCAGAGCCAGGAGCTGCCCCTTGCTGATCTCGGAGAGCATCCAGGCGAGCTTCTCCTGCACGAGCTGGTGGCTGGCGATCGGGCGGCCGCCGAACTGGATGCGCTCGATGGCGTAGTCGCGCGCCGTGGTGAAGCACTCCATGGCGGCTCCGAGGCCGCCCCAGGCGATGCCGTAGCGCGCCTGGTTGAGGCACATCAGGGCGTTCTTGACCCCCACGGTCTCGGGGAGCAGGTTCTCCTTCGGGATACGGCAGTCCTGGAAGCCGAGCTCCGAGGTCACCGAGGCGCGCAGCGAAAACTTGCCGTGCTGCTCGGGAGCGGAGAAGCCGGGGGTCCCCTTCTCGACCAGGAAGCCGCGGATGCCGTCGTCGGTGCGCGCCCAGACCACCGCCACGTCGGCGATCGAGCCGCTGGTGATCCACTGCTTGGCGCCGTTGAGCACCCAGGAATCCCCGTCGCGGCGCGCCGTGGTGCGCATGGCGGAAGGGTTGGAGCCGAAGTCGGGCTCGGTCAGGCCGAAGCAGCCGATCGCCTCGCCGGAGGCCAGCGCCGGGATCCACCGATCCTTCTGCTCCCGCGACCCGAAGGCGTAGATCGGGTACATGACCAGGGCGCTCTGTACCGACACGAAGCTGCGGATCCCGGAGTCCCCGCGCTCGAGCTCCTGCATGATGAGCCCGTAGGCGACGTTGCCGAGGCCCGGCAGCCCGTATTCGTCGATCGTCGCCCCGAACAGGTTGAGCCGCGCCATCTCCGGCACCAGCTCGATGGGGAAGCGGGCGTCCCGGTGGCACTCCTCGATGATCGGCTTGACGCGATCCTCGACGAAGTCGCGCACCGTGTCACGCACCAGCCGCTCCTCGTCGGTGAGAAGCGAGTCGATATCCAGGAAATCCACGCCAGCAAATCGGCTCAACTTCGTCGTCTCCTTACTCTTGGGCTCTGCCGTCTCCGTCGCCCACCAGGACCGGAAAGCCTTCCCTTTCCGCGGCCGTCGCAAGTCGTTCGTCGAGACAGACGAAGACTAGCGACGCCGGGTCGTCCTCCGCAACGAAGAGTGCGGCCGCCAGTTGCGCCGCATCGACAGCTCGCAGCGGATGGCGGGCCAGCAGATTCAAGGCACGCTTACGGACCGCCGTCAGATCGAAGATCTCGGTCCACTTGGCCGCCAGGTTGGCGGCCTGTGTCAATGCGGCTTGCCGCCCTTCTCGAGTCAACTCGCCCTCGCGCGCCCGGCGTTCGATCGCGCCCACGACCTCCACCTGCGTCCAGGCCCAGGTGGTCACGATGTCGTCCTCATCGAGCCAGCCTTGGACGAGATCGCTCCGCTCCTCCGCGAGCACTACCGGGACGAGCGCCGATGCGTCCCAGTACCTCAAAAGCGGTCTTCTCGCTCTTCCTGTAGTGCAGCCGAGAGATCCGTTCCCAGCTTCAGCGGAGGATGTTCCTTTAGATACTGGGCGATGTTCCCACGTCCCCGGCGCACGATCCCGGCGCGCTCCAGGCGTTCCAGTCGCTCCTCGTCGGGCTCCGC